>JAICJM010000172.1 GCA_025928435.1 Thermoleophilia bacterium
GGTGGCGGTCGACGAGCCGGAGCGGCTGTCGCGGCTGACAACGTTCTTCCGGCTGATCATGCTGATCCCGGCCTACGTGGTCGCCTATGTGCTGACGCTGCTGCTGGAGCTGACCGCCATCCTGGCGTGGTTCATCATCGTGATCATGGGCCGGCTCCCGGCCGGGCTGTTCGAGGTGATGGAGCTGCCCGTGCGCTACCACACCCGCTTCGCCGCGTACGCCGCGCTGGTCACGGACGCCTACCCCTGGTTCCAGGACGAGACCCTCCCGGACCCCGCCCCCTGGACAGGCCCCCCAGCCGTTGAATGAACGGGGTCAGACCCCTTTTATTCACGCTTGGCGGTCGCGCCTGATCATCCGTGAGATCGTCGGTTGGCTGACGCGCAGGTGGGCGGCGATCTCCGCCTGCGTGTAACCGTACTCGTCCCGAGCACGCGCGATACCTGCTCCCGAGGCCGGGTCGATGAGGTCGCCCAGGGATGGCCTCCGGGTGGACGACGTGCCGGCGTTGACGAACTCGGCGTAGCGATGCCGAGCCGTCGCCGGGTCACCGGCGAAGAGCGCGAGCACACTCTCGTACTGAACCCAGTCTTGCCTGGACCCCAGGCCGAGGGTGCCGCCGTAGCTCGACCATCTCCAGAGCTCGGGCCTCGACGTCAGTCCGGCGCGGACAGGATTCAGCGCGATGTACCGGAGCGCTTGGAGGAGGTGGTTGTCGCGGCGCACGAGCTCACTGTGGAAGCGGCCCTGGAACACGTGACCGGTTCGCTTGTGAGCGGTGTTGTAGCGGGCGGCATAGGTGCCGTTCAGGAACTGCATGCCGCTTGAGAGCTCCGCCGTGGTCACCCGTCCGATGAGCAGGTGGAAATGGTTCGGCATCAGGCAATAGGCGAGGCAACCCCATCGCGCCAGCTTGCCGGCCTCGACCAGGGTGGCGAGAAATACCTCGTAGTCTCGATCGGAGCTGAAGATCTCCGCGCGCCGGACCCCGCGAGCCGTGATGTGGTGGGCAGCGCCGGGATAGGAGATGCGAGGGGGTCGAGCCATGCATCCACCGTACGCGGGATCTCCCCCATTCCGCCTGAATAAACGGGGTCTGACCCCGTTTATTCACGGCTCTGCCACAATCGGGGCGTGAGCGGTGTCGACGATCTTGCCCTGGCCGAGCGGCTGATCGGGTTCGACACCTCCACCGAGGAGGGCATCCGGGGCGCCGTGGGGTTCCTGCTCGGGTGGCTCGAGGGGCAGGCGATCCGGCACGACGTGACCGAGGTGAACGGCCGGCCGGCCGTCGTGGCGACGGTGGGGGAGGGGCCGAGGACGCTCGTCCTGAGCGCCCACGTTGACGTCGTCCCCGGCGACCCGGCCCAGTTCTCGCCGCGGCGCGACAACGGCTACCTCTACGGCCGCGGCGCCTACGACATGAAGGGCGCGCTCGCCGCCATGCTCGGCGCCCTCGTCGACCTGGCGCAGGCGCCGGCGCGGCTCGTGGGCATGCGCGTGAAGCTCCTGATCGCCCCGGACGAGGAGTCGGACGCCGAGACGCTCAACACGAAGGCGACCGCGCGCCTCGCCGACGCGGGCAACCTGGGCGACTTCGCGATCTGCGGCGAGCCGACCGACCTCCAGATCGGCGTGCAGGCCAAGGGCGCGCTCGTCGTCCGCTTCGAGGTGCGCGGCCGCGCCGCCCACGGGAGCACCCCATGGCTGGGCGAGAACGCCGTGCTGAAGGCCATCGACCTCTACCGCCGCATCGGCGACCTGCCCTTCGCCTCCGAGCGCTCCGAGCTCTTCGACGGCCCGTCGGTGAGCCTGGGCCGGATCGCCGGCGGCAAAGCGGTGAACGCCGTGCCGGACACCTGCCGCATCGACGTCGACATCCGCCACCTGCCCACCCAGGATCCGGCCGAGGTCATGGATCAGCTGCGCACGCTCCACCCCGAGCCCGAGCTGCTCTACCAGGTGCCCGCCGCCCAGCTGAACCCCTACGACGACCACGTGAAGCTGCTCCGCCACGTCGTCCGCGGGCATCGCGAGGGCCGCGCGATCGGGGTCGGCCGGCACGGCGCCTCCGACGCGGTGCTCTTCCTGCAACGGGGCATCCCGTGCGTCGAGTTCGGGCCCTCCGGCGCGGGCCATCACGGCCCCGAGGAGCATGTCGAGATCGACTCGCTCGCCACCTACCGGCGCATCCTGGTGGAGTTCGCGCGGGCCATGGCCGGCCCGCCTGGGGGCTAGCCGACCCCGCGGGGTCGATCAGACCCGCGGTCTATACTCACCCGGGCCTGCCGGAGCGGGCCCGTTCCCGTTCTCAAAGCTCGATGGCAACCCAGACTCCGCCTACCACGCAGCGTGACGGAGGAGGTGGCAGCAGGCCGCCCCGCCCCAAGATGACGGTCTACGGAGGGGGATCCCCGCCGCGCCGTCCCCGCCGCCGGCGCCGCTGGGTCCGGATCGCCCTGTGGAGCGCGGGCTCGCTCCTCGTCGTCATCATCGCGGCCGCGGCGGCCCTGTTCTACACCTTCTACGGCGACTACAACAAGATCACGAGCCCGCCGCCGTCCTTCGTGCACGCGGAGGGGAACATCGACCCGCTCCTGCCCGTGGCGAACGCGCCCGCGATCGCGCTCGTGATCGGCTCCGACCACCGCTACACCGACGGCTCGGCGCCCGCGCGCTCCGACACCCTGATGCTGGTGCGGATCGACCCGCGCACCCACCTGATCTCGCTCCTCTCGCTGCCGCGCGACCTGTGGGTCGACATCCCCGGCTTCGGCCAGGACAAGATCAACGCCGCGTTCTCCGACGGCGGGCCGAAGACGGTGCTTCAGACCGTGAAGCAGCTCACCGGCCTGCGGGTGAACTACCTGGTCGGCGTCAACTTCCACAGCTTCACGAGCCTCGTGAACGACATGGGCGGCGTCTACGTCCCTGTCGACCAGGCATACATCCACACCCAGGCCGAGAACGACGCGCTCCCGGAGGGCGAGCGCTGGTCGGTGATCGACGTCCCGCCCGGCTACCAGCTCCTGACCGGCAAGGACGCGCTCGCGTTCTCGCGCTTCCGCCACACCGACTCCGACTTCTACCGCAACGCCCGCCAGCAGACCTTCCTGCACGCCTTCGAGCAGAAGGCGGCTCAGCGCTTCCACGGCATCAGCCTGAGCGATCTGGGCGCGATCAAGGACATCATCCACACGATCGCGTCCAACGTCGACATCGCGGGCGCGAACGGCGGGGTCGGCCTGCACACGATGCTGAACTACGCCACCCTGGCCTACTCCAGCAAGCACATCATCACCTCGCGCCTCCAGGCGACCACGGGCATGATCGGCGCGGCGTCAGTCGTCGAGGCGACGTCGCAGGCGATCCGCCAGGCGGTGTTCGCCTTCACCCACCCGCAGGACGTGCGCTCGCCCACCAGCCAGCTGCCGACGGCGCCGACGAAGCAGAAGCCGAAGAAGCACAGGTGGAAGCCCGCGGTCGACCCGGCGACCGTCTCGATCTCGGTCCTGAACGGCACCCTCAAGACCGGCGAGGCGGCGACGACGGCCGACGCACTGTCGAAGTTCGGGTACACGACGTCGTCGGGGAACGCGCCCACGCAGAGCTACGCCCAGACCTGGGTCTACTACGGGGCCGGCCACGGGAAGGCGGCCGCGGACGTCGCGCACATCATGGGCGGGAACGCGCCCACCGCCCCGATGCCCGCGGCCATCGCCTCCGCCGAGGACGTCGTCGTGGTGGTCGGGAGCGACTTCAGCGGCAAGCTCGCCGTCGCGGCCCCGAAAACGTCGACGTCACGGGCCCTCCCGCCGGACATCACGCCGGACAGCCAGGCGTATCTGAGCGAGTTCCAGGCCCGGCGCCACAAGGTCACGTTCCCGCTGCTCTACCCGACCGTGACCCAGAACGACTCCGAGGTGCCGTCGAGCTACCCGGTGCGTGCGTACCACATCCCGAACGCCGGCCACCACTGGAGCTCGCTGTACGCCTACTTCAACATGCCGAGCACGCCGGGCGCGAGCTGGGGGATCGAGGAGACGCGATTCACGGACGCCCCGATCCTGTCCGACCCGAGCGCCACCCGTAGGATCGGGCCGCGCACGTACCGGTTCTACTTCAACGGCAGCCACATCCACATGATCGCCTTCATCCAGAGCCACACTGCCTACTGGGTGCAAAACACCCTCCTCGACGACCTCTCGAACGCCGACATGATCGCGATCGCGAAGTCGCTGCGGCCGGTCCCGTGACCAACGGGAACGGGAATGCGCACCCGGTCGGCGTGATCGGGGTCGGCTACGTGGGCCTGGTCACGGCGGCCTGCTTCGCCGACCTGGGGCACGACGTCGTCTGCCTGGACGTGAAGCCGGAGCGGATCGAGGCCCTGCACGCGGGCTCCGTGCCGATCTACGAGCCGGGCGTCGACCGCCTGCTCGCGCGCAACCGGGCGCGGCTGCGGTTCACGCTCGAGCTCGACGAGCTCGTGGACGGGTGCCGGATCGCGTTCGTCTGCGTCGACACGCCGGCCACCCACTCCGGCGATGCCGACCTCTCGCGGGTGCGCGCGGTCGTCGACAGCCTGCCGGAGACCGGCGATCGGCTGATCCTGGTGATGAAGAGCACGGTGCCGGTCGGCACGGGCGACAAGCTGCGCGAGGACCTCGACGCGCGCGGCCTGCAGCGGGTCGGCTACGTCTCCAACCCCGAGTTTCTGCGCGAGGGCCGCGCCGTGGCGGACTTCATGGAGCCGGACCGGATCGTCATCGGCGCCTTTGACGAGGCGGACGGCCGCGCGGTGGCCGACCTCTACGCCGACCTGGGCGCGCCGGTCATCAGCACCGACGTCGCCAGCGCCGAGATGATCAAGTACGCCTCCAACGCCTTTCTCGCCACCAAGATCTCGTTCGTGAACGAGATCGCGAACGTGTGCGAGGAGGTGGGGGCGGACGTCGGCGTCGTCGCCCAGGGGATGGGGCTCGACGCCCGCATCGGCCCGCACTTCCTGCGCCCGGGCATCGGGTACGGCGGCAGCTGCTTCCCGAAGGACGTGAAGGCGCTCAAGCAGCTCGCCGGCAACTCGGGCTACCACTTCCAGCTGCTGACGTCGGTGATCGAGGTGAACGACCTGCAGAAGCGGCGCGTGGTCGGCAAGCTGGAGCGGCATCTGGGCCCGCTGCGGGGGAAGCGGATCGCGCTCCTGGGGCTGGCCTTCAAGGCGGACACGGACGACATGCGCGAGGCGTCGAGCCTCATCCTCTCGGCCCGCCTGCGGTCAGAGGGGGCGACGGTGGTCGGCTACGACCCGGTGGCGATGGGGAACGCCGCGGAGCTGCTAGGCGACGATGTCGAGCTGGCCGGCTCGATGCTCGAGGCGGTCACGGGCGCCGACGCGGCGGTGATCGTCACGGAGTGGGGCGAGTTCCGGCAGGTGTGCACGCGGGCCGTGCACGAGCTGATGCGCACGCCGCTGGTGGTCGACGGGCGCAACCTGCTCGACCCCGACCAGGCCCGCGCCGCCGGCTTCGCGTACGAGTCGGTGGGGCGGCCGCCCGCGGCCGCCGCTCGGTGATCGCAGTCGTGCTGGTCGGCGGGGAGGGCACTCGCCTGCGCCCGCTCACCTACGCCACCCCCAAGCCGATGCTCCCGATCGCGAACCGCCCCTTCCTCGAGCACCAGATCGCGCACCTGCGCGCCCACGGCATCGACCGCGTCGTGCTCGCGTGCGGCTACCGGCCCGACGCGATCCGGGACCACTTTGGCGACGAGCTCGAGTACGTCGTCGAGCCCGAGCCGCTCGGCACCGGCGGCGCGATCGCCCACGCCGCCCGCGAGCTGTCCGAGACCTTCGTGGTCGCAAACGGCGACGTCCTCACCGACCTCGACCTCTCGGCGCTCGTGCGCTTCCACCGCGACCGCGAGGCGCGCATGAGCCTGGCGCTCCACCCGGTCGAGGATCCCAGTCGCTACGGCGTGGTCGTGACGGCCGCCGACGGCGCCGTGACCGCGTTCGTCGAGAAGCCCGCGCCGGGGACTGCCCCCGCGGTGACGATCAACGCCGGCACCTACGTGGTCGAGCCCGGCGTGCTCGACCTGATCCCGGCGGGAAGGCCCGTCTCGGTCGAGTACGAGGTGTTCCCGCTGCTCGTCGGCGCGGGCCTTCACGCGCAGAGCTCGGACGGCTACTGGCGCGACATCGGCACGCCCGAGAGCTACCTGGCCGCCAACCTCGAGCGGATGCCCGCGGGCGGCCTCGTCGACCCCTCGGCGCAGGTCGATCCGGCCGCCGACGTGACAGGTTCCGTGGTCGGCCCCGGCTGCCGGGTGGAGGCGGGCGCGCGCGTGTCCGGCTCGGTGCTGCTACAAGGCGCAGTTGTGACGGCCGGGCGGACGGTGGAGAATCGCGTGATGGGCAGCGACGGGGAGCCCGTGTGGTAGCCGCGGCCGACCCATCCGGGATGGCGGACGCCATCGCCGGGATGGCCGAGCAGCTGCGCGTGGGCGAGCAGGTCGGCGCGGAGGCGGGCGCCCGGGTGGCGCTCCCCGGCGCGGTGATCATCGCGGCGATGGGGGGCTCGGCGATGGGCGGCGAGCTCCTGCGCGCGCTGGTCGCCGGCGAGTGCCCGGTGCCGATCACGCGCGTCCGCGGCTTCCGCGTGCCCCACTGGGCCGGCCCGGGGACGCTCGTCATGTGCGTCAGCTACTCGGGCGAGACCCAGGAGACGCTCGCCTGCGCGGAGCAGGCCCGCGACCAGGGCGCCGACCTGCTGGTCGTGGGCTCGGGCGGCACGCTGGTGGAGCTCGCGCGGGAGTGGAGGGCCGCCTACGCGGAGGTGCCGGATGTGGTCGCGACGGGCCAGCCGCGGGCGGCCCTGGGCTACCTGTTCGGCGCGATGGCGGGCGCGTTCGGGGCCTGCGGGCTCGCATCCCCGGGCATCGCGTCGGCGGCGGCGGAGGGCGTCGAGCGGGTCGAGGGCGGCCCGGCGCGGGAGCTGGGCGAGCGCCTGGCGACGACCGTGCCCCTCGTCTACGGCGCCGGCCCGATGGGCGCGGTCGCCTACCGCTGGAAGACGCAGCTGAACGAGAACGCGAAGATGCACGCGTTCAGCCACGCGCTGCCCGAGCTGGCCCACAACGAGATCGTGGGCTGGGAGGGCACGCCCCCCGGCCGGTTCGCCGCCGTGTTCCTGTCCGATCCGGGCCAGCCCGACGCCGTGCGCACGAGCATCGAGGCCACCGCCCGCCTGATCGCGGACGAGGCGGCCCTGGTCGAGATCGTCGAGGCCCGGGGGGACACGCCGGCCGCCCGGGCCTTCTCCCTCGTGGCCCACGGCGACTGGGCCAGCTACGGCGCGGCGCTGCGCCGCGGCGTCGACCCGACGCCCGTGCGCAACATCGATGTGCTCAAGCAGGCCTTGACGCGGTAGCGCATAGGCGCTATATAGCGTCTATGATATATGACGATCTGATCCACCGGCTGTCGGATGCGCTCGAGCGCGGGGAGGTCGACCCGGCCCGGCTCGAGGCGCTGCTCCGGCGGCGGAGGCCGGCCCGCCGGGTCGACGTCGCCTCCGTCCTGCGCGCCGCCGGCGCGCTGATCTGCTTCACCGGCGTCGCCGTGCTCTACGCCATCGGGTACGACGGGCTGCTCACGTGGGCCCAGGCGACGACGCCCTACGTGTTCCCGGCCGCGGCGCTCGCGGCCGCCCTCCTCCTGCACCGGCGCGACCGGCCCGACTGGGAGGTCGAGCTGGCGGGGGCGACGGGCTACGTCGCGTTCGGGCTGGCCTCTGCGACCTCCGCGGCCGTCCTCGGCGCGGGCCCCGGCGCCGGCGCGGCCATCAGCCTCGCAGCCGCCGCGATCGTGGCCGGCCTGCACCGGCTGCTCGGGATCGTCCGCCTGACCGGCTGGGGGCTGACCGCGTCGCTGGTCGCGTTCACCGGCCTGGCGTCCGACGCGGCCGGCCTGCTCACGAGCTCGTCGGTGCCGTGGTGGCTGATCGCCCAGGCGGTCGTGGCGGTGCCGGTCGGCGGCCTGCTGCTGCGGCGCGGCTCGCACGCCGGCGCCGAGGCGGCCTGGCGCTCGTCCTCGCTGCTCGCGATCACCTCGGCGGTGGCCGGCATGGCCTCCACGGGCGTCGACCGCCTGGGGCCGTGGCACGCGCTCCTGACGGTCGCGGTGGCGGTCTCCCTCGTCGCCGCCGCCCGGTTCGACCTCCGAAGCCTGCTCTGGACCGGAGCGCTGGGCGGCCTCGTCTGGCTCGTGGCGCTGTCGATCGTGGTCGGCTCGAGCATCGGCTGGGCGCTCGCGGTGATCGTCTTCGGCGCCGGCCTGATCGCGCTCGCGTCGCTGGTCGCGCGGCGGCGGAACCTGGGCGTCGCGAGCCCGGCGATATAGTGGCTCGGGTGATCGCGCCTCCCCGCTCAACCGCGCTCGCGCCGCACCGGATCGCCCGCATCGAGGACGGTGCGGTGGTGCTCCTCGACCAGACCCGGCTCCCGGCCGAGACCGTCGAGGTGCGGCTCGAGACGTGGCAGGAGGTGGCCGACGCGATCCGCGGCATGGTCGTACGCGGCGCGCCCGCCATCGGCATCGCGGCCGCCTACGGCGCCGCTCTGGCAGCGGCGCGAAGCCGTGCTGACGACGTCGGGACGCTGCGCGACGACGTCGCCCGCGCCTGCACGGGCCTGGCGGGGACGCGGCCGACGGCCGTCAACCTGACCTGGGCGCTGACGCGGATGCGGGCCCGCTCGGACGCGCCCCACCGCGGCCCGGCCGAGGCGCGCGACGCGCTGCGGCGCGAGGCCGAGGCGATCCAC
>JAICJM010000033.1 GCA_025928435.1 Thermoleophilia bacterium
CGACCGGCGTCGTCGCCGCTCCCGGCGCCCGCCGGCCGCGCCCACCCGGGCCGCGCCCCGCCGCTTGCCGTCGCGTCCTAGGGGATTCGGCGCAGCCGTGAGCGAGCTCCGGCTGCAGGTGGGAGAGGTTTCGATGCAACCCGTGCCGCGATCGGCACACATTCCAGGATGACCGTGATCGCCGCCGCCCTGCGGCTGCTGGCCGCAGCGCTCCTCGGCGGCGTCGCGCCCGCGCATGGGCCCGCGCCGGTGGCGACGCCCATCGGCCGCGGCCCCGCCTTCGAGCTCTCGACCGGCTCCCGCGCCGACCGAGGCGCGCCCGTCGCCGGCCTGCGCTGCACGAAGGCCGGCGGCCCGTGGGAGGAGGCCCACGTCGAGCTGTTCGCCCGCGGCCGCGTCCTGCTGCTGCCGCCTGGAATCGGCGTCGCCCGGCCGCGGCGCGCCGTCGGCGCCACGGTCCGGGGTGGCCGGTGCGCGTATCCGGCGCGGACGACCGACCCCACCGGCGTCGTCCGCTTCCGTCCCGGACGGGGCCTCGCGCTGCGCGACCTCTTCGCGCTGTGGGGCCAGCCGCTCACCCGCCACCGGGCCTGCGGCTTCCGGTCGGCCGCCCCGGTGCGCATCTACGTCGGCGGCCGGCGGGTCGCCGGCTCCCCGGGGGCCGTCTCGCTGCGCCGCCACGCCGAGATCGTGGTCGAGATCGGCCCGTACGTGCCGCCGCACCACTCGTACCTGTTCGCCGGCGGGAAGGCGGCGACGGCATGAGGCGCGCGCTGGGGCTCCTGTCTCTCGTCTTCGCGCTGGCAGGGTGCGGCGGGGGTGGGGGCGGGGTGAGCGCGCCCCACATCCAGGCTGCGCGGATCTACCACCTGCAGGCCTTCCAGCCCGCAGGGGCAGTGAAGGCCGGCCTGCCGGTCAAGGTCTCGTTCACCGTCACCCAGCCGTCCGGGGCGCCGCTCGTCCACTACCGCACCGGCCCCGGGCCGCACACCGGCGTGCATCTGATCTTCGTGCGCGACGACCTCTCCTCGATCGTCCACCTCCACCCGCCGATCGGGCCCGACGGCCGCATCACCCAGCGCGTCGTCTTCCCGCAGCCGGGGCCGTACCGGGTGCTGGTCGACGTGTACCCGCGCACGAAGGGGCCGGGCTACACGAACTTCCAGCTGTTCACGAAGGTGCACGTCTCCGGCGCCTACCACCCGATCGCGCTGCCCCCGTACAAGCCGGTCGTGACGACGGGCGGCTGGACGTTCACGGTCAAGCGCCTCCCGAAACTGCATCTGGCCCAGGCGGCCCTCATCGACGTGAGCGTGCGCAACGCCGCGGGCCGCCCGGCCGACTTCACGCCCTGGTTCGGGGCGATGGGGCACGCGATCTTCTTCCACGAGCACGACCTGGCCTACTTCCACACCCACATCTGCGCGCCGAACCAGGCCGGGTGCGCCAGCATCGGCGGGCCGACGTCGATTACGGGCAGCTCGACGAAGCCGGGGGTGATGCACGTCGGTGTGCTGCTGCCGGAGGCGGGCACCTGGCGGCTGTTCCTGCAGTGCAAGGTCGACGGGAAGATCCTGACCGCGCCGTTCACGCTCAGGGTGGGCGGATGAGCCGGTCGCGGGCCCTCGTCTGGGCGCCCGCCGCGATCCTCGTCATCGCCGTGTCGCGCCAGATCGCCTACGCGCTCGCCGGCGACACCGTCGCCCGGCGGCTGGCGGGCGAAGGCGGCGGGGCCGATCCGGTCTGGATCGCGGCGGTCGCGCTGACGGCATCGGCCGCGGTCGCCGCCGGCGGTGTGTGGCTGGTCGCGATGGGCGTGCGGGAGCGGTGCGCGCTCGACCTCGTCCGCTGGGCCGCGCCGCCGCCGCTGCGGGTGTCGCGCATCGCCGTGCGCGCAGCCGTCCTTGCGCTCGTCACGAACCTCGGGTTCGCGCTCACCGAGTCGTGCATCCACTACCACGAGGGGCTGGGGTGGATGGGGCTGCGGTGCCTCCGCGGGCCGGTGCACGCCGACGCCGCCCCGATCCTGGTCGGGCTCTCGCTCGTCATCGCGGCGCTCGTGACGGCCGCCGACCACGCGCTCGCCGCCCTGCGCCGGACGGCCGCGCGGCGGGCGCTCGCCCGCCGTCCGTGCCCCGCTCGCGCGATCCCGTGCCCGCTCTTCGCCACCGCCGTGCGCGCCCTCGCGCTCCTCTGCGGTGGGGACCTCACCCGCGGGCCGCCCGCCGCTCCCCGTCCGGCCTGAACCACCGACGCTCGGGGCCCGTAGCCCCGGGAAGGGAGCATGATGACCTCATCCAGAGCCCGCTTCGGCGTCCGCGCCGGGGCGGCCGGCCTCGTCCTCGCGGCCGTCCTCGTGTGGGCGCCGTCCGCCCTCGCGCATGCCGCGATCAGCCCGCCGGTCGCCAAGACCGGGGTGCTGCAGCAGTTCACCCTCGCCGTCCCGACCGAGAAGGAGAATGCGACCACGACCGAGATCGAGCTCACGGTTCCGGACGGAGTGGCGATCGACTCCTTCGAGCCGGAGCCCGGCTGGACGCGCCACGTCAGCCAGACCGGGTCGGGCGAGTCGGCCGTCGTGCAGCGAGTCACCTGGACGGGCGGCCACGTGCCCACGGACGACGACGCCGTCTTCCACTTCCAGGGCACGCTCACCGGCGGCTCGCAGGACTACGTCTTCGAGGTGCGCCAGACGTACTCGGACGGGAGCGTGGTCAACTGGGACGGCCCCGAGTCGTCCGACACGCCCAGCCCGACCGTGCAGGGCTCGTCCCTGGGCGGCGGCCCGAGCACGCTGCTTGTGGTCGCCGCGCTGGTCGTCGGCGCGGTCGGCGTGCTGATCGGACTCATCGGCCTGGTGGCCGGCCGGAGGCCGCTGACGTGACCTCCCGGGTGCGTCGGACGGCGATCGCGCTCGCCGTCGCGGCGTGCGCGCTCGCGCTGCCGGCGGCGGCGTGGGCGCACGCCGCGCTCCTGCGCACCACCCCCCAGGCCAGCGGCACGATCCCGGCCTCGCCGGCGCGGGTCAGCCTCACCTACGACGAGGCGGTCGCGCCGAAGTTCGCGGTCGTCTCGGTGACGAACGCCGGCGGCGAGCAGGAGGCCACCGGCTCGCCGGCCGCGCTCCCGTCCGATCCGGGCACGATCGCCGTGCCGGTGCGCCACCTGCCGGAGGGCTGGTATCTCGTCTACTGGCGGGTGATCTCCGCCGACGGCCATCCGGTGCGCGGGGCGTTCACGTTCGCCGTCGGGCCCAACCCGGGCCCGGCGCCGCAGTTCGTGATCCCCTCGCTGTCCGAGACGGCGACGTCGCCCCAGCTGGTCGCCACCCGCTGGCTCGCCTTCCTCGGCCTGATGCTGGCCGTGGGCCTGTTCTCGCTGCGCGCCGTCATCGCCCGGCCGGCAGCGGCCGTCGCCCCCGCGCCGCTGCGGGCGCTCTCGCGGGCGACGGCGGTCGCGCTCGTCTTCGCGATGCTCGCGATCCCGCTCTACGTGCTCGTGGCGACAGCGGAGTTCGCCCAGCGCCCGTTTGTCGACCTGGCCGCGACCGTGCCGGTCGTCCGCGACTCCAACCTGGGCCGGTCGTTCACCGACCTCGAGCTGGTGGTGGCGCTGTTCGCGGTCGCGGCCTGGGCGGCCCTCTGGGTCGACGACGGCCGCCGCCGGCACCGGTCGGTCGCGGCCCTGCTGGCGCTGACGGGCGCCCTGCTGGCCGCCGGCGCTGCGACGGCCGTGCCCGGGCTCGCGGGGCACGCGGCCCAGACGTCGCCGGCGGCGCTCTCGCTCGTGCTGGACTGGACGCATGTCACCGCCGCGGCGATCTGGCTCGGCGGCCTCGTCGGGGTCGTGATCCTGGCGGTGCGCACGCCGCCCGGCGAGCGGCTCGAGGTGCTCGGGCTCGTCGTCCCCCGCTTCTCCAACACCGCGCTCGTGTGCGTGCTCCTCGTGATCGCAAGCGGCGTGGCCGCCTCGATCATCCACCTGCCGACGCTCTCGTCGCTGTGGGGGACGAGCTACGGGCAGGCGATCCTCGTCAAGATCGCGCTGCTCGCGTGCGCGCTCGTCGCGGGCGGCCTCAACTACGCCCGCGCGGTGCCCCGGCTGGCCGCGGCCCGCGAGCGGGGCGACCGCGCCCTGGCGGAGTCCGGCGCGCGCCTCCTGCGCCGCAACGTCGGGACCGAGGTCGTGCTGGTGACCGCCACGCTGCTCGCGGCGATGGTGCTCTCGAGCCTGCCGCCGCCCGCGAAGGCGCTCGCCGAGGTCGGCCAGGCGAGCGCGCATGTCGGCCCCGGCGCGGTCGACCGCGTGATCCGCCACGGCTCCTACACGCTCCACGTCCACGTCGACCCCAACCGGGCCGCCCAGCCGAGCACGTTCACCCTGCGCCTGTCCCAGAACGGGCAGCCGGTGACGGACGCCCGCGTCACGCTTCAGTTTGCGATGCTCGACATGGAGATGGGCACCCAGGCCTATACGCTGCCGGAGAAGTCGCCCGGCACCTACGTGCGGACGACGCCCGCGCTCGTCATGGTCGGCCACTGGGGGGTCAGCTACCAGGTCGAGCCGCGCGGCGGGCAGCCGTTCACCGTGATCGTCGTCGACCACGCGGAGGGATGACGTGACGCCCCGCTCGCCCGGCCTCATCCTGCTCGCCGCGTTCGCGGCCTTCGCGGCCGGCCTCCTCGCCGTCGTGATCGTGATCCTGCTGGGCAACTCGGTCCTGTGACGGCCGGTACGCTGGCAGGCGTGCTCGAGCTGCCTCCGCGGACGCGGTCGGGGTGATCGGCCGCCGGTCGACGGCGGTCGCGCTGGCGCTGGTCGCCGCCGCGGCGGCCGGGACGCCGCGCCCGCCGGCGGCGCTCGCGGACGGCGATCCGGCCAGCGACGTGCTCGTCTACCAGCCGGTGTTCTTCCCCTACCAGCCGGCCCCCGCCGGGCTGCGGCGGGAGCTGAGCGGGCTCGTGCGCTCGGCCAACGGGCAGGGCTACCGGATCCGGGTCGCCGTGATCCAGTCGCCGCGCGACCTCGGCTCCGTGCCGACGCTGTTCGGGCGACCATCGGTGTACGCGAAGTTCCTGGGCTCCGAGCTCTCGTACGTCTGGGGGCAGCGCGTCCTGGTCGTGATGCCTTCGGGCTACGGGCTGGCGCAGGGGGCCCACCTCGTGAAGCGCGGAGGCGTCCAGCGCATCGAGGAGAACGCCCGGACTGGTCCCGACGTGGCCGTCCTGCGCCGGCTGCCGCCGCCGGGCGGGAGCACCTCCGCGGACGTCGTGAAGGCGGCGGCGCGGGCCGTGCGGGCGCTGGCGGCGCGGCACGACATCACGCTCGTGTCCGCGCCGCCCGCGACGTCGTCCGGGGGCGGCTCGAATCGCGATACGGCGCTCGCCGCCGCCGTCGCGGCGGTGGTCGGACTGACGGCGGGCCTGCTCTGGTTCCTGTGGCGGACGCGGCCGAGAAGGTCTATTGGCTGACGCCGGCCAGCTGCTCGTCGGCGAGCCGGATGGGCTCGTCCCAGCGGCGCTTCCCGAACCGGCCGGCCCGTTCCCGCCCCTGGATCGCGAGCGCGCGGATCATCGCCGCGCGGCGCTCGTCGCGGCACTCGCCCGCCGCGGTGGTGAGCAGATCGGCGGCACGCTTGTCGTCTCCCTCGGCGAGCAGTCGCCGGGCCTCCTCGATCGTCTCGGAGAGCATGTCCATGGAAAGCCTCCTCGTGTCGTTCTCGAGACAGGGCCGCGAAGGCGTCCAACATAGCCGCGCAGGCGACCCCAAACCGGCCCCCAGAGCCAGGTTGGGTGGTTTCACCCAGCGGCGTGGGAGTAGACTCGCAGGCGCACGGTGAGCGCGACCACGCGGGACGACCACGGTCTGGCCCGGCCGGGCGGCACGCGCCGGCCACGGCTCGCCACGCCCGATCTCGGCCTCTACGCGCGCGTCCTGGCGGTGAACGCGACGATTCTCGTCATCGCGTTCCTGCTGCTCGTCCTGACGCCCGTGCGGGTGGACCCGTCCGTGACGGGCAGCCAGCTCGCGGTCCTGTTCGCCGGCCTGGTGGTGATGCTGGGCGGAAACGCGCTGCTCCTGCGGTTCAGCATGGCCCCGCTCGGCCGCCTGATGGGGCTCATGCGCAGCGCCGACGTGCTCCAGCCGGGGCGGCGGCTCGACGCCGGCGGCACGCCCGAGGTGGCCGAGGTGATCACGGCCTTCAACGCCACCCTCGAGCGGCTCGAGGACGAGCGCCGCGCCAGCATGCGGCGGGTGCTCTCGGCGCAGGAGGCCGAGCGACGGCGCATCTCCCAGGAGCTGCACGACCAGATCGGCCAGAACCTGACCGCCGTGCTCCTGGAGCTGAAGCGGCTGCGGGGCCACGTGAGCGACGGATGGGCCGACACGCTCGCCGACGCCCAGGAGCTCGCGCGCGAGAGCCTCGAGGAGCTGCGCCGGATCAGCTACGAGCTGCGCCCGGCCGTGCTCGACGACCTCGGCCTTGCAAGCGCGCTGGCGGCGCTCGCCGACGCGATCGCGCGCCGGGCGCAGATCGAGGTCACGGACGAGGTGGAGGCCGAGGTGCCGTCGCTCCCACCCGACGTCGAGCTGGCCGTGTACCGGGTCGCCCAGGAGGCACTGACGAACGCGGTCCGGCACGCCGGCTGCACCCGCGTGCGGCTGCGCCTCTCGGCCGAGGGCGGCGCCGTCTACCTGCGGGTCGCGGACGACGGCCGCGGCCTGGGGGAGCTGCCGCGCTCGGGCGGCGGCATCCGGGGCATGCGCGAGCGCGCCCTGATGATCGGCGGCCGGCTGGTGCTCGGCGTCGCCGACGAGGGCGGCGTCGAGGTCGAGCTCCGCATCCCCTCGGCGGCGGCATAGCGTGCGCACGGCGACGCGGCAGATGGGCATCCTGCTCGCCGACGACCACGCCGTCGTCCGCCGCGGCCTGCGGCTCGTGCTCGAGTCGGAGGCCGACATGCGCGTGGTGGCCGAGGTCGGCGACGGGGCCGAGGCGGTGCGGCGGGCGGTGCACGACGACGTCGACCTCGCCGTCCTCGACATCTCCATGCCGGGGATGACGGGCATCCAGGCGGCCCAGGAGCTTTCGCGTCTGCGGCCCCGGCTGCGCACGCTGATCCTCTCGATGCACGACAGCGAGCAGTACTTCCTGGAGGCGATGCGGGCCGGGGCGAGCGGCTACGTCCTCAAGTCCGTCGCCGACCACGACCTGATCACCGCCTGCCGCGCGGCCATGCGCGGAGAGACGTTCGTCTACCCGGCGGTCGAACGGTCGCTCCTCGGCCGGGCGCTCACCGACGACGAGTCGACGGCCGTGTTGACCGGGCGCGAATCGCAGATCCTGGCGCTGATCGCCGACGGCCACACCTCGCGCGAGATCGCCGACATGCTCGTCATCAGCCCGCGGACGGTCGAGCGCCACCGCGAGAACCTGCGCCACAAGCTCGGCCTGCGAAACCGGGTCGACCTGACCCGCTACGCGATCCGCGCCGGCCTGATCTCCCCGTGAATAAACGGGGTCAGACCCCGTTTATTCAGCTGACCTTGACGCTGACGTTCGTCGTGTAGGCGGACGCGCCGGTGCCGGTCGTGCGCCGGAAGCGGGCGCGGAACCTGTACGTCCCCTTGCCGCTTGTGGGCGTATACGTCCCCGACGTGGCCGTTGTCGCCTTGAAGAGCGACACCCATGACGTCGACCCGGGGCGCTGCACCTGCACGTCCTCCGAGTAGCCGGCAGGAGGCGCCGCGGCCGCCCACGTCAGCGTGAACCTCGTCGTGGTCGAGCCGGTCGCCGGCGTGGCCTTCATCGGCACGGTCAGCTTGATCGTCCTGCCGGTGGCCGTGTCGGTGAACGTGTAGGCCCCCGCCGCGGGGAAGGTCGTCTGCCGGTAGGCGACCGGGGCGACGAGGCCGGTGTCGGGGAGGATCCCGAGCCCGCTCGTGTTGTCGGTCGCGCTGTGCGAACCCGGGCCGACGAAGCTCCACTGCAGCACCCCGCCCATGGCCAGCGCCGGAGACGGCGAGCCGAAGCCGAGGTTGGTCACGCCGACGTAGCTCGTGTTCGGGGCGGCGGTGACGTTGACGGTCTTGCTGTTCGTCACCTGGCTCGCCTGGTCGGACTGGGCGGCGGCAACGTTCACCGCGGTCGGCGGCAGGATCGGCGTCGCGTTCACGGTGACGGTGGCCGACTCACCCGGCCCGAGCGTCCCCACGTTGCAGGTGATCGGGCCCTGGCCGGCGCAGCTGCCGCTCGACGGCGCGGCCGAGACCGACTGTGCGTTCGCCGGCGGGTTGTCGGTGACCGTGACGTTCGTCTGGGCCGACGTGCCCGGGTTGGTGACCGTGACGGTGTAGCTCGTTCCGGCGTCGGCCTGCACGGAGGAAGGCGCCGCCTGGGAGATGTCGAGCCCGGCCGGCGGCGGGGTGGTGCCGTGGCACGTCCCCGAGAAGGTGTCCTTGACGGCGCCGGTGGAGTCGATGAACTGGGCGTCGTACCCGGTGGGGTGCAGCACCATCCGCAGGTAGCCGAACGTGCGGTAGTTCGCGAGCGGTGCGGGGCTCGAGTTGGTGGCGGCGGACTGGAGCGACTCGCCCCCGGTGCCCACGATCACCTCACGGATGCCGTTCGCCGCGTCCGCGCCGCCGCTCGGGTTGAGCGGCCCGAAGCGCGCGTACGTGTGGATGTGCCCGTTCAGCACGACATCGACGTGGGCGGCGTACAGCGTGCTCCACCACGTCGCGTAGGACGAGGCGTTCGTGCCGGTGGCCGTCCAGCGCGGCTGGTGCCAGTAGGCCAGCACGCACGGCTGCGAGTTGGCGTTCAGGTCGCTCTGCAGCCACTGCGTCTGGGCGCTGCCGGCGCCGCAGCCGCCGACGTTCGTCTTCGAGCAGTTGGCGTTGAGCGAGATCAGGTGCCACTTGCCGACGTTGAAGGAGTACTCGCCGGCCGTCGCGGGGTGGGCGGGCGCGCCGAAGTAGGAGAAGTAGTCCTGGGCGGCGTCGTTCGGGTCGGGGCACCTGGCGCCGGTGGCCGAGTTCGTGCTGGTCGAGTACTCGTGGTTCCCGGCGCTGGGGTCGATGATGCTGTTGAAGAACCCCCAGGTGGGCCCGTAGCTCTGGGAATACTCGGCGAGCGTGCCGCAGCCGTACTGGTAGTCGCCCAGGCCGAGCAGCGTGTCGATCGTCGGGTCCTGCTCCATCTGGGCGCTGTCGCGGGCCTCTCCGCAGTTGGCCGACGTGCCGGCGCCGCCGTTGAAATGCGAGTCGCCCGGCGCGCAGGCCATGTCGCCGACCGCGGCGATCACGGGGTCGCCCGTCGAGGGATCGGTCGCGTGCGCCGTTCCGACGCGCCCGCCGAGAATTGCCGCAGCAAGAGCTGCCGCCAGAATGAGTGATCGCCGCGTCATATCCAGTCACCTGCCGTAGGCGCGAAAGCCCACGATAGCTGGACTGTACGGGCGGGGCCAGAACGTGTCTAGTGGACCGCGCAGGTTGACCGTTTGCGGATCGCGGTCTAGAGTCGCGACGGCGTATGGCAGGGTGGATCTGGAAGAGCATGGCCGTGGCGGCGCTCGTGGCCGTGGCCGTGCTGGTGTTCGCAGCGACCGTCCCCGCGGCCACGAACCTGCTCGCGAACGGCGGGTTCGAGGGCAGCAGCGGGTCGGGCTCCCTGTCGGGCTGGGCGGCGAGCGGCGGCTCCCTCTCGCTCGTGACCGGCAACGGCGGCGGCCACGCCGGGCGGGTGACCGCGCAGCGGGCGGGGACGCAGGCGTACGCCTACACGACCTCCAAGCCGGTGACGAACGCCGCCGCCGGCGCGGCCTACACCCTCGACGGCACGGTGCGGTCGAGCACCGGTGGGACCGTGTGCCTGAAGATCAAGGAGGTGCCCGCCGGCGGGTCGAGCACCGTGGGCTCTGCGCAGGGGTGCGTCGCCGTGACGTCGTCGTGGCAGGCCTTCCCGACCGTCTCCTACACGGTCGCCAGGGCCGGCGACTCCCTGACGGTGAACGTGGTCGAGTCCTCGCCGGCCTCCGGGGCGACGTTCGACGTCGACAACCTCGTCCTCGCGGCGGGCTCGGCGGGCGGCGGGGGCGACACGTCCGCGCCGACCGTGCCGGGCAACGTGCACGCGTCGGCCGACAGCTCGACCGCCGTGACCGTCACGTGGTCGGCGTCGAACGACAACGTCGGCGTCGCCGGGTACGACGTATTCCGGGACGGCACGAAGGTGCAGACGGTCGGCGGCTCGACGACCACCTTCCACGACTCCGGCCTCGCAGCCAGCACGACCTACACGTACAAGGTCGACGCCTTCGACGCCGCCGGCAACACGTCGAACCAGTCCTCGGGCGCATCGGTCACGACGCCGTCCGGCGGCGGGGGCGGCGGCAGCGGGCCCTGCGGGACGGCCGCGCCGAGCACCTCGCCCTACTCGCACATCGTCGTGATCATGGACGAGAACCTGACGGTCTCCGCCTGGCAGGCTGCGACCGATGCGCCGTTCACGCACATGCTCGCGACGAACTGCCGCAACGAGACCAACGCCGCCGGCGAGACCCACCCGAGCTTCCCCAATTACCTGGCGGTCATGAGTGGCACGTTCAACACGTGTCTGGCCTGCTCGTCGTCCGCCGACAACATGTTCCACCAGCTCGGCGCCGCCGGGATGACCTGGAAGGACTACAACCAGTCCATGCCGTCGAACTGCGCGGGGAACACGAGCTCGGTGCCGTACTACCGCGACGGGCACAACCCGGCGTACTGGTTCACGGACCTGGGCCCGCAGGGCGACGGGTCGTGCGCGAGGAACGACGTCCCCGCCGACCCGAACCTCTGGAACGACATCGCCGCCGACGCCCTGCCCAACTTCGCCTGGATCGCCCCGGACGACTGCCGCGACATGCACTGGATGAACGGCCAGTGCGAGACCGTGACCGGGCAGACGAAGGCCCAGCGGATCGCGATCGGCGACGCCTACGTCCAGCGGATCGTGAACGCGATCGCGGCCACGCCCAGCTACAGGGCCGGGCAGACGCTCGTCGTCGTCACCTGGGACGAGTCGAACGAGCAATCCGTGCAGACGAAGGGCAACTGGGGCATCGACTGCTCGAACCCGACGGTGTACCAGGCCAAGACGTCCACCTGCCAGGTGGTCACGATCCTCGTCTCGGCGCGCATCACGGCCGGGGCGACGAACACGTTTTACAGCCACTACAGCCTGACCGCGGCCTTCGAGCGCAACTTCGGGCTGCCGTTGCTGGCCGGCGCCAGGAACTCCTGGGTCACGCCGGCGCCGATCTACTGAGTCGACGGGGGTAGAGTCCGGCGGCGATGGAAGACCCCGGCTTCGAGCTGGTCGCGGCCAGCCTGCGCGCCGACGCAACCGACATGGCCGCGTTCGTCGAGGCGCTCGCGGTGAAGCTCGAGGGGGCGCTGCCGGGCAGCGTTCGCGTCGAGCGGCGCGGCGGCGGGCTGTTCTCGCGAGAGAAGCGCGTGCGCCGCATCTCGGTCAGCATGGACGAGACCCGCTACGACCTCGAGCGCGACGACGGGGCGCTGCGGACCTCCCGCTGCAGCGAGGTGCGCGGGATCGTGATCAAGTCCGAGCCGCTCGACCTGGACGCGTGGATCGAGGCGCTCAGCCGCGAGCTGGCCGCGCAGGCCCGCCAGAGCGAGCGCGCGCGGATCGCCCTCGAGCGGCTGCTGGAGGAGTAGCCGTGGGCTTCCTCAACCGCGGAGCCCCCGGGGAGAGCCGCGAGGAGCGGGCCGAGCGCGAGGCGCGGCAGGCGGCCGACGTCGAGCGGATCGCGGCCGGCGGCATCCCGGCCGCTGCCGAGGAGCGGCTGCGCACGCTGGGGGCCGGGGCCGGGCAGGCGTTCACGTCCGACCTCTCGGTGCCCGAGTTCGCCCTTCTGCGCCGCCACGACCTGGAGCCGCTCACCCAGGTGATGGGCTCGTCGGTCTACCACGTCGGCTGGCAGTACCTGAACCAGAGCATCTGGGGGAGCACGATCCAGGAGCTGACGGTGCTCGCCGACGCCTACAACGACTGTCGCGTGCGGGCATTGGGCCGTCTGCGCCAGGAGGCCGAGCTCGCCGGCGCCGACGCCGTGGTCGGCGTGCGCATCACCGCCGCCCGCTACGACTGGGGCTCCGACCTGGTCGAGTTCCAGGCGATCGGCACGGCCGTCCGGGCGCCCGCGCTGGGCACGCGGGCCGGACCTGCGCTCACCAACCTCTCCGGCCAGGACGTGGCGCTGCTCCTCGACGGCGGGTACACGCCGCTCGGCGTCGTCGGCGCCACCAGCGTCTTCTTCGGGCAGATGTGGACATGGGGCCAGTCGATGCCGTTCGGCCAGGGCGGCGGCTTCTGGTCGATCGGCAACGTCGAGCTACGGGGCGCGACCCAGACCTGGTACACGGCCCGCCACGCGGTGCTCGAGCGGCTCCGCTCCGAGGCCGCCGGGCTGGGCGCGGCGGGCATCATCGGCACCGACTGGGGCCAGGAGGAACGGCCCTACGAGCAGAACGAGCGGGTCTCCGGTGTGACCTACACGATCCACGCGCTCGCGACGGCGATCGCGGGATCGGGCCGCGCCCTGCCCGAAGCGACGACCACCATCTCCCTCTAGGAGGCGCAATGAGCTACGACCCCACGTCGACCGAAGGCCTCCCCGCCGACGCCCAGGGGCGGCTGGCGCAGAACAAGGCCGGCCTCTTCACCTCCGACCTCTCGGTGCGGGAGTTCCTGCTGGTGAAGCAGGCCGGGTTCGACCCGCTCGGCCTCGTCGTCGGCAGCTCGATCTACCACATCGGGTTCCAGCAGTCGAACTGGAACCAGAACCAGGAGATGGACATCCTGACGCAGGCGATGTATCACGCCCGCGAGCTGGCCATGACCCGGATGGAGGAGGAGGCCGACCAGCTCGGCGCCGACGGCATCGTCGGGGTCCGCCTGGACGTGGGCCGGTACGAGTGGGGCGCCGACCTGGCCGAGTTCATCGCGATCGGCACCGCGGTCAAGCACCGTGGCGGAGAGCTGCACCGGGCGCCGAACGGGCGGCCGTTCACGAGCGACCTGACCGGCCAGGACTTCTGGACGCTGCTCCAGGCCGGCTACCGCCCCGTCGGCATGTGCATGGGCAGCTGCGTCTACCACGTCGCCCACCAAGGGCTGCGCGGCTTCTTCTCGAAGATCGGCCAGAACGTGGAGATGGAGAACTACACCCAGGCGCTCTACGACGCCCGCGAGCTCGCGATGGCGCGGATGCAGGCCGAGGCCCAGGGAGTGCAGGCCGAGGGCATCGTCGGCGTCCAGATCCAGGAGCGCAGCCACGGCTGGGGCTCGCACGTGATCGAGTTCTTCGCGGTCGGGACGGCCGTCATGCCGACGAAGGCCGACCACATCATCGCGCCGCCGAACATGATGCTGAGCATGGACGGCTGAGCCGGAGTACGCTTGACGCCATGTCGCTGACGAAGCGCGGGGAGAAGAAGCGCCAGATGGTCCGCACGGGCTACGCCGGCATCGGCGTCGGCGTGCTGATCCTGCTCTACGCGATCAGCGCCGGCGGCGTGATCCTGGGCATCATCGGTCTCGTCATCCTCGTGATCGCCGGCTGGGCGACACGGGCGCTGCGCACGCTGTAACCGCCGTGGAGGTCCGGCGTTACCGGCGACGACGACCCGGCCCCGCCACCGCGCGTCCCCCAACACGGTCGGCGCAAGGGTCACGGGGCCAGTCGAGAAACCCCCTGTCCGCGCCGGCTGCGCCGGGGCGTCAGGCGACGAGCGGGATCAGGAGTCCGACGATCACGCCGATCGCGGCCGCGACGGCGTAGAACACGAGCACGCGCGGGGCTGTGCCGGCCCGGCGCTCGGGGGCCCAGTCGGGCTCCGCCGGGCGGCCGGTCCAGCCGCGGCGGCGACCGATCACGATCAGGCCGATCACCGTGAGGGCGGTGCCCGATCCGGCCAGCGCGGCGGTCAGGGTCTGCGGGCCATGCGTACCCGCGTGCGCGCTCGTTGTCGAGCGCCGCTCGCCCGGCAGGGCGGCGGGCCGCGGCCGTGGCTTGTGCGGCCGGGGCCGCGGCTGCGGCGCCTGCGCCAGCCGGCCGTGGCCGAGCGGGAACGCGTGCCACAGCCGCCCGACCGACGGCTTCGTCGTCGCGGCCGCTGCGGGCGCCAGGGTCGCGGCCGCCGCGACCAGGGCGACCAGGGCGAACCGTCTCACGCGATCGTGACGGGCGTGCCGACGGGCATCAGCCGCGCGAGCCGCTCGAGGTCGCGGTTGCGCATACGGATGCAGCCGTGGGACGGCCTGCCCGGGATCAGGTGCGGGTGATTCGTGCCGTGGATGCCGATGAAGCCGCCCGCAGGCCACTCGGTCAGGACCGCCGACCGCGCGCTCGTCCCGAAGGCGATCGGGCCGTAGAACGCGCTCGCATACCCGCGCAGGCGGTCGCGGATATAGAACTGCCCGCGCGGCGTCGGCGTGCCCGGCGCCCCGATCCCGACCGGGGCCCGGAAGACGCGCCGGCCGGCACGGAACAGCGTCATCCGGCGGCGGTGGAGGCTCACGACCAGGTGGGTGTCCACGAACGTGTAGCCGCTGAGCGCCGCTCGCGGCACCCAGCCCTCGGTGCCGTTCGGGAGCACCGGCAGGCGCACCCGCGCCCACAGGCGGCCGCGGCGCACGGCCGTCTCCGTGACCAGGACGATGTTCACCGTGTGCTCGGGCGTGCGCGTGCGCAGGCGCGCGGCCACCTTGCCGCCGGGGCGGCGGCGGGCGACGACGGGGCGCAGCACCTGGGCCCAGCGCCACGTCCGGTGATGGGCGAGCGGGCGGAGGTGGGGGATGACCAGGCGCGGCAGCCTCTCCCCGGGCGCGTACTGGTGGGTCGGCGTCCCGACCGGCACGGTCGCGGCCGGCGAGGGGGCCGTCGAGGCGATGCCGACCACGGTCGCGGCCGCGACGACGATGGAGACGGCGACCACGGCCGTCGCCCACATGCTGCGTCCGTGCCGGGGGCGCAGCGGATCGGCCGGGCCGGGTCTGACCCCGAACGGTGGCCGTGGCGCTTCCGTCGCCCTTTCCGGGATTGCCGGGACTGCTCGGGCAGCGGCCGGCATGTGCGGCGCCGGCGGGCGCCGTCGGACTGCGCGGGCGGCCGCCACCATTCCGACCACGCACCCCGCGGCGATCGCCCCTGCTGCCCAGGTGCGTGCCCCCTTCATCTCAACCCGTGAAGCCCGGCATCCCGGCCGCCTGCGTGCGCCCGACGATGAAGTGGGTCGAGTTCACCACCTGGACGACGTGGCCTGCGCTGGCCGGCTGGTCGAAGGCCGACTGGGCCGGGACGATGCCGGCGATGCGCCGGATCCAGGCGGCGTGGCGGGCCTCGTTCGCGTGGATCGCAAGTGCGGCCGCGAGGTAGGCCGGCGATGCGATCCGCGGCGCCTGGCCCTTGTAGGCGGCGACGCCCAGATCCTCGAATGCGACGGCGGTGCGGACGAACGCCCCCTGCGAGTCGGTCGCGCCGTGGAAGTCGAACGTCGGCCTGGCGACGGCCCGGCTCCCGAGCACGTCCTGCAGCATGCGCACATGGGCGCGCTCGTGGCCCCCGACGATCCGGGCCATCCGGGCCGTCTCGCCCGTCAGCGCCCCGATCCGCTCGACCTCCGTGTAGAAGGCCGACTGCAGGTACTCGAGCGTGAGCGCGTAGTTGAGGATCGCCACGTCGCCCTTCGGCTCGGTCGCGGCGTCCGCGGTCGCGGTCCCGGAGAGCGCTGCCGCCGACCCGATCAGCCCCGCGGCCGCGAGGGTGCGCAGCACCATCCGGCGGGTCGACGGCGCGAGCGGGTCGAGCGACTCGGCGAGGGCGCCGTCGCGGTCGAGGCGGGCGAGGTCGTCGCTCATGACGTTCCCTTCACGAATCCGGTGCGGCGGATGGCCGCGAGCACGCGGGCCGCGCCCTCGGCCGGGTTGGTGGGCGTGGGCGCGGGGAGCTCGCCGAGCAGGTCGCGGATCCAGGCCGCGTGGCGGGCCTCGACCGAGACGATCGTCGCGACGGCCGCGAGCGACGGCTTGGTCAGGTTCGCCGCCTGGCCGTCGAGCGCGGCGACCCCGAGGTCCTCGAGCACGCGGGCCGCGGCGGCGAAGCGGTCGGGATCGGTGACGGCGTCGCCGAAGTCGAACGCCGGCGCGGGCTTCGCGCGCGACCCGAGCGTCTCGCGCAGGAACGCGACGTGGGCGCGCTCGTGGCCGCCGACGACCCGGGCGTACTGCGCGAGCTCGCCGGACAGGCCGGCGTGCTGGAGCGCCTGCTCGTAGAGCGCCGCCTGCAGCTCCTCCATCTCGAGCGCGAAGTTCAGGATCTCCGCGTCTCCGAGCCGGGAGCCGGAGCCGATCGCCGGCGCGCCGACGCCGCCCACGATGATCCCGCCCGCGACCAGGCTGGCCGCCGTCAGCACCGCCCGGCGGCTCGCCGTGTGCTCCACCGGCCCCGTCAGTTCCTCAGCCAAGATGCACTCCCTGCATGTGCGACATTGCTTATAGGCAAAACTGCCAGTCCGTTTCGATGATACCCATCATCTTCCAATTTGAGAACCGGGCGCCGGACCAGGGGCGTCCAGCGTGCTCGCTCGCGGGGCTCTACGAGCTGGGGCGGGTGTCCGGATCCGGCGCCCGCTGCGAGCGCACGAAGACGGCGGCGGTCGCGGCGCAGACGAGGGCGAGCAGGGCGTAGGAGGCCCGTGTCCCCTGCCAGTCGGCGAGCCGCGATCCGGCGATCGGCCCGGCGACCGCGCCGACGCCCCACATCAGGTTCACGACGCCGAGCACCACTCCGTGCCCGAGCTGGGCCCGGTCGGCGCCGTCCGTGCTGAGCGGGTAGCCGACCGCGTACAGGATCGACTGGGCCGCCGAGCAGGCGATGACGAGGCCGACGAAGACGCTGATCCCCGCGGGGACGGTGAAGCCGGCCGTCAGCAGCGCGAGCGCCGCACACGCCCCGGCGGCGAGCGGCACCCGCCCGACGCGGTCGCCGACGCGGGCCGTGATGACGACGGCTCCGGCGCCGAGCACCGCGCCGGCGGAGTAAACGAGGCCGATCCCGGAGCGGTCGACGCCCAGGCTCGACAGGTGCAGGGGCACGAGCAGCTGGAGCGCGCCGCCGACGAGCGCCACCACCAGGATCATCCCCACGCTCGCCGTGATCAGCGACTCGCCCAGTGAGGCCCGCAGCGCCCAGGCCATGCTGGTGCGGCGCTCCTCCTCGATCCGCGCGTCCGGCTCGAGCGCGATGAGGACCAGCAGGATCACGAAGAGCGCCGTCATCCCCAGGAACGTCGCCCGGATCCCGAACGTGGTCGTCACCACGCCGCCGATGAACGGCCCCGTGATGACGCCGAGGGTGGCCGCGACCTGCGCGTATCCGACTGACTCCCCGCGCCGCTCGTGCGGTGCCCGGGCGGCCACCCACGCGAGCCCCGCGCCCCAGACGGCGGCGTCGGCGGCGCCCTGGAACACCCGCGCCACCATCAGCTCTGTGAAGGTGTTCGAGAGCGCGAGGCCGGCCGTTGCGGCCGCCATCGAGAGCGTGCCGACGCCGACGACGAGCCGCGGCCCGATGCGGTCGGCAAGGTGGCCCATGGGCACGGCGGCGACGATGACCGCGAGGCTGAACGCCGCCAGGATCCAGGCGGCCTGGAGCGTGCTCAGCCCGAGCGCGCGACGGTAGTGGGGCAGGAGCGGGACGACCGCCGACCACAGCGCGAGATCGAACACGACGAGCATGCAAACGAGGGCGATCAGGCGACGCACGCGCGCATCGTACGGGCGGCCGCTGGGGCCGCGGTAGCATGGCGTGCCCCTCCGTCCTTCAGAGGTCGCCGGTGAACTGGGAAGTCTTCATCACGTGTGCGGTCACGGGCGCCGGCGACACCGCCGGCCGCAGCCCGCTGGTGCCGGTCGCGCCCGACCAGATCGCCGCCGCGGCGATCGAGGCGGCCCGGGCCGGGGCGGCGATCGCCCACATCCACGTCCGCGATCCGGAGACCGGCAAGGGCGGCCGCGACCCCCGCCTCTTCCGCGAGGTCGTCGAGCGCATCCGGGCGGCGGACGTCGACGTCGTCCTGAACCTCACCGCGGGCATGGGCGGCGACCTCGTTCTCGGCGGCGAGGACGCGCCGCTCCCCCCGGACGCACGAGCCACCGACATGGCCGGCGCCGAGGAGCGCCTCCGCCACGTCGCGGAGCTGCGGCCCGAGATCTGCACGCTCGACTGCGGCACGATGAACTTCGCCGCCGGCGGCGACTACGTCATGGTGAACACGCCCGGGATGCTGCGCGCGATGGCGCGGCGGGCGAAGGATCTCGGCGTGCGGCCCGAGCTGGAGGTCTTCGACACCGGCCACATGGTCATGGTGAAGGAGATGATCGCCGCCGGGCTGATCGACCCGCCGCCGCTGATCCAGCTCTGCACGGGCATCCCCTACGGCGCGCCGGACGATCCCGGCACGCTGCTCGCGATGCGGAACCAGCTGCCCGACGGCGCGATCTTCTCGGCGTTCTCGATCGGGCGCATGCAGCTCCCGTTCGTGGCGATGGCCGCGCTGGTCGGCGGGAACGTCCGCGTCGGCCTCGAGGACAACCTCCTGCTCGAGCGCGGGGTGCCGGCGACGAACGCCCAGCTGGTGGAGCGGGCGGTGCAGATCCTGAAGGCGATGAACGTGCGCATCCTGACCGCGGCGGAGGTGCGGACGAAGCTGGGGCTCACGCGCGGTGGCTGAGCCGGCGCCCGGCCGGCCGCGGGCGGTGGGGCTCCTCGGCGGCGGCGTCATCGGTGGGGGCTGGGCGGCCCGGTTCCTCCGAAACGGCATCGACGTGCGCGTCTACGACCCCGACCCGCGGGCGGCGGAGAAGATCGCGGCGGTGCTCGACAACTCCCGCCGGGCCTGGAGCAGGCTGACGCTCGCGCCGCTCCCGGTCGAGGGCCGGCTGGAGGTCGTCGCGACGGTCGAGGAGGCGGTCGAGGGCGCGGACTTCGTGCAGGAGAACGCGCCGGAGCGCGAGCCGCTGAAGCGCGAGCTGCTCGCGCGCGCCGACCGGGCTGCGGCGGCGGACGCCGTGTTCTGCTCCTCCACGTCGGGGCTGCGCCCGTCCCTGCTCCAGGCCGACATGCACCGGCCCGCGCGCTTCGCCGTCGGCCACCCGTTCAACCCGGTCTACCTGCTGCCGCTGGTCGAGGTGTGCGGCGGCGAGCGCACCGACCCCGAGACGCTCGCCCGGGCGGCCGGCGTGTACCGCTCGATCGGGATGGAGCCGCTCGTGCTGCGGGCCGAGATCGACGGCTTCATCGCCGACCGGCTGATGGAGGCGATGTGGCGCGAGGCGCTCTGGCTGGTCGCCGACGACGTCGCCACCGCCGCCGAGATCGACGACGCGGTCCGGCTCGGCGCCGGTCTGCGCTGGGCGTTCATGGGCTCGTTCCTGACCTACCGGGCCGCCGGTGGGGAGGAGGGGATGCGGCATTTCGTCGAGCAGTTCGGGCCGACGCTCGAGTGGCCGTGGACGAAGCTGACGGACGTGCCCGAGCTGACGGACGAGCTGGTCGAGAAGCTCGTCGCCCAGTCCGACGCGCAGGCTGCGGGCCGCTCGGTGCGCGAGCTGGAGCAGCTGCGCGACGACTGCCTGGTCTCGGTGCTCCAGGGTCTGCGCGCCAACCGCTACGGCGCCGGCGCCGTGCTCGAGCGGCACGAGCGCCAGCTGTTCGCGGCGGCGTGGGCGCCGGCCGACGCCGCGCTCGACACGTCGCGGCCACTGGCGCTGCACGAGGCGACGGTCCTGCCCGAGTGGGTGGACTACAACGGCCACGCCCACGAGAGCCGCTACCTGCAGGTGTTCGGCGATACGACCGACGCGCTGCTCGCCCTGCTCGGGATCGACGCCGGGTACCTGGAGGACGTCGGCAGCTACTTCACGGTCGAGACGCGCCTCTCCCACCTGCGCGAGGCCTCCGCCGGCGACCGCCTGCGCACGACGACCCAGGTGCTGGGCTGCGACGAGAAGCGGCTCCACATCTTCCACTCGCTGTACCGCGGCGACGACCTGGTGGCGACGGCCGAGCAGATGATGCTGCACGTGTCCGCCGCGACCGGCCGGGCCGGCCCTGCGGGCGACGCCGTGCTCGTCCGCGCCCGCGAGATCGCCGCGGGGCATGCCGCGCTGCCACGGCCGGAGCGGGCCGGCCGCGGCATCACGATGCCATAGGACGCCAAGCGGGGGCAGTCCCCTAGCCGCGCCGCTTCCGCAGCTCGGCCAGCGGTGCCAGCGGGTCGAGGCCGTCCCGGGCGAGCAGCAGCATGCTGTGGAACCACAGGTCGGCCACCTCGGAGACCAGGTGCTCGCTGCCCGGCTCGGCCAGGAGCACCTCGACGGCCTCCTCGCCGACCTTGCGCTGCGCCCGCTCGCGCGCGTCGGCGAGCAGCCCGGCAATGTACGAGCCCTCGCCGTCTGCGCCCGCCCGCTCGCCGATCACGCCGGCCAACTCGCCCAGCAGCGGCGCGGCGTCGCCGAAGCACGAGGCGGCGCCGGTGTGGCACGTCGGCCCGGCCGGGTGAGCCAGGTAGAGGAGCGCGTCGCCGTCGCAGTCGGCCCGGATGTCGACGACATGCAGGACGTTCCCCGAGGTCTCGCCCTTCTGCCACAGCCGGTCGCGCGATCGCGAGTGGAAGTGGGCGAGGCCCGTGCGCCGCGTCGCGTCGAGCGCCTCGGTGTCGACGTACGCGAGCATGAGCACGCGGCCGGTGTCGGCGTCCTGGACGACGCACGGCAGGAGCGCGCCCTCGGGGACGGTCACACTCGCGCCGGCAGGCCGCACGCCGCCACCTCTCGCTTGACGTCGTCCGGGGTCGTCTCGCCGTCGTGGAAGATCGAGGCCGCGAGCGCCGCGTCGGCCCCGGCCTGCAGGGCCGCGACGATGTCGCCCGCGCCGCCCGCCCCGCCCGAGGCGATCAGCGGCACCCGCACCCGCTCGCGGATCCGGCCGATCAGCTCCAGGTCGTAGCCGCGGCGGCCGCCGTCGGAGTCGATGCTCGTGACGAGCAGCTCGCCGCTCCCCCGCCGGGCCGCCTCCTGCGCCCAGGCGACCGCCTCGAGGCCCGTCGCCTGCATGCCGCCGCGCGCGTACGTCCACCAGCCTCCCTCGCCCCGCGCAGCGTCGATGGCGACGACCACGCACTGGCTGCCGAGCCGCTCGGCCAGCTCGTCGATCAGCCCCGGCGTGCGCAGCGCCGCCGAGTTCACCGAGATCTTGTCCGCCCCCGCGAGCAGGAGCTCCCGCGCCCGCTCGGGCCGGTCGATGCCGCCGCCCACGCACAGCGGGATGTCCACCCGCTCGGCCGCGCGCTCGACCGCCCGCAGGAGCTCGCGCCAGGCCTCGGCCTCCGCGTCGATGTTCAGCCACACGATCTCGTCGGCGCCGGCCGCGGCGTAGCGCTCGGCCGCGTCGACCGGGTCGCCGCAGTCGCGCAGCTCGCGGAAGCGGACGCCCTTCACGAGCCGCCCTCCGCGCACGTCGAGGCACGGGATGACGCGCCTACGCAGCACCGCTGCTCCACCGCAGGAACGCCCGCAGCAGCTCGCGCCCGGCCCGGCCGCTCTTCTCCGGGTGGAACTGCATGCCGGCCACGCGGCCCGCGCCGGCGACCGATGCGAACCGGCGGCCGTCGAGCTCCGTCGTGCCCAGCACCGCGTCGGCCGACGCGGGCTCGACCGCGTAGGAGTGGGCGAAGTAGCACACGGCCGGAAGCGCGACCGCGAGCGGGTGGTCGGCCCGGGGCGTCACGTCGTTCCAGCCCATGTGCGGCAGGCGGCCGGCAAACCCCATCGCGACGGCGCGCCCCGGCAGGAGGCCCAGGCAGGGGACGCCGTCCTCGTCGCTCGACTCGAACAGCAGCTGCAGGCCGAGGCAGATCCCGAAGACGTATGCACCGGCCGACGCTGCGTCGCGGATCGCCCCGGCGAGGCCGCGCCGATCGAGCGCCGCCATCGCCGCGCCGGCCGCTCCCACGCCGGGCACGAGCACGCGCTCCGCCGCCGCGACCCGGTCGGCGTCGTCCGTCACGATCACGTCGGCCCCCGCACGTTCGAGCCCGGTGCGCAGGCTGCGCAGGTTGCCCGCGCCGTAGTCCACGACGCAGACCCCGGTCACAGGCTGCCCTTCGTGCTCGGGACGGCTCCGGCGCGGCGGGGGTCGGGTTCCCACGCCTCGCGCAGCGCCAGCGCGAGCGCCTTGAAGGCCGCCTCGAGCAGGTGGTGGTCGTCGGCGCCCGTGCCCGTCAGGTGGATGGCCATGCGGCCATGGCGCGAGAGGCTGTCGAACAGGTGCGGCACGAGCGAGGCGGGGATGCCTCCGACCCGATCGCTCGCGAATTCGAGCTCGATACGGGCGGCGCCGCGGCCGCCCAGGTCGACCACGGCGTGCACGGCCGCCTCGTCGAGCGGCGCCCGCGCGTCGCCGAAGCGGCGGATCCCGGCCCGGTCGCCCAGAGCGCCGTCCAGCGCCTGGCCGAGGACGATGGCGACGTCCTCGACGGTGTGGTGCTCGTCGACCCACAGATCGCCGGCGCAGGTCAGCTCGAGATCCATCAGCGAGTGGGCCGCGAGCGCACCCAGCATGTGGTCGAGCATGCCGATGCCCGTCGCGGCCGCCGCCCGTCCGGCGCCGTCGAGGGCGACACGGCAGCGGATGTCCGTCTCGTTCGTGCGCCGCTCGACGCTCGCGGAGCGGGCGGAGGCCGGCCGCTCCCGCCGGGACGGCGCCGCGGCGCCCAGGGCCTCGAGCAGGCAGTCGTCCTCGGCCGGCGTCGCGACGCTGTAGCGGATCGAGGTCTCGAGCAGCGGGTCCGCGAACGTGCGCACGACGAGTCCGCGCTCGAGCAGGTCGTGCGCGAACGGCTCCGCCGGCCGGCGGATGTCGACCAGGGCGAAGTTCGTGCACGACTCGGGCACGGCGTAGCGGGCCGCGCGCAGCGCCTCGGCCATCCGCTCCCGCTCGGCGCACACCTCGGCAGCCCGGGCCCGCATCTCGCCGACGTGGTCGGGGCGCAGCGCGATCTCGGCCAGCGCCGCCGAATGGACGCCAATCGACGCCGGCGGGCGCACGCCGTTCAGGCGCTCGGCGATCTCCGCCGGGGCGATGATGTAGCCGACCCGGATGCCGGCCAGCGCGAAGGCCTTCGAGAAGGTGCGCACGCAGACGGTGTTCTCCCGCTCGCGCACGAGGTGGGACAGGTCGGTGCCCCCGAATTCGAGATACGCCTGGTCGATCACGACGAGGCCGGTGCGCTCGGCGAGGTCATCCTCGGCGACGTCCGCGCCGGTCGGATTGTGGGGCGCGCACACCCAGGTCAGGTCGACCGCGGCCCCCGGGTCGTGCACGAGCTCGGCGCCGGCGAGGTGGGTGACGACGCCGTAGTAGCCGTAGAAGGGCCGGCGCACGTAGGCCCGCCGCCCCGGCGCGAGCGAGAGCAGCGCGCACAGGAGGAGCGCCTCGTCGGCGCCCGCCGTCGGCACGATCTGCTCGACCGGGAAGCCGGTGTAGGCGGCGATGGCTCCCCGCAGGCGCAGGAAGGTCGCATCGGGGTAGGAGTTCGGGATCACGCGCGCGAGCCGGGCGAGCTCCGGCGCGTACCAGGCAGGCGCCACCGCCGACGTGTTCATGTCGAAGCGCATCAGCGGCGCGTCTGCGGGCAGCGTGTCCTGCCAGCGGTAGCCGACCAGGCCGCGCAGCTCGGGACGGATGACGTCGATCGCGCTCACGGGATCAGGTGCTGGATCGGGAGCACGAGCAGCGACCGCGCGCCGGCCGCGCGCAGCGGGGCGAGCAGCTCCATCACCCGGCGCTGCTCGACGACGGCGTGGACGGAGTGCCAGCCCGGCCGCGCCAGCGGCAGCACCGTCGGCGAGTCGAGCCCGGGCAGGAGGCCCACGATCGCGTCCAGCGAGTCGTCCGGCGCGTTCAGCATCAGGTAGCGGCGGCCCCGGGCGTCGACGACGCTGCGGACGACGGTCGCGAGCTCCTCCGCGACGCGCCGCTGCTCGGGGTCGAGGTCGGGACGGACGACGAGCACCGCCTCGGACTCGAGCACGGTTGCGATCGGCCGCAGCCCGTTCTGGCGCAGGGTCTCGCCGCTCTGAACGACGTCGCAGACCGCCTCGGCCGCGTCCAGCCGCGGCGCCAGCTCGACCGACCCGCGCACCGCGACCGTCTCGACCCGCATCCCGCGGCGCGCGAAATAGCCGGCGGTGATGCGGGGATGCGACGTCGCCACCCGGCCGCCGTCCAGCTGCTCGACCGTCTCGACGCCGTCCGCCGGCACCGCCACCTGCAGCGAGCACCGGCCGAGCCCGAGCGGCACGAGCTCCTCCAGCTGCGCGCCGCCCTCGAGCACCTGGTCACGTCCGGCCACGGCCGCCTCGACGGCGCCGTCGACCGCCCAGGCCGGCATGTCCTCGGTCCGGGTGAAGAGCACCTCCACGTCCCACTGAGAGCACTGCGCGTAGAGCGCCCGGCCGTTGCCCTCGAGCTCGAACCCGGCCCCCCGCATGACGTCGAGGACGGGGTCGCGCAGGCGGCCCTTGGACGGCAGCGCGAGGCGGAAGCGGCGGCTCATCGCCGCTGCCCCCTCCGGTCGAGGACGAGCCGGTAGCCGCCCTCGCCGTGGCGCAGCCAGTGCGCGACCCGCGTGACCGTCGTCGTCGAGCCGTGCACGCGCTGGGCGACCTGGGCGTAGGGCACGCCCTGGTCGAGCAGGCGGGCCGCGTGCCAGCGATGCGAGAGCACCTCGAGCTCGTGCAGCGAGCAGACGTCGCGCAGGAACGCCGCCACCTCGTCGCGCGAGCGCAGGGCGAGCAGCGCGTCGCAGAGGTCGTCGACCTCGTCCGTGCGCCAATCGGCGTTTCGGGGAGCGCCGTTCGCCATCGTGGTAGCATTTTAGCATGCTAACACGGGGTGGGGGTGCGATCGATCTGCGCGAGGGCCGGGCGGTGCCCGCCGTCGACCTGCTGGGCGGGCGGGTTGTGCGGCTCGAGCAGGGCCGGTACGACCGGGTGACGACCTACCCCGTCGCGCCCGCGGATCTGGCGCGCACGTACGCCGACGCGGGCGCCCCCTGGCTGCATGTGGTCGACCTCGATGCGGCCCGGTCGGGCGCCCGCTCGCCTGCACATGCCGATCTGCTCCGGGAGCTGCGGGCCGTGCCGGGTCTGCGGATCCAGCTCGGCGGCGGCCTGCGCGACGAGGCCGGGATCCGGGCCGCCCTCGACGGCCTCGCCGACCGGGTCATCGTGGGCACGCTCGCGGCCGCGGAGCCCGATCGGGTGGGGCGGCTCGCGGCCGAGACCGGGCGGGTCGTCGTCGCGCTCGACTGCCTCGACGGCCGGGTGCGCACCCACGGCTGGTTCGAGGACGCCGGCCTCGAGCCTGGCGCCTTCGTCGACCGGCTGACGGCCGCGGGCGCCCACGACTTCCTCGTCACCGGGATCGACCGCGACGGCACCGGGCGCGGGCCCGACCTGGAGCTGATCGGGGCGCTGCGCCCGGGCGTGCCCGGCCTCCTCATGGCGGCGGGCGGGGTGGGGACGCCCGCGGACATCGGCGCCGCCGTCGGCGCGGGCGCGGACGCGGTGGTGGTCGGCCGGGCGCTGCTCGACGCCGCCTTCTTTTTTGCATGAAAATCCGTCGTTGTGTATAGTCATGCAATGCCCGATCGCCGCCAGCTCATCGCGTCGCTGCTCGACCGCATCCCGGTCACGTCGCAGCCCCAGCTCGTCTCGCTCCTCGCCGACCAGGGCGTGCACGTCACCCAGGCGACGGTCTCGCGCGACCTCGAGCGCCTCGGCGCCGTGCGGGTGCGCAAGGGCGGCCATCTGGTCTACGCCCTGCCCGCCGAGGAGGAGCCGGCCGATCCGGCCCAACGGCTGCGCGAGGCACTTCTGCTCGTCCGCAGCATGGAGCCGTCCGGCAACCTCGCCGTCCTGAAGACGGCGCCCGCGAACGCGATGCCGGTCGCGCGGGCGTTCGACGTCGCCGACCTGCCCGAGGTGGCGGGGACGGTGGCCGGGGACGACGTCGTGCTCGTGGTGGCGCGTGAGCCGTACTCCGGGGCGGACGTGCTCGAGCTGTGCGACCGGATCGGGACGGAGGCGGCGCATGCTCACGCATGACCCCGCGCTCGACGCGCCGCTGGCCGCGGCCGCCCTCAAGGGCCAGGACTTCCTGCGGGTCGACGACCTGCACGCGCCCGCCATCGAGGCCGTCCTCGACCTGGCCGACCACCTGAAGGCGCTCCAGGCCCGGCGGCTGCCGCATCCCTGGCTGGCCGGCCGGACGCTCGGCATGATCTTCGAGAAGCCGTCCACCCGCACCCGGGTCTCGTTCGAGGTGGGGATGGTGCAGCTGGGCGGGCACGCCGTTCATCTGTCCGCCGGCGAGAGCCAGCTCGGGCGGGGCGAGCCGATCTCCGACACGGGCGCCGTGCTCTCGCGCTACCTCGACGCCGTCGTGATCCGCACCCACGCGCACGCGCGCGTGGAGGAGCTGGCCGCCGCGGCGTCGGTGCCCGTCATCAACGGGCTGACCGACGAGCACCACCCTTGCCAGGCGCTCGCCGACCTCCAGGTGATGCGCGAGCGGCTCGGCAACCTGGCCGGCCGGCGGCTGGCGTGGGTCGGCGACGGCAGCTCGAACGTGTGCCACTCGCTGGCCGCGGCGGCCGTCGCGATGGGGATGGAGGTCGTGGTCGCCGCAGCCGAAGGCTACGAGCCGTTCGCCGACGAGCTCGGCGCGGCCGCCGACGCGGTCGAGGTCGTGGACGACCCTGTCGCCGCCGTCTCGGGCGCGGACGCCGTTGTCACCGACACGTTCACGAGCATGGGCCAGGAGGCCGAGCGCGACGCGCGCCTGGCCGCCCTCGCTCCGTACCAGGTGAACGCGCGGCTGCTGCGGCATGCGGCCCCCGGGCACGTCGTCCTGCACTGCCTGCCCGCGCACTGCGGCGAGGAGATCACGCAGGACGTGCTCTGGGGCGAGAGCTCGGCGGTGTGGGACGAGGCGGAGAACCGGCTGCACGCGCAGAAGGCGCTGCTGGCCATGATCGTTTGACCAGGAAGGACGGAACCGTGGCTGAGAAGATCGTGCTCGCGTATTCGGGAGGCCTCGACACGTCGGTGGCGCTGCGCTGGCTGGCCGACGAGTACGGCGCGGAAGTCGTCGCGCTGCTCGTCGACGTCGGGCAGGGCATCGACGCGGAGCAGGTCGAG
>JAICJM010000300.1 GCA_025928435.1 Thermoleophilia bacterium
ACGTCGTCGTAGCGGGGATCGTCCTGCATCGTCTTCGGCTCGCCCAGCATGTGCATCAGGCACACGGGGACGCCGGCCGCCGCGACCACCTCCGCCATCGCGGGGTCATGGCGCAGGGCGGTGACGTCGTTCACGAGCGCCGCCCCGGCCCGGATGGCCCGCTCCGCCACCTCCGCCTTCACCGTGTCGATCGAGACCGGCACGTCGGTCTCGCGGACGAGGCCCTCGATGACGGGCAGGACCCGCTCGAGCTCGACGTCCAGCGGGACGGGGTCGGACCCAGGCCGGGTGGACTCGCCGCCGACGTCGAGCACGTCGGCGCCCTCGGCGGCCAGCTCGAGGCCGTGGGCAATCGCGGCCGCGGGGTCGAGGAACGCGCCCCCGTCCGAGAACGAGTCGGGGGTCACGTTGACCACGCCCATCACGGCCGGAGCCGGGAATCTCTCGCGCAGCGATGCCACGCGGCGCAGCCTAGATGGTTGATCGGGAACCCGCTGATGTCCTGGGCGGCTGCGAACCACGCAGCGCAAGGACTAAAGGGAGTTCATACCTGGTCGTATGGGCGCGACCGAGGACGCAGCGATGCGCCGGTTCGCAGCCGCAGCCCCACCAGCGATCCGAACCCCCGCCAGCAGCCTGACGTCCAGGCGCAGACGGGTTCCCGATCAACCATCTGGATCAGTGGTATGCGAGCGCGGTCGCCTCGGTGATCTCGCGCTGCCAGCCAGGCGAGAACGTCCACGTGCCGCGGCCGGGGACGTACAGCTCGGTGGACGAGTTGTTGTCGAAGCCGATCGCGTTCTGCGCGCCGAGCTGGACGAGCATCTTGCCCCAGTTCCAACCGGGGACGCCGTCGGCGTAGCGGACGCCGCCCGTGATGATGAGCCAGCCGCGCGTCGCCGTCTCGGCCACGGCGGGGCGCCAGTGGGGGTAGTCCCACTGCCAGCCGTCGCTCGACATCATCGGCGGGTTCACCCACGGCGCCGGGTACGACACCTTGCCGCCCTTGACGAGGCGCGGCTTCCCGCCCATGACGTCCGAGACGCCGGCCCAGCGGGGGGTGTCGGTCGAGATGGTGAGGGCGTGGGTGGTCGCGTTGGCCCGCTGCACGAGGCCGGACTGGCCGAAGTGGCCGGATTTGGCGATCAGGAGCGCCTGGCCGGGCGCGAGCGGGACGTCGATCTGCCCGTGGCAGACGTAGCCGCCGCAGGTGGCGGTGTTCACGACCTGCAGCTGCGTGGTGGTGGTCACGCCCGTGCCCTCGCCGAGGCGGAAGCCGTGGACGGTCTCGCCGGTCTTCAGGCCGCTCGAGTTGGCGACCTGTTCGCTGCCCTTCAGCATGTCCCCGAAGAAGCTGGCATTGGAGTTCGTGACGACGACCCCGACCCAGCCCAAGGGCACCCGGGCGGTCGATCCCGTCTTGACCGCGACCTGGTCGCCCTTCACGGAGTTGAGCGCGGCCGAGCTCGGGTTGAACGAGCCGATCGTCGCCGTGTGGCCCTCGGTCAGGGTGATCTTGACCGGCCGTGCGATCGGCGAGCCCATCACCATGCGGCCGGCGGTCTGGTAGCCCACGGCGGGGCCGCCCGAGCCGAAGTCGTAGATGTGGCGGCCCCGCACGAGCATGCCGCTCGGCTTGCCGTAGCGCCAGTTGCCGCCCTGGCTGAAGAAGTCCGCGTTGAGGGCGCCGAGGAACCCGGACGGCGCGCCGGTGCGGGCCCAGTTCGAGATGGTGTTGATCGCGATGCTCCCGGTGGACGTCGGGTGGTTCAGCGCCTCGGCGAAGAGCTGCACATGCGGGTCGCCGAGCTTCCACGACAGCCGGTAGATGTCCTGGCTCGGGCCGCTGTGCATCTTGGCCCGGTAGTGGGTGAGCGTGACGCCCGGCTTCAGCGTGCGGCTGCAGAACAGCGGCGCCGGCGGGCACTTGTACGAGACGATCGGCCCCTTGACCTTCGGCGTGGTGGCGAGCGCCTGGGGAGCGAGGGCGAGGCAGCCGGCAACGCCGACGGCGAGGGAGAGTGTGACCCGGACAAAGCGCAACGCATGACCCCTGGAGACGGTGGACGGGACGGCTGCCCACGTGATCGGCACGCAGGGGTCATCGCACCGACCCCCTTTCCGGGGATCCGCATGGGGACAGTCCCCGCGCGGCGGGGACTGTCCCCGATTCTCGTCGAGCTCAGGAGGGCTGCGGCGCGTCCGGCGGCTGGCCGGAGGCGATGTTGCCCGGGAGCGGCAGGCCGATTCCGCGCGGCCGCGTGGACTCCTTGCGCGGCTGCTCGGTCGGCTGCTCGGTCGGCTTCGGCTCCTGGTCCTTGAAGACGTCCTCGGGAGCCTCGCCGGCGAGCAGGCGCTGGAACTGGCCCGCGTCGAACGTCTCGTACTGCATCAGGATCTTCGACATCCGGTTGAGCTCGTCGATGTTGCCGCCGAGCACCTCGCGGGCGCGCTCGTGGGCCTGCTCGACGATGCGCCGGATCTCGTCGTCGATCTCCCGCGCGATCTCCTCGGAGTAGTCGGCCTCGTGACCGAAGTCGCGGCCCAGGAAGGGCTGGCTCGAGTCACGGCCGAACGTGCGCGGGCCGAGCTTCTCGGACATGCCCCAGCGCGTGACCATGCGCTTGGCCGTGTCGGTCGTCTTGTTCAGGTCGTCCTCGGCTCCCGTCGTGACCTCGCCGAAGACGAGCTCCTCGGCGGTGCGGCCGCCCAGGTTCTTGGCCAGGCCGTCCAGGAGCTCCGCGCGGGAGCGCATGAACTTGTCCTCCGAGGGCAGCGTGACGACATAGCCGAGCGCCATGCCGCGGCCGACGATCGAGATCTTGTGCACCGGGTCGTTGTGCTCGAGGAAGTGGCCGACGAGCGCGTGGCCCATCTCGTGCACCGCGGTGATCTCCCGCTCCTTGGGCGAGAGCAGCCGGGTCTTCTTCTCGGGCCCGGCGATGACCCGCATGATGCCCTCTTCGAGCTCGAGGTTCTCGATCTGCTTCTTGCCCTTGCGGGCGGCGAGCAGGGCGGCCTCGTTCACGAGGTTGGCGAGGTCGGCGCCGGTGAAGCCCGGCGTCTGCCCGGCCAGCGCCTCGATGTCGACGACCTGCGACATCGGCTTGCCGCGGCTGTGCACCTCGAGGATCTTCTTGCGGCCGACCCGGTCGGGCCGGTCGACGACGACCTGGCGGTCGAAGCGGCCCG
>JAICJM010000342.1 GCA_025928435.1 Thermoleophilia bacterium
CCGTAGTTGGCGGTGAAGATCGCCGTGTGCGCGCGCTCGACGCGCGGGAGGCGCGACCAGGCCCGCCCGACGGTCTGCAGGAACGCCGGCCACCCGACGGTTTCGCCCTGGTCCGGGTTGAGGGCCATCACGACGCTTCCCGGCAGGTCTCGCACCATCGCGATCGACACGTATGTCAGAGGAACGGATCGCAGGTCTTCCCAGCCGGCCCGGCGGAACGGCGCGAGCAGGCCGCGAACCCACACGGGGATGAGCAGCGGACTCACCATCACGAGCTGGAACGGGATGAAGCCGATCCGGCCGTTCTCCGCCGACCCCGCGATGTTGTGCGCGACGGCCAGCTGCGGCCAGCCGTGCAGCTGCTGCCACATCAGGTACGGCGCGGCGAGCCCGCCCGCCGCGCAGGCAGCGCCGATCGTCCACCATCGCTGTGTGAGCGGCCAGTGCGGGCCGACCACCGCGAACACCACGGTCATCACCGCCGCCACGAGGCCGACCTGGGGCTTCGCCTCGAAGCCGATGCCGATCACGACGCCTGCCAGCAGGAGGGGAGGCGTGCTTCGCCGCCTCACCGCCCGGATCGCAAGCCAGCCCAGGAGCGTCGTGCTGAGCAGGTCGAAGGTCGTCGTGGTGACGAAGTGCCCGACCGCGAGCGCGAACGCCGACACGGCCGTGCAGGCCGCAGCGATCAGCTGGGCACGACTGCCCCCGCCGACCTCCCGCGCGATGAGCGCCGCCAGCAGCGTCGTGGCCACGGACGCAAGTGCCGAAGGCATGCGCAGCGCCGCCAACGACCCGCCTCCGAGCGAGTGCATCGCGGCACAGACAAGCGGCACGAGTGGCGGTTGATCCGGGTAGCCGAAGGCCGGGTGCCATCCCGAGACGATGAAGTAGAACTCGTCGCGGTGGTAGCCGTAGCGGGTGCTCGTCGCCACCAGCAGGACGAACTGGGCCGCGGCCACTGCCCACACCCATGGCCTGGCGATCCGACGCGCCACTCGGTCACGGTACCGGGAGCGACGCGCCCGCGCAGGCTCTCGTCGTCTGCCGCGTCGGTCAGCCCACCCGGTACTTGACGTGTGTGACGCCGGGCGCCTCGACCGCGCGCACCTGCTCCAGCCGCACATCGCCGGCGAGGCCCTCGAACAGGCGGGCGCCGGCGCCGAGCAGGATCGGGACAATGTGGAGCTCGAGCTCGTCCAGGAGCCCCGCCGCGAGGTACTGGTTGATGACGTCGGCGCCGCCCCACAGGCGGACGTCCCGACCGCCCGCGGACTCCTTCGCCCGCGCCCGCTCGATCCCGTCTGTGACGAAGTGGTACCTGGTGCCGCCCTTCATCGCCACCGGCTCGCGCGGGTGATGGGTGAGGACGTAGACGTCGTTGTGGTACGGCGGGTCGTCTCCCCACCAGCCCTTCCAGCCTCCGTCTCCCCAGTCCCCGCCGCCGATGGGCCCGAACATGTTGCGGCCCATCACGCCGGCGCCGACCTTCGCGAGCGACTCCGCCATGACCCGCGAGCTCGCGTTCTCTTCGCCGCCGCGCTTCTCGTGCGCCTCGCGCCAGGCGGCCAGCGGGACGGCCCATTCGTGCAGCCGCTCGCCGCCCTCGCCGAGCGGGCTCCGCTCGCTCTGGTCCGGCCCGGCGACGAACCCGTC
>JAICJM010000168.1 GCA_025928435.1 Thermoleophilia bacterium
CGGCTCCCCGGTGCCCAATCCGCAGCATCGGCGCGGACGCTAGCACGTAGACTTGGCGCCCCTCGGGGCCGTTAGCTCAGCTGGTAGAGCAGGGGACTTTTAATCCCAAGGTCGCAGGTTCGATCCCTGCACGGCCCACTGAACCGAGCGGATCTCACTCGCCCCGGCCGCCGGCCGTTTCGGACGTCACGACCCCGGGTACCCGACCGCCCATCACGGCAGTTGGGACGGCGCGGAGAGGACATCACATGGCGAAGGACATGACCGAGGCCCGGCGCGAGGCGGAAGCCGCCCGCGAGCGGGTGGCCGAGACGGCCGAGGCGCTCGTCTACAAGCTGAACGCCCCGAAGCGGCTCAAGGAGCGCGTCGCGACGAAGGTGCGCACCGCCAAGGAGCAGGCGACGACGCGTATCGGGAACTCCGGCGGCACGTGAATGCGACGCACCGCCCACGACACTGATCCGGCAACCGCCGAGCGCGCGGACACCGCCCCCGATCCCGGCGACCGCCTGACGCCGCAGCCCGAGCTGCGCGAGCCCCGGCTCGCCGATCCCGGCCTCTCCGATCTCTCCAAGCGCGACTACTTCGCGGTCATCGTCCGCGGCGTCAAGTCGGCGCTGAACGACAACGTCACCAACCTCGCCTCGGCGGTGGCCTACAACGCGTTCCTCGCCATCCCGTCGGCGCTGCTCGTCGCGCTCGGCGGGTTCAGCCTGCTGGCGGGGCCGAGCGCGGTGCAGTCGATCATGGACCATCTCTCGTCGGTGATGCCGAAGAGCGCCGTCTCGCTGCTCGGGTCCAGCCTCACCCGCACGACGCAGGCCCACAACGGCGGCATCGCCATGATCGCGATCGGGCTCGTGCTGGCGCTGTGGTCGCTCTCGGGCGCGATGCAGACCGTGATGTGGGCGACGAACATGGCCTACGAGCGCGACGAGACGCGCAACTTCGCCAAGAAGCGCCTGATCGCCCTGGCGATGATCATCGCGAGCGTCGTCGCGTTCGCGCTCGTGTTCTGCCTGCTGGTGCTCGGCCCCCAGATGACCGGCTGGATCGGCTCGGCGGTCGGGAACACCACCGTCGTCACGTGGGCGTGGTGGATCGGTCAGTGGCCGATCCTTCTCGTAGGGCTCATGACGACCTTCGCGATCGTGCTCTTCCTGGCGCCCAACGTCTCGCAGCCGAAGTGGCAGTTCATCTCGCCGGGCGCGCTGTTCGCGGTCGTCGTGTGGCTGATCGCGTCGGGGCTCTTCGCCCTGTACACGAGCCAGTTCGCGTCATACAACAAGACCTGGGGCAGCCTGTCGGCGGTGATCGTGATGCTGACGTGGCTGTGGCTCTCGGCGCTCGCGCTCCTGCTGGGTGCCGAGATCAACGCCGAGGCCGAGCGCAGCCGCGAGCTGCGCCGTGGCGAGCCGGCGAGCGAGCGGATCCAGGCGCCGGCCCGTGACTGACATGCGCGACGACGACCCCGCCGGCCGCGACCTCGACGCCCCCGCCGTCCCGTTCCTCGACCGGCGCTCGCGGCCGCGCCCCTATTTCGAGTCGGCGTTCGTCCGGGTGATCGCCACCTGCGGGATCGTCGGGATCTGCGTCGCAATCGCGGCGATCCTGGGGACGCAGGACGTCGCGGCCTGGATCATCGGCCTCGTGATCTCCGTGGCGAGCGTCGTGCTCGCCGCGGTGCTCTGGTCGTCCCGCACGCTCTGAACGGGCCGCCGCCCGTTTGTCGCCCCGAACGCCCGGGTACGAGCGGTCTGGCGGGTGGATGCACTGCAACTGCGAACCAAGAGGGTGATTCCGCGTGTCCCAGAACGTCGCCGATTTTCTGCTCCAGCGCCTCCGCGAATGGGGCATCACGCGCATCTACGGCTATCCGGGCGACGGCATCAACGCGATCATGGGCGCGTTCCGGCGGGCGGAGAACGAGCCCGAGCTGATCCAGGTCCGCCACGAGGAGATGGCCGCCTTCATGGCGTGCGCCCACGCCAAGTTCACGGGGGACGTCGGCGTGTGCATCGCCACCTCGGGCCCGGGCGCGATCCACCTCCTGAACGGGCTCTACGACGCCAAGCTCGACCACCAGCCGGTGGTCGCGATCGTCGGCCAGCAGGCGCGCTCCGCGCTCGGCGGCAGCTACCAGCAGGAGGTCGACCTGACCACGCTGTTCAAGGACGTCGCCCACGAGTTCGTGGAGATGGCGACCGAACCCGTCCAGATGCGGCACCTGGTCGACCGGGCCGTACGGATCGCCCGCGACCAGCGCACCGTCACCTGCATCATCGTGCCGAACGACCTCGCGTCGGAGGAGGCGGTCGAGACGCCCCCGCACGCGCACGGCACGGTGCACTCGTCCGTCGGCTACACGCCGCCCGTCGTGGTCCCGTCCGAGCCCGAGCTGCACCGGGCCGCGGCGATCCTGAACGAGGGCGAGCGAGTGGCGATGCTCGTCGGCGCTGGCGCCATCCACGCCTCCGAGGAGGTGCTCGCGGTCGCCGACATCCTCGGCGCCGGGATCGCCAAGGCACTGCTCGGCAAGACCGCGATCCCCGACGACCTGCCGTACGTGACCGGCTCCATCGGGTTGCTCGGGACCGAGCCGAGCTGGGACATGATGATGGGCTGCGACACGCTGCTCATGGTCGGGTCGAGCTTCCCGTACTCCGAGTTCCTGCCCGAGGAGGGCAAGGCCCGCGGCGTGCAGATCGACCTCGACGGGCGCATGATCGGGATCCGCTACCCGATGGAGGCCCACCTCGTCGGCGACGCGGGCGCGACCCTCGCGGCGCTCCGGCCCCTGCTCCAGCGCAAGACCGACCGAGCCTGGCGCGAGGAGATCGAGGAGCACGTCGCGTCCTGGTGGCGGCTGATGGAGGAGCGCGCCATGGAGAGCGCCGACCCGATCAACCCCCAGCGCGTGTTCTACGAGCTGTCGTCCCGCCTGCCCGATGGCGCCATCCTGGCGTCGGACTCCGGCTCGGCCGCCAACTGGTACGCCCGCGACCTGCGGGTGCGCACGGGCATGATGGGCTCGCTCAGCGGCAACCTGGCGACGATGGGCGCCGGCGTGCCGTACGCGATCGCGGCCAAGTTCGCGTATCCGGACCGGCCGGTGATCGCGCTGGTCGGCGACGGCGCGTTCCAGATGAACGGCATGAACGAGATGCTGACCGTCGCCCGCTACCGGCACCGCTGGCCCGACCAGCGGCTGATCTTCCTCGTGCTCCACAACAACGACCTGAACCAGGTCACATGGGAGCAGCGGGTCATGGAGGGCGATCCCAAGTTCGAGGTCTCGCAGGATCTGCCGGAGTTCGACTACGCCGGGTACGCGGGGTTGGCCGGGCTGCACGGGATCCGTGTCGACGACCCCGACAAGGTCGGCGCGGCATGGGAAGAGGCGCTGGCCGCCGACCGGCCCGTGGTGCTCGACGTTCGCACCGACCCCGAGGTGCCGCCGCTGCCGCCGCACATCACCTTCCAGCAGGCGGTGAACTTCGCCGAGGCGGTGATCCACGGTGATCCCCACCGCGGGCGCATGATCGCGCAGTCGCTGCGCCAGAAGGCGCACGGGCTCGTCCCCGGCCGCTGATGGCGTCGACGCAGGTTCGGCGCGCGCGCCCGCGCGGTGCGGGCGCGCCCGAGGTCGCGATCGAGGGGATCGACGTCGCCGCCTACACGCTGCCGACGGACGCGCCCGAGTCCGACGGCACCGCCGAGTGGGACGCGACGACGATGGTGCTCGTCGAGGCCCGTGCCGGTGGCCAGACCGGCCTGGGCTACACCTATGGCGACGTGTCCTCGGGCACGGTGATCGACTCCGTCCTGCGCGACGTCGTCTCGGGTCGCGACGCCATGGCGGTCGCCGCAGCCTGGGAGGCGATGGGACGGGCCTGCCGCAACCTGGGCCGCCCGGGGGTCGCGTCGATGGCGATCTCCGCCGTCGACAACGCACTCTGGGATCTCAAGGCCCGGCTGCTGGGGCTGCCGCTCGCCACGGTGCTCGACGCGAGCCGGCCGGCCGTGCCGGTGTACGGGAGCGGCGGCTTCACCTCCTACACCGACGGGCGCCTGGCCGAGCAGCTCGGCGGCTGGGCGGCGACGGGCATCCCGCGCGTGAAGATGAAGGTCGGCCGTGACCCCGCGCATGACCTCGGGCGCGTGCAGGTCGCGCGCGACGCGATCGGGCCGGACGTGGAGCTCTACGTCGACGCCAACGGCGCGCTCTCGCGCAAGGAGGCGCTCGGGTTCGCCGTGCGCGTCGCCGAGCAGGGCGTCAGCTGGTTCGAGGAGCCGGTGTCCTCCGATGATCTGGAGGGCCTGCGGCTCGTGCGCGACCGCGCGCCCGCGGGGATGGACGTCGCCGCCGGCGAGTACGGCTACATGCTGCCGTACTTCGAGGCGATGCTCGCCGCCGGCGCCGTCGACTGCCTCCAGGCGGACGTGACCCGATGCGAGGGGATCACGGGCTTCCTGCGGGTCGGGGCGCTCTGCCAGGCGCGCTCGCTCGAGCTCTCCGCCCATTGCGGGCCGGCGATCCACCTGCATCCCTGCTGCGCCGTCCCGGCGCTGCGTCACCTGGAGTACTTCCACGACCACGTCCGCTTCGAGGGGCGCATGTTCGACGGCGTCCCCGAGCCGCTCGACGGCGCGCTTCACCCCGACCTGTCCCGCCCCGGCAACGGCCTCGAGCTGCGTCGCGCCGACGCCGAGTGCTACCGCCAGTAAGGAGGAGCCCATGTCCATCCTCGGAAACCTGCGCGCCGGCCGCATGCAGAAGACGCTCGCCCTGGCCGCGGCGCTCAGCGCCCCGCCGATGGCGTTCGAGATCTACCTCGAGCACTACAAGGCCTCGTTCGGCGACAAGTGGATGTGGACGCCGATCGTGCTCACCCCCCCGCTCACGGCGGCAGGCGTGGCCGCCGTGTTCTCGGAGCGGGCCGCGCGCACCGTGCTGCCGGCCGTGTCCGCGCTCTACGCCGCCGACGGGCTCGTGGGCGTCGTCACCCACCTGCGCGGCGTGCACCGCAAGCCGGGCGGCCTGCGCAACGCCACCTACAACCTGGTCATGGGCCCGCCCCTGCTCGCGCCGGGCGCGCTGCTCCTGATCGGCGGTTTCGGGATGCTGGCGCCCCTGATGGCACGCGAGCGCTGATCCGATGGCGCACGACTTCACGAAGGCCAACCATCTCCCGAAGGTGCGGGGCAAGCAGGACGACGCCGACCCGTACGAGCTGCCCCGGCAGCGGCGTGGGACGACCCCCCAGATGCACGGCCGCTACCCCGACTACGACGTGCTCGAAGAGGCCGGCACCTGGGACGAGCCCACGCGCGCCGTCGTCCTGGCCCGCGTCGACGACGTGCCCGGGCGGGAGTTCTTCACGGATGCGGAGGCCACGACGCTGCGCGCCTTCTGCGACGACCTGCTGGCGCAGGACTCCGACCCACGGATCCCCGTGCTCGCGTTCGTCGACGCGAAGCACGCCGCCGGCAAGACGGAGGGGTACCGCTACGCCGACATGCCGCCCGACGGCGAGACGTGGCGGCTCGTCGCCCGCGGCCTCGACGAGGCGGCCGGCGGCCGAGCCTGTGCGTACGCCGAGACGGACTCCGAGGCCCGCGAGCGGATCCTGGACGCGTTCTCCTCTGGCGACCTCGAGGGCGGCGTCTGGGCCGAGCTCGACGTCTCGCGGGCGTGGAGCGTCGTCACGCGCGATGCCCTGGCCGCGTTCTACGCGCACCCGTGGGCCTGGAACGAGATCGGCTTCGGCGGCCCCGCCTATCCCCGCGGCTACGCGCGCATGGGCATCGGGCTGAGCGAGGCATGGGAGGGGGCGGAGGCCATCGACCCCGACCCGGTGCCGGACGTGAAGCGAAAGGGGTTCGAGTGATCAAGGACCTGCTCAAGGGTTCGGTGCTCCCGCGCGACAACGACTCGGCCCGCCTGCTCCACCCGACGCGACGGGACATCCCCGGCCGCGATCGCATGCGCCGCTTCGCACGCGAAGACGAGGTCGACATGCTGATCATCGGCTGCGGCGCGGGCGGTGGCGTCCTCGCCCAGCGGCTCGCGCGGGCGGGATGGCGGGTGTGCGTGCTCGAGCGGGGGCCGTTCTGGGATCCGGAGGAGGACTGGGTCTCGGACGAGGCGGGCTCCGACCACATCTACTGGAACGACGTGCGCATCGTCGGCGGGAAGGACCCCGTCCAGATGGGCAAGAACAACTCCGGCCACGGCGTCGGCGGCTCGATGGTGCACTACGCCGGCTACACACCCCGCTTCCATCCCTCGGACTTCGAGACGCAGACGCGCGACGGCGTCGGGGCGGACTGGCCGATCGCCTACCGCGATCTGCGCGAGCACTACGTCCGGGTAGAGCGCGAGCTGCCGGTCGCCGGCCAGGACTGGCCGTGGGGCGACCCGCACAGCTACCCGCATTCGCCGCACCCGATCTGCGGCGCCGCCGAACGCGCCTGGCAGGGCGCGATCCAGCACGGGATCGAGATGCGGGTCGGGCCGGTGGCGATCGCAAACGGCGTCTTCGGCAACCGACCGCACTGCATCTACCGCGGCTTCTGCCTGCAGGGGTGCAAGGTGAACGCCAAGGCCAGCCCGCTGGTCACGCACGTCCCGGACGCGCTCGAGCACGGCGCCGAGATCCGCGCCGACTGCATGGCCGTGCGGATCGAGACCGACGGCTCCGGAAAGGCCACGGGCGTGACCTACGTCCACGACGGACGGGAGTGTTTCCAGCGGGCCGCGGCCGTCGCCGTCTGCGGCTACTCGATCGAGTCGCCCCGCCTGCTCCTGAACTCGAGCGGGCCGGGATCCCCCAACGGGCTCGGAAACGCCGACGACCAGGTCGGCCGGTACCTGATGGTGCAGGGCGCCCCGCAGGTGGCGGGCCGGTTCCCGGAGCTGCTGCGGATGTACAAGGCGCCGCCGCCGGAGGTCTCCTCGGAGCAGTTCTACGAGACCGATCCCGCCCGCGACTTCGCGCGCGGCTTCGCGATCCAGACCATCAGCCCGCTGCCCATCGGCTGGGCGGAGCACGTGCTCGCCGACGGCCATCGCGGCCCCGCGCTGCGCGAGTACATGCGCGACTACAACCACTGGGCGGTGCTCGGCGGGCTGTCCGAGCTCCTGCCGCAGCCCGAGAACCGGGTCACGCTCGCCGACGAGAAGGACGGGTTCGGCATGCCGCTCGCCCGCTTCGACTACACCCAGTGCGAGAATGACCGCCGCAACATCGCCTTCGCGAAGCAGACGCTGCACGACATCTGGGACTCGGCCGGGGCCCAGGACGTGCTGACGATCGACCGCTACGCCCACCTCGTCGGCGGCTGCCGGATGGGCACGGCGCCCGACAACAGCGTCGTCGACGCCGACCATCGCGTGTGGGGGACCGAGAACGTGTTCGTGGCGGACGGGAGCGTGATGCCGACCCAGGGCAGCGCGAACCCGGCGCTGACGATCATGGCGCTCGCGTCGCGCCTGGCCGAGCGGCTCGGCCGCAGGCAGCTGGGTGCGACCCGCCCGTTTGCGTCCGCGGCCCGCGGGTAGGAAAAGGTGTGGGCGAGCATGACCCGGGCGCGATCGCCGAGGCCTGCTTCTCGATGTGGCTCGAGAACGACTGGGACCGGCTGCGCGGACTGCTCGCCGACGACGTCGGGTTCCGCGGCCCGCTCGCTCCGCCGGGCGGCTCACGGCTACACTCAACCCCGTAAGGGCGTCCGGGCCCCAACCCATGGTCCGGCCGGAGGGAATCCTTGCGAGCGGATCGAGGACCGGGTGATGACGGTGTCTGACGTGGGGGGATGGTCGAGCCGGATCGCGCTCGACCAGATCGGCCGTGAGCTGTGGCTCGTGGTGGTCGGCGGTGAGCAGGACCTGGCGACCGTCGAGCGGCTCCGGGAGGAGCTGGAGCGGGCGGAGGTCGCCGGCGGCGACATCGTGGTCGACCTGTCCCAGGCGACGTTCATCGACTCCTCGGTCGCGGCGCTGCTGCTCGAGCACGGGGTGCTGCCGGCGACCGATGAGGTCTCGATCGCGCTCGTGATCCCGGCGGCCGGCTTCCCGGCCAAGGTGCTGCGCCTGATGAAGGTCTACGACAGGCTGCCCGCCTACGAGTCGCGCGACGACGCGCTGCGCGCGCTGGGGCGCTAGCCGGCCGCGCCGGCCGCGCGAACGGCCTCGAGCGCCGACTCGAGGTGGTCGGCCAGGTCGGCCGCGTCCTCGAAGACCTCGATGCAGCCGGCGTCCCGCAGCTCCTGTGCGCCGAAGCCGCCCGAGAGGACGCCGATCGACGCGAACCCCGCCCGGTTGGCTGCGACCGCGTCCCAGGCCGTGTCGCCGATCACGACGACGGCCGGGCTGTCGGGGAGCCGGTCGGCGGCCGTGGCGATCAGGTCCGGATGCGGCTTCGTCCGCTCGACGTCCGCGCCGGTCGTCCACGCGTCGACGATCTCGCGCGCGTCCAGCAGGTCGATGTAGCGCTCCACCTCGCCCTGCTTGGCGCTCGAGGCCAGCACCACCGGGCAGCCGACCCGGCGCAGTGCCGTGAGGAGGTCGCGCCCGCCGGGGAGCGGCCGCACCTCGTCGATGAGCTCGGCATAGCGCGCCGACTCGCTCTCGCGGATCGCGTCGCCGAGCCGCTCCTCCACGTCGTCGCCGGCGACCGCGGCCACGAGTTGGTCGCCGCCCATCCCGTTGTGGCGGTGGATGCGCCACAGGGGAACGTCGACGCCGTGGTCAGTGAACGCGCGTCCCCAGGCGATGGTGTGCTGGTAGTTCGTGTCGACGAGCGTGCCGTCGATGTCGAGGATCGCGGCCATCGCCACGCCGGACTCCTCCTGCGTCGGCTGCGCGTCCAGCGGCTCGCCGGAGGCGGGCGGCGGCTGCCTGGGCGGCGGCTGGGACATCAGGCCCCGAGCCCCGCGGCCCGCTGCGTCCGCTCCCACGCCCGGATCACCACGCGCGCCACCTCGCCGATCTCGTCGCCCCGGGCGAGGAAGTCCGGGACGGTGAAGGTGAGCTTCGCGTCGTCGGGCCCCTCGAGCTCGACGGCGAGCGCGTCGCCGTCGTGCCCGCGGATCGAGGCGTACCGCCATTCCGGCGCGCCGGGGACGCCCACGCGCCCCTGGTCGTCGTACGGCGTGTCGTCGCCGCCGCGATGTTCCGGTGAGCCGGCCACGCCGGGCCTCCTACCCC
>JAICJM010000216.1 GCA_025928435.1 Thermoleophilia bacterium
CCACTACCGCGTCCAGTACCACCAGGTGGTGCCGAACGACGACTGGAAGATCATCCGCCCCCAGGGCTACGAGCGGCTGGTGCTCTCGGCCTGCCACCCGCTCTACTCGTCCTCGCACCGCTGGGTCGTCTACGCGAAGGGCATGTCGGCGACGCTGAAGGGCGGCGCCAAGGTGTCCCTCAGCAGCTGAGCCGCAAGCCACCGGGGACTGTCCCCGCGTTTCTGTCCCGTCGCGGCTGGAGATGGAGCAGTGTGGGGGTCAGACCCCACGAACACACGGAGGGCCAACAAGGGTGGGGTCTGACCCCGGGTTGGCGGTTAGCGGAGCGGGACGTACTGCACGAGCTCGCCGGCCGGGGCGTCGCCCTCGCCGGCGTCGACGAGCGCGATCGCGTCCGCGCCGGCGGCGTGAACGATCAGGTGCGAGTCCTGCGGCCCGAGTGGGTGCAGCTGCATGCCGTCGGGCGAGGCCGCAAGGCGGCAGCGGACGGCGTGGTCGCGCTCGCGCAGTCGCCGCACCGGCTCGGCGAGCCGGGCGACAGGGCGCTCGGGCGCGCGGCCGTGCTGCATCGCCGCCAGGGCCGGCCGCAGGAAGAGCTCGAAGCAGACCAGGCTCGACACGGGGTTCCCCGGCAGGCCGAACACGAGCGCCCCGTTCTCCGCCACCCCGAACCAGAGCGGCTTGCCGGGCTTGTGTGCCAGCCGCCAGAACACCTCGCGCACGCCGAGCGCCGCCATCGCGGGCTTCACGTGGTCGTGCGGCCCGACCGAGACGCCGCCGGACGAGACGACGACGTCGGCGGCGGCGATGGCGCGCGCGAACGCCTGCCGGGTCGCCTCGCGGTCGTCGGCGACGGTGGTCGCCGCCACGACCTCGGCCCCAGCCGCGCGGGCCTGGGCGACGATCGAGGTCAGGTTCGACTCGTAGATCTGCCCCGGCTCGAGCGGCTCGCCGGCCCGGACGAGCTCGCTGCCGGTGGCGAGGGCCGCCACGCGGGGGCGGCGCGACACGGTAACCGCCGCGACGCCGGTCGCCGCGATCGCGGCCAGCAGCGCCGGGCTGAGCTGGGTGCCCGCGGCGCCGACCAGGTCGCCCTCGCGCACGTCGCCGCCGCGCTCGCGGATGTGGGCCCCCACGGCCGGGCGCTCCGCCACGAGCAGCCCGTCCTCCTCGCGCGCATCCTCGACCGGCACCACGGCGTCGGCTCCCTCCGGGACCGGCGCGCCGGTGGCGATCCCTGCGGCCGAGCCGGCGGGCAGCGGCCGGGGACGGTCGCCGGCCCCGAGCCGGAACGCGATCGGCACGCCGCCGTCCCCCAGGTCGGCGGCGCGGGCGGTGTAGCCGTCCATCGCCGACGTGTCGAAGGGCGGCAGGCTCACGGCCGCGCGGACATCGGCGGCGAGCACGCGGCCGGCCAGGTCGGCCGAGACGGCCGCCTCCTCGACGTCGAGGGCGGGCGCGTGCTCGAGGATCAGCCGCAGGCCCTCGGCCGGGCGCATCAGCACGCTTGGGCGGCCCGCGCTCACGCCGTGAGGATCAGGGGCCGGCCGCGGCGCACGATGATCGTGTGCTCGACGTGGGCCGCGCGACGGCCGTCGGCCGTGGCCACCGTCCAGCCGTCGCCAGCCTGCCTCGTCCCCCGGGTGCGGGGCGAGATGATCGGCTCGATCGTGATGACGAGCCCGTCAGTCAGCGGATCGCCCTGGCCGGCGGCCCCGAAGTTGGGCACGCTCGGCGGCTCGTGGATCGTCCGGCCGATCCCGTGCCCGGCCAGCTCGCGCAGGACGCGGAAGCCGCGCCGCTCCACCTCGGCCTCGACGGCCGCGCCGACGGCGCCGGTCGTCGACCCGGCCCGGGCGGCGGCGATGCCGGCCGCGAGGCCCGCTTCGGCGGCGGCGCAGAGCTCGGCGTCGGAGGGCGCCACCGGCGGCACCGGGACGGTGACGGCGGCGTCCGCCATGTAGCCGCGCAGCTCGGCGGTGACGTCGAGCTTGACCAGGTCGCCGGGGGCGATCCGGCGCGATCCGGGGATGCCGTGCACGGCCTCGTCGTTCACGCTGATGCAGGTGACGCCGGGGAAGTCGTAGGCGAGCTGCGGCGCCGAACGGGCGCCGCGGCGGGCGAACACCTCGGCCGCGGCGCGGTCGAGCTCCGCCGTCGTCGCCCCGGGGCGCACCAGCGCCCGCATGCGCGCGAGCGCCTCGGCCACCACCCGGCCCGCCGCCAGCAGCGCCTGCACGTCCTTGCGCGACCCGACGCTCATGTCGTCGGCGGCGGGTTGGTGCTCGTGGGCGGCGGAGGCGGCGTCGTGCTCGTCGGCGGCGGGTTCCCGGTGGGGCCGGTGCTGCCGCCGCCGCCCGTCGAAGTGCCGCCGCCGCTGCTGCCGCCCGTATCCGACGAGCTGCCGCCGTGGTGCTTCTTGCCCGTGCTGGGTGGTGCGATCGGGAACTGCGACGTGAACGGGCGGTATTGGACCGGGTTCAGTGGGGCCGTCTCCCACGGCGTCGCCGGGAACTTGCCCGGCTCGGACTGGAACGCCGCAGCCGCGAAGAGGCGCCAGATGGTGGCCGGGTAGCCGCCGCCGAACGCCGGGCCCGGGATGGAGCCGCCGAGGTCGGACATCGAGATCTCGCCCTGCGGATAGCCCACCCAGACGCACGCGGCCAGGTTGGGCGTGTAGCCGCAGAACCAGGCGTCGGTGTGGTCGTCGGTCGTGCCCGTCTTGCCCGCCTGCGCGCGGTAGAGCGACGAGTTTGAGATGGCCACGTTCGCATTCGTGCCGGTGCAGCACGAGTGCACGTTCGTGTCCAGGTACTGCGTCAGCTGCCACGGGGCGCCGTCAGGGAGCACCCGGTGGCCATGGTTCTTGGCAGGCTTGATCACGGTCGCCTTGCCGCTGAACGGCTGCACCTTGGTGAACGCGAGCATCGGGCGGCGCACGCCCATCGCCGCGATGGTGGCGTAGGCGTGGGTCATGTCGAGCGGCGAGACGCCGCCCGCGCCCAGGATCACCGACGGCGTCTCCGGGAGGTGGTCGGAGGGCGGGATGCCGAGCTTGTACGCCATGGCGGCGACCTTGTCGGCGCCGATGTCGATCGCCAGGCGCGCGTAGACCGCGTTGACCGACTGCTCGAGGGCCGAGGACAGCGGAAGCACCCCCGAGCTCGCCGGCTCGGCGTTCTGCACCGTCCAGTAGTCGTTCGGTGCGGACGGGAACGGCACGATCGGATAGTTCTCGAGCGGCGACGTCGCATACATGGTCGTGTTCGGGTCGATCCCGTCGTCGACCATCGCCGCCAGCAGGCCGTAGGACTTGAACGTCGACCCGGCCTGGCGGCGCGACTGCACCGCCAGGTTGTACTTGCTCTGCTGGTAGTCGGTCGACGACTGCATCGCGAGGATCTCGCCGGTGCGCGGGTCGATGGCGACGAGCGCAGCCGCCGGGTGATCGCTGAAGTTCAGCTCCTCGGACATCGCCTGGTGAGCTGCGGCCTGCAGGTTCGGGTCGATCGTCGTCTTCACCTTGAGGCCGCCGCTCTGCAGCGCCGACCTGCCGTAGCGCTGCTCGAGCACGTCGCGCACGTACTGGACGAAGTACGGCTGCCGCACGCGGGTGAACCGCTTCGGCGGCCGCAGGCCGAGCCCGCGGCTGACGGCGGTCTCGTACTGGGCCGAGGTGATGTGGTTCTGGTCGAACATCGCCGCCAGCACCTGGTTGCGCCGGATGAGCGCGGCGGCCGGGTGCTTGCGCGGGTTGTACTGGGTGGGCGACTGGGGCAGCCCGGCGATCAGCGCCGCCTGGCGGATGGTGAGCTGGGAACAGTGCTCGTCGAAGTACGTCTCGGACGCCGCCTCGCACCCGTAGGTGACGCCGCCGTAGGAGATGACGTTCAGGTAGGTGCCGAGGATCTTGTCCTTCGACCAGTGCTCGGCCATCTGGATGGCGAGCCAGGCCTCCTTGATCTTGCGGTCGAGCGTCTGGGAGTCGCTCAGGTACAGGTTGCGGACGAGCTGCTGCTCGATGGTGGACGCGCCCTGGACGACGTGGCCGGCCTGGAGGTCGTCGAGGAACGCGCGCGCGATGCCCTGGTAGTCGACGCCGCCGTGCTCGTAGAAGCGCTTGTCCTCGACGTCGACCGTGGCGATCTTCAGCCATTTGGAGATCTGGTTGAACCCCACGGGGGTGCGGTTCTGGAGCGACGGGATCTGCGCCAGCAGATGGCCGTTGCGGTCGTAGATCTTCGTCGTCACGCCCGGATAGTTGGGCTTCATCGTCTTGAGATCGACGCCCTTCAGCACGTTCGAGACGGCGACCGTCGCGCCGACGCCGCCGGCGACGATGACGGCGGCGATCGCGATCCCGATCGCGACGAGGGCGGTCGCGGTCAGCGATCTGCGGCCGCGGCGGCGCCCCTGGGCGCGGCGCTTGCGGCGGCGGGCGGCGACGTGACCGAGCACGTCGTCGTACTGGCTGCGCGGCGGCTGGACGGGAGGGCCGGTCACGGCGTCGCCACCTCGTCGGCCGCCTCGGCGACGATGCCCTCCTCGTGCAGCCGGGTGAGGCAGCTCACCCGCAGCGCCGCGGCGGCGGCCGCCGCCTGGGCCGCGTCGGGCATCCACACGCCGACCGTGTACGTCGTGCCCTCGGCCGTCACCTCGGCGACGGCGGTGCCGGGCCCGGGCCGGTCTGCCACGCGCCCGGGGACCGCGTCCGCCTGCTCGTCCAGGATCGCCCGCACCCGGGCCGGATCGGCGGTCGGCGGGAGCGTCAGCCGGGCCTGGGCCAGCGACACGGGGTCGACGATGGTCATGTTCGTGACCCGCGAGTTGGCGAGCTCCTCGTTGGGGATCAGCACCCGCCGGTTGTCGGGCGTGCGCAGGCGCGTGTACGCGAGGCCGATGTCCTCGACCGTTCCCTCGACGTCACCCATGCTGATCCGGTCGCCGAGCCGCACCGGTTGGTTGATCGCGATCATCACCCCGGCTACGAAGTTTGCCAGGGTCGACCGCGCGGCGAAACCAACCACCAATCCGACCACCGCCGACGAGGCGAGCACGGTCTGCGCCGCCGAGCGGGTGGAGTCGAACGACCACAGCACGATGATCACCGCGATCAGGACGACCACGGCCTCCGACGTGCGCCGCAGCAGCCGGTAGCGGGTCGCGAACACGGCCTGGTCGGCGACGGGCAGATGGGCCACGACGCGGATGCCGATCCGCTGCATGACGCGGTCGAAGACGAGGATCACGACGAGCGCGACGGCCAGGACCCCGAGCGCGACCTCCTGGTGGCGGCTCATGCGGCGACCGCGGTCGACGCGTGAGCGGGGAGGGGTGTGGGGAACCGGGAGGTTCCCCACGCTTTCAGAAGAAGGGGGTCCCGTGGGGAAAACATGGTTTCCCCCACGAACGCGAGCTGGAGGCGAGCGTTGCTCATGCGGCCGCCCCCGCCCGGTAGGTCAGCCGGCCGGTGACGAAGTCCAGCAGGCCGACGGTGTGCACGCGGCCCCCGGGACGCGTCTGCCCCGAGACTCTCCACACGAGCTTCGCCTTCGCCACGAGCGGCGGCCTCCCTGCCCCGACCGGCACGCGCAGGTCGGGCACGTACAGCAGGTCGACCCGCACCGGGAGCACCGTCGTGCCCGCGAATGCCCGCACCGCGAGCGCCCTGGCCCGCCCCGGCGACCCCGCCCGCGCGCTGCCGATCGAGTCGAGCGCGTCGAGCACGAACCGCCACCCCTGCTGCGGCTGTGTGAGGAAGCTCACGGGCTCGCCGGGCCCGGTGGCCCGGCGGGCGAGCTCGGCCGGCCCGTAGACGAGCACCGCCGCCGCCAGCACGGCGGTGATCCCCCAGAGCAGGCTGAGCCGCGTGCGCATGGGCGCAGTTTAGAATCACCCCTTCGTGCGCCGACTCCGCCTGCTGGCCGTGCTCGTCCCCCTGCTCGTGGCCACCGGATGCGGATTCAAGCCCGAACCGATCGGCTCGCTGCCGTCGTTTCCCCAGACCGTCACGGACGGCATCGGCCGCCGCGTCACGGTGGAGTCGCAGCCGCGCCGGGTGGTGTCGCTGGACGCCGGCCTCACCGAGTCGGCATACGCGGTCGGAAGCGGCGGGGTGGTCGTCGCCGGGAGCGGGCACGAGCAGTACCCGGCGGCGGCCCTGCGCCTGCCGACGGCCGGGGGCGGCGGCGAGACGCCCAGCGTGGCCCGGCTGCGCAAGCTGCGCCCCGACCTCGTGCTGATGCCGAACGGCACGTCGGCGAGCGCCGCGGCGGCCATGGAGCGCGGCGTCGGCGCGCCGGTCTACGTGGCCG
>JAICJM010000097.1 GCA_025928435.1 Thermoleophilia bacterium
CACGCCGATCTTCGCGATGAGCCGCGTCGTCGGCTGGGCGGCGCACGTGATCGAGCAGCACGCCGACAACCGCCTCATCCGCCCGAGCTCGGAGTACGTCGGGCCGGCCGTGCGCGACTACGAGCCCATCGAGCGCCGCTCCGCCGAAGCGGTCGTATAGCGCAGCCCCTCCGGCCGCAGCCGCATCGAGTCGCCCCGGCCGGGGATGAAGCCAACCTTGAGGTACGCGCGCACGGCGGGCGCGTTGCGCTGATCGACGTCGAGGACGATCTCGCGCAGGTTCAGGCGCTCGAACGCGTAGCGGCACACGAGCGCCGTCGCCTCGGTGCCCTGGCCGGAGCCGCGGTGGGCGGCCTCGCCGATCAGGATCGAGAACCGCGCCCGGCTCCACGCCCACAGCTGCAGGCGGGCGTTCCCGATCACGGCCCCGCCGCCGAGCTCCTCGATCCCGAACGCGACCAGGTGCGGGTCGGCGAGCGCCTGGCGGCCCCACGAGCGCAGCTCGGGCAGTGTGGCCACGCTGTCGGGCGGGCCCCGCCGCCCGTACAGGTAGCGGGTCGTGACCGGGTCGTTCAGCCAGCGCTCCCACGCCGGGGCGTCCACAGGGTCGAGCGGCGCCAGCGCGACGAGCGCCCCTCGGATCCGCTCGCCGATCGTCATCCCGGCGAGGATACCCCCGCCCCGGGAGTCGCTACGCGCTCTTGCGTCGCGACGAGGAGCCCGCGCCGGCCTTGGCGCGCGGCTTCGACCCCGACGGCTTCGACCCCGACGACTTCTTGGCCGGCTTCCCCGACTTCTCCCGCTCGGCGCGGGCGGCGTCGAGCGACGCGGTGAGCGCGGTGAGCAGGTCGGGCGCGGACGGCCCGGCCTCGGGCTCGGGCGCCTTCGTCGTCTTGCCCTGGCGCTTCTGGTCGACGATCGCGAGCAGGCGCTCGCGGTAGGTGTCCTTGTAGCGCTCGGGCTCGAAGTCCGACGTGTAGGCGTTGATGAGGTCCTCGGCCATCTTGAGCTGCTTCGAGTCGACCTTCGCGTTCGAGGGGACGATCCCGTCGATCGCGCGGATCTCATCGTCGAAGAACATCTTCTCGAGTGTGATCACGCCGTCGCGGACGCGCAGGCAGGCCAGGTTCTCGCGGTCGTGGTGCACGTAGGTCGCGATCGCGGACAGGCCGGAGCGCTCCATCGCCTCGACGAGCAGCGCGTAGATCGCCTCGCCGGCGCCCTCCTCCGGCCCGAGGTAGTAGGTGCGCTCGAAGTAGATCGGGTCGATCTGGTCGGCCGGGACGAAGTCGTGGATGGTGATGCCGCGGTGCTGCTCGCCGCGGGCGGCCTGGAAGTCCTCGTCGGTCATCCGGACGTACTCGCCCTTCGCGACCTCGTAGCCCTTGACGATCTCGTCGGCCGGGACGGGCTCGTTGTCCGCCTTGCAGACCTTGACGTAGCCGATCCGGCCGCCGTCGGTCTCGTGCAGCTGGTTGAAGCGCAGATCCTTCTCGGCGATGGCGGTGTACATGCGCACGGGCGCGTTCACCAGGCCGAAGGAGATGGCGCCGGTCCAGACTGCTCGGGGTCGGTTGGAGGATGGCATGGTCAGTAAAGATACCCCGATACCGGGGATTTCCCTTCTATGACCGTCCCCGCCGCGAAAACTCATCGGTGGGGACAGTCCCCGCTCGCGGGGACTGTCCCCGGTTCACTCGCCGGCGATCAGCGAGAACACGCGGGCGTCCTCGATCAGCCAGGCCCCGTCGTGCTCGCGCCACAGAAGCTCGACCACGCGCGTGCCGCCGTCCGAGAGATGCAGGTGCAGGAGCGTGCGGTTCGCGACCGTCCCGATCAGCTCGGCGCGGTCGGTGCGCGCGAGCAGCGGCCGCAGCTCGGCGTCGCGGTCGGCGAAGTCGGGCGAGACGCTGCCCGCGGCGGCGTCCTCGTCATGCGCGTTCACGGCCGACTCCAGCCCACGGGCCGTCCGCTGCACCGCCAGCTTCACCGGGACGTCGTCGGCCATGGGCCGAAGCTAGTGGATCGTCAGGCGACGTCTGCCGGGTTCCGGCGGCTGCAACCCGTCGCATCGCTGTGTCCTCGGTCGCGCCGATACGACCAGGTATCGGCGCTCCCTGCGTCCTTGCGCTGCTCGGGTTTCGCTCGCCGTCGACACCAACAACGTCGCCTGACGACCCACTAGCCGACTGACTCCACGATTGCGCGGGTCAGGCTCGGGTACTTCGACAGGAACTCGGTGCGCTCGCCCTTGAGCCGCTTCACGAAAGCGGCGTACTCGTCGCCCCGGCCCTGCTCGGCGTAGAGCAGGCGTGGCTGCAGGATCATCCGGTCGGACTCCTCGATGCCCGGCACGCGTGCGGCGACCTGGTAGCCGAAGTCCGGGTCGGTCTCCCACTCGATCGTGGCCTCGGCGATGCCCTTCACGATCGCGGAGGAGTGCGGGATGCGCACCTTGAGCGAGCGCTCATCTGCCTCCGGGCCGCCCACGCGGCCGGTGTTCAGCAGGTAGACCTCGATCGGGTTCGACGCCAGGAGCTCCAGGAAGCGGTTGCCCTGGAGGTCGTGGCTGAGCGGGAAGAACGGGTTCGTGCCGGGGACGCGCAGGAACTTGCCCTCCTCGTCCTTGCCGCCGGCCGAGGTGCCGGTCGTCTCGCCGAGCATGAAGAACGCCGCCGCCTGCGGCCCCTCCAGCTTCGCGACCGCCGGGATCACGTTCTCGTTGCGGTTCAGGACGAGCAGGAAGTGCGCCCGCACGAGGTCGGCCGCGTCGGCCGCCTCGATGTCCGAGAACGAGAACACGGCCCGGCCGTTCTTCGTGTAGTTCTGGTCGTAGAAGTCGACCTCACCGGCGTCGCTCATGCTGACGTTCTCGAGGTACGCGCCGGGCCGGGTGACGGCGCCGTGGATCACGGGCTCGTCGTCCGTGTTGAGCGCGTAGGTCTTGGCGAAGCAGCCGGCCTCGGTCGCCGACACCGTGCCGTCCGGCCACCAGGCGACGAAGTCGTCCTGCACCGGCAGCGAGCCGTTCTGGCGCGTGAACGTCGTCGTCGTCTTGCCGGTGCCCGACAGGCCGACCGTGAGGCCGACCCGGTCGCCCTTGTCGGTCGGGATCACCTTGCAGCCGGCGTGGAGCGCGAGGCCGCCGCGGTCGAAGACGAGCTTGTTCCACATCCGCAGGCCGCCCTTCTTCGACTCGCCGAAGTAGTCCGAGTTGAAGACGCGGGTGACCATGCGGTCGAGGTCGACCGCGATCAGGCGGTCGTCCGGGTAGCCGGGCACGGCCAGGTTGGGCGTGTAGATGACGACGAGCTCGGGCTCGATCGCCTCCCCTTCGGCGCCCTCGAAGTAGAGGACGTCCTGCATGCCCGCGATGTTCGCGTTGCTCGCCTCGATGAAGAGGCGGGAGGCGACACGGTGGTCGGGGTCGTTGCCGATGTAGCCGTCGACCTGGATCATCTCCTGGTCGGCGATGTAGGCGTCCTGCAGGGCCGAGACGCGCTCCCACTCGTCGCGGTCGATGGCCTGGTGCGGGTAGGAGTCGGGGTCGTCGGCGACGATGTAGGTGCTCCGCGTCGAGCGCGAGAGCACGATCGTCGTGACGTTCACGGCGCCGTAGCTCGTCGTCCGGGCCGTGGGCATTCCCTTGGCCAGCTCGTGCAGTTCCTGCTGCGGAACATCGCGCAGGACCCGGCGCGCCGCCGGCATCGGAAAGGCCGTTTTCGCCACGTCTCCTCCAGAAGTCACAAGAGGCCACGGTCGCTCCATGGCCACGCCCAAGTTTACTGCAATTTCTCCATATTGGAATGAGCACGGGCGGTGTCACAAAGTCCTTACGAGGGCGCGGGCCAGCCATGCGACCACCGGCCAGGGCGATTGGTAGGCTGCAGGGGCGAGAGTTGTCGCTCAAGCTGGACGCCGGAGGCCTGATGGTCAGACACGACGTGGTGGTGGTAGGAGCCGGACTGGCGGGGATGCGCGCCGCCATCGAGGCGTCCCGCTACGGCGTCGACGTCGGCGTGGTCTCCAAGCTGCATCCGACCCGCAGCCACTCGGGCGCCGCCGAGGGCGGCATCAACGCCGCGCTGGGAAACGCCGGCGAGGACAGTCCCGAGAAGCACACCTTCTTCACGGTCAAGGGCTCGGACTACCTGGGCGACCAGGACGCGATCGCCGTCATGTGCGAGGAGGGCCCGGGCGACATCTACGAGCTCGAGCACATGGGCGCGGTCTTCTCGCGCATGGAGGACGGCCGCATCGCCCAGCGCCCCTTCGGTGCCGGCGGCGCGCCCCGCACGGCCTACGCGGCGGACATCACCGGCCACGTCCTGCTCCATGTCCTCTACGAGCAGCTGGTGAAGAGCGGCGTCACGGTCTACGAGGAGTGGTTCGCCCTCGACCTGGTCACCGACGGCGACCGCTGCGTCGGCCTGACCGCGTGGGACCTCCTGCGCGGCGGGGTGCAGGGCGTCGAGGCCGGCGCGGTCATCATGGCCACGGGCGGCCTCGGCCGCATCTACCGCGGCACGACCAACGCCTACGCCTGCACCGGCGACGGCATGTCGATGGCCTGGCGCGCGGGCGTTCCGCTGAAGGACATGGAGTTCATGCAGTTCCACCCGACCACCCTGAAGGCGAACGGCGTCCTGATCACCGAGGGCTGCCGCGGCGAGGGCGGCTACCTGCGCAACGCCGAGGGCGACCGGTTCATGTTCAACTACGCGCCGAACGCCGGTGAGCTGGCCAGCCGCGACGTCGTCTCCCGGTCGGAGCAGACCGAGATCGACGAGGGCCGCGGCGTCGACGGGTGCATCCTGCTCGACCTGACCCACCTGGGCGCGCGCAAGATCATGACCGTGCTGCACGGCTCGCGCGAGCTGGCGATGGACTACGCCGGCGTCGACCCGATCGAGGAGCCGATCCCGGTGCGGCCGGGCAGCCACTACCACATGGGCGGCATCGACGCCGACATGTGGGGGCGCACGGTCATGCCCGGCCTGTACGCCGCCGGCGAGTGCGCCTGCGTGTCGGTACACGGCGCGAACCGGCTCGGCGGCAACTCGCTGCTCGAGACGGTGGTCTTCGGCCGCCGCTCCGGCGCGGCCGCTGCGCAGGACGTGCGCGGGAACGGCTCGCGGGCGATCTTCTCGCCGTCGGCCGTGCGGGTCGCCGAGCGCCGGATCCGCCACCTGCTCTACAACTTCGACGGCGTCCGCCCCCACGTGCTGCGCGACCAGCTGGCCGACACGATGTACGAGAACGCGGGCATCTTCCGCAGCGCCGAGAAGCTCGACCAGTGCAAGGCCGACGTGCAGGAGTTGCGCGAGCGCTACAAGGACGGCATGGGCGTCGTCATCCAGGACAAGTCGCGGACGTTCAACTCCGACCTGATCGGGGCGCTCGAGCTCGGCTCGATGATCGAGATGGCCGACTGCCTCGTCACCGGCGCCATCGCGCGCACGGAGAGCCGCGGCGCCCACAGCCGCCTCGACTACCCCGAGCGCGACGACGAGAACTGGCTCCGGCACACGCTGACGAGCTACGACGACGGCGCGGTCGCGCTCGACTACAAGCCGGTCACGATCACCGAGCACCAGCCCGCGGTGCGCACCTACTAGAAGAACCAGACCCAGAAGGGGCCGCATGCAGTTCACCCTGAAGATCGAGCGCTGGAACCCGGACACCGAGCAGGGCGGGCTCGAGGAGTTCACCGTCGAGGCGCCGGAGACGGCCACGCTGCTCGACGTGCTGGACGTCGTGAAGGACCACGTCGACGGGTCGCTCACCTACCGCAAGAGCTGCCGCATGGCCGTGTGCGGCTCGTGCGGCATGCGCATGGACGGCGCAGCGGTGCTGGCGTGCAAGACGCCGATGGCGGCGATCGCCGGCGAGGGCCGCGTCCCCGTGATCTCGCCGATGGGGAACCTCCCGGTGATCAAGGACCTGGTCGTCGACATGGAGCCGTTCTGGGCCAAGTTCCGGGCGGTGAAGCCGTGGCTCGAGGAGGACGACCAGCCGCCGGTCAAGGAGTGGCGGGTGCAGCAGGAGGAGCTCGACCGGATCATGAAGGAGGCGCTCTGCATCCAGTGCGGCTGCTGCGTCTCGGAGTGCAACTCGATGGAGTCGTCCCCCGAGTTCCTCGGGCCGGCGGCGCTCGCCAAGGCGGCCCGCTTCGTCGGCGACGTGCGCGACCGCGACCGCAAGGGCCGGCTCGAGCTCTACAACGCCCCCCACGGCGTGTGGGACTGCACCCGGTGCTACTTCTGCAACGAGCGCTGCCCCAAGGGCGTCGACCCGCGCGACGCGATCGCGAAGATCGGCGGTGAGATCTACTCCGAGGGCATGCTCTCGGACAAGGCCGCCCGCCACGCGCAGGTGTTCGACGTCTCTACCCGGGCGACCGGCTACCTGCTCGAGACGGCGCTCGTCCCCTACACCGATCCCATGAAGGCGCTCGACATCAAGTTCGCCATGCAGATGGCGCGCGCCGGCAAGGTGCCGAACCCGCTGCGCCCGCACCGGGCCAAGAAGCTCGACGAGGTGCGGCGGCTGCACAAGCTGCTCAAGCCGCAGGAGGCGCGGTTGCGGGCCGAGAAGCGGGCCGGGGTCTCCGTCGACCGCGAGGAGGCCGGCTCGTGAAGCAGAGCTACGCGTACTACCCGGGCTGCCTGGCCAGCCTGTCGCAGAAGGAGCTCGACGTCTCGACGCGGGCGATCGCCGGCAAGCTCGGCATGGAGCTGGTCGACATCCCCGGCTTCACGTGCTGCGGCGCCGGCGACGTGCACGAGGCCCGGCCCGAGTACTACCTGCACCTGAACGCCCGCATCCTCGGCCAGGCGGAGCAGCTCGACCAGGACACCCTGCTCACGATCTGCAACGTCTGCACCCTCAACCTGCGCCAGGCCGACCTGAAGCTGAAGGCCGACCCGGAGCTGCTCGAGCGCGTGAACGCGAACCTGCGCGACGTCGGCGCGGCGCCGTACGCGGGCGGCGTCGAGGTGCGCCACCTGCTGTGGGAGATCGCCGAGGGCGAGGGCTACGAGCGGCTGAAGACGATCGCCGAGAAGCCGCTCGAGGGCGTGCGGATCGCGCCGTTCTACGGCTGCCAGATCCTGCGCCCGTCCAAGCTGCTCGGGTTCGAGGATCCCGACCGGCCGCAGTCGCTCGAGCGCATCATCGAGGCCTGCGGCGCAGAGCCGGTCGACTACCCGTCCAAGATCAAGTGCTGCGGTTTCCCGATCGTCCTCGCCCGCGAGGAGGTCGCGCTGGGCGAGCTGATCCAGCCGCTGGCCGAGGCGAAGGAGGCCGGCGCCGACGCGATGGTGACGCCGTGCCCGCTGTGCCACCTCTCGCTCGACGCGTGGCAGGGCAAGGCGGCCCGCGAGGCCGACATGGACTTCGGCATGCCGATCTTCCACCTCGCCCAGCTCGTGGGCGCGGCGGCCGGGCTGACCTACGACGAGCTGCTGTTCAAGCGCCACGTCACCAAGACGCACCCGGCCACCGACAAGATCTACGCCCAGGGGTAGCGTGACCCCGAGCTACGCGGCGCTCTTCCGCAACCACGGAGCGCTGATGGTTGCGGCGCTCGGAGCGACCTTCCTGGGGTCGCTCGACGCGCTGATGGTGACGACGGCCCTGCCGACGGCCGCGCAGGACATCGGCGGCGTGGGCCTGATCGCCGTCACGGTCGGCGCATACACGGTCGCAGTCGCCATGACGTTCCCCGTGGCGGGCGCCGTGATCGACCGCGAGGGCGTGGCCTGGAGCTTCGCGCTCGCGTGCACGCTCTTCAGCGTCGCGAACGTGATCGGCGGCCTGGCGCCCTCGATGCCGGTCGTCGCGCTCTCGCGCCTGATCCTCGGGGCCGGCGCGGGCTTCATGTTCGCCGTGCCGCTCGGGCTCTTCGCCGTCTCGATCCCCGAGGCCCTGCGCCCGCGCGCCTTCGGCATCAACGCGGCCATGTGGGGCGTGTCTGCGCTGGTGGGGCCGCTGCTCGGCGCGGTGCTCACCGCGACGGTCGGTTGGCGGTGGGTGTTCTGGATCAACCTGCCGATGATCGCCACCGTCGCCTGGGCGGGCGCGATGTCGCTGCGCGGCCGGGCGCGGCCGTCGGCCGCCGATGGGCACCAGCCGCTCAACCTGATCGGGCCGGTCCTGCTGGGCGCGATCGTCGCCGTCCTGCTCGCGGTGACGCGGCGCTGGCTGCCGGCGGCCTTCCTGCTCCCGCTCGCGATCGTCCCGGCGGCGCTGTTCGTCTGGCACGAACGGCGGGTGGCGACGCCGGTCTTCACCCACACGGCCAACTCGATCGCGGCCAACGTGGCGGCGTTCGGGGCCGGCGTCGCGTTCCTCGGCGCCGAGACGTATCTGCCGCTGCAGCTGCAGGTCGGGTTCGTCCACGGCATCGACCTCCCGGGCTACACGCTCTCGGGCGTGCGGCTGGTCGGCGTCTCCCTGCTCCTGTGCACGCTCGGCTGGACGGCCGGGTCGATGGGCGCCGCCCGGGCCAGCTCGCGCCCGCGCAACCAGATCTTCCTCGGGACGGCGATGACGTTCGTCGGCACAGCGCTCATGGCGATCCCGGACGGCGGCGCCTCGGTGCCGGTGCTCGGCTACGCGATCTCGGGCGTGGGGATGGGCATCGCGAGCCCCGCGCTCTTCGCGGCCGTGCTCGCCGACGGTGGCGCGGGCCGTGAGGGCCGGTCGACCTCGAGCATCCCGCTCACCCGCCAGGTCGGGTCGGGCACCGGCGCGGCCGTGGCCGGCATCGTCTTCGCGGCCACGCTGAGCGCCCACCAGATGGGGGCGGCCGAGCACGCCGGCGCGCACGTCCCCGCCGTCGTCCACGCCGCCCGCCTGACCTATCTGGCGGTCACCGCGGTGAGCGCGATCGGCGTCATCGCCTGCCTGTGGCTGCGCCGCGACGTCGGCACGACCGGGCGCGCCGAGCCCCTGCCGGAGGTGGCGGAGTTCCCGGCCGCCGAGGCCGGTTCCGAGCCCGCCGTGCGCGGTACCGGATGAGCCCGGCCGCCTCCGCCGTCGACGCTCCGGCGGGCCTGCAGCGGCTGTTCGGCTACGCGGAGTTCCGCCCCGGGCAGCGCGAGGCGATCGATGCGGTCCTGTCCGGCCGCGACGTGCTCGCCGTCATGCCGACCGGCTCGGGCAAGTCGCTCTGCTACCAGCTGCCGGCGCTGCTCTGCGACGGCGTGACGCTCGTCGTCTCGCCGCTGATCGCGCTGATGGAGGATCAGCACGCCGCCCTTCGCAACCGCGGCCTCGAGGGTGTCGAGATGCTCTCCTCGAGCATGGCCCCCGGTGCCGTCGACGCGGCCCTGCGCCGGATCGGGGAGGGCGCGGCCCGGCTCGTCTACGTCGCGCCGGAGCGGTTCTCGAGCCGGCGCTTCCTGGATGCGATCGGCGCCGCCCGCGTCGCCCGGCTGGCGGTCGACGAGGCCCACTGCCTGTCGGAGTGGGGGCACGACTTCCGCCCGGACTACCTGCGCCTCGCCGACGTGCGCGAGCGGCTCGGCTCGCCCCCGACGATCGCGCTCACCGCGACGGCGACGAGCCGGGTGAGCAAGGACATCGTCTCCGCCCTGCGGCTGCGCGACCCGGTGATGCTGCGGACGGGCTTCGATCGCCGCAACCTCGCGTTCGGCGTCGTCCCCGTGGCCGGCGACCACGCCAAACCGGCGATGCTGATGCGGCTGCTGGGGACGCCGGGGTCGCTGCCCGCCGTCGTCTACTGCGGCCGCCGGCGGACCTGCGAGGAGGTGACCGAGGCGCTGGCCGCGGCCGGGATCCGGGCCGCCGCCTACCACGCCGGGCTCAGCGGCGAGCGGCGGTCGGCCACCCTCGACGCGTTCCTCTCCGGCGAGCTCGAGGCGGTGGCCGCGACGACCGCCTTCGGGATGGGCATCGACAAGCCCGACGTGCGCTCGGTCGTCCACTGGGCGCTCCCGGCCTCGCCCGAGGAGTATTACCAGCAGGCCGGGAGAGCGGGCCGCGACGGCGAGCCGGCCCGCTGCACTCTGCTCTACAGCCCGCGCGACAAGGGCCTGATCGTCTTCTTCATCAACCGGGCGAAGCTCGAGGGCGGCGACCTGTCCGGGCTGCACCGGCGGCTGGCCGAGGCGGCCGACGCGAACGGCGTCTTCCGCGTGGCCGAGCGCGACGTCCCCGCCGAGGAGCCGCGCGCCGCCGTCGCGGCGCTGGAGCGGGCCGGTGCGCTCGAGCTGTTCCCGGCGCCGATGGGCACCTTCGCCGGGCGGCTGGCCGACGCGAAGCTCTCGCGCGCGCACCTGGCAGCCGCGCTGGTCGCCGGGAAGCGGGTGGAACGCCAGCGGTGGGACCGCCTGAAGGCGATCGACGGCTATGCCGCGTCCGACCGCTGCCGGCGCGAGACCCTCCTGCGCTACTTCGGCGACGCCCCGGCCCACCCGCTCCCGGAGCCCTGCTGCGACCGCTGTGGCTGGAAGCCCGTGGCCGGTGAGGACACACTGCCCGTCGCGACGCCGGCGATGCCGACGCGACGGGGCGTGGCGGTCGACGCCGAGGCGGCCATCCTCCAGGCCGTCGACGAGACCGCGGGCGCGGTGGGGCGGACGCGGCTCTCGCAGATCCTGCGCGGCTCGGCCGGCAGGGCGCTGCGCGCAGCCGGGCACGACGCGCTCGGCTCCTACGGGGCGCTGGCCGGCATGACCGACAGCGACGTGCTCGGCCGCATCGACCGCATGATCGCGGCCGGGTCCCTGGAGAAGACCGAGGGTTTCTACCCGCTCGTCCGCCGTCCGGCGGCCGCGCCGAGGCGGGCGGCAGCGACCGCCCGGGAGGCCGCCCTGCAGGCCCAGATCGCCGATCTCGGCCGCCGCCGCGACCGCGAGGGCGTGCCCTTCCTCGCCCGCGTCCTGGCGGCCGCGGAGCGCGAGGACCAGCGCCGGCTGGCCGCGGTCGCGCTGGGCGAGATCGGCGACGAGCGGGCCCGCCAGGACCTCGTCTCCGCGCTCGACGACCCCTCCGACGACGTCCGCCGGGCGGCCGCCGCGGCCCTCGACGCCCTCGGGCCGGCGCCCCGGACCTAAAGTCCCTCCAAGCGACTGCCGGTATGGTAGGGGTGGTGGTCTGGGCACACACCAAGCTCCGCGCCGAGGCGCTGATCGCGCTCGGCGCGTTTCTCGTCGGCATGGTCGACATCGTCACGGCCATCCGGCCGACGCTGACCGATCGGTACGACGTCTTCCAGGCAATGCTGCCCACCGGGACGAGCACGGTGGCGGGCTCGATCACGTTCGCGGCCGGCGCCGCGCTCCTGCTGCTGGCCGGAGGGCTGGCGCGGCGCAAGCGCCGCGCCTGGTTGCTCGCGGTCGCCCTGGTGGCCTTCGCCGCCGCCGCCCACCTCGCCCGTGGCTTCGACGCCGAGGAGGCGATCGGGAGCGCCCTGCTCCTCGGTGCCCTGCTGGGGCTGCGCGGCCGCTTCGACGTCAGCGGCGATCCGGCCAGCCTGCGCCCCCTGGCGGGGGGCATCGCCGTCACCGCCGGCGCGTGGGCATCGGTGGCGCTCTTCGGCGGCGAGCACGCGAACCGGGTCGCGAACATCGGCCTCGAGATGCTGCTCACCGGCGGCGCCTTCTGGGCCCTGCATCACTGGCTGCGGGCGCACCGCGAGCCGGGTCGCCCGTCCGACGACGATCGCGCCCGCGCCCGCGACCTCGTCGGCCGCTATGGGCGCGACAGCCTCTCCTTCTTCGCCCTCCGGGCCGACCGCCGCTACACCTTCTCGCGGGCGGGCAACGCCTTCCTCGCCTACCGCGTCGTGGCGGGCTGCGCGCTCGTGGCCGGCGACCCGATCGGCGCCGAGGACGAGATCCCGGGCCTCGTCGAGGACTTCGGCGCGCTCTGCCGCGAACGCGGCTGGCGAATGGTCGTCCTGCACTCCTCCGCCGAGTGGCTGCACCTGTACCGCCGCCGCGGCATGCGCGCGGTGGCGATCGGCGACGAGGCGGTCATCCGGACGTCCGCCTTCACGCTCGAGGGGCGAGCGATGCGCAAGGTGCGCCAGTCGGTCACCCGCCTGCGCAAGTCCGGCTACGACGTGCGCGTGCTGGCGCCGTCCGAGCTCTCGCCCGCGCGCCGCGCCGAGATCGAGCGCGTCAGCTCCGAGTGGCGCGGCCGCTCTGCCGAGCGCGGCTTCTCGATGGCGATGGACGATCTCTACGCCCACGAGCGGGCCCGCTTCGCGGTCGCGTTCGACGGCGCCGGCGCCGTCCGCGGCTTCCTGCACCTGGTGCCGTCCAGCAGCGGCTATTCGCTGTCGGCGATGCGCCGCGGCGTCGGGACACCGAACGGCCTGATGGAGTTCCTGATCTGCGAGGCGACCGCATGGGCGCGGTCGGCGGGCGCGGAAGAGCTCTCCCTGAACTTCTCGGTCTTCGCCGACGTCCTGCGCGCCGACGAGGAGTCGCCCGCGCACATGCGCGCCGCCCGCCAGTTGGTGGTGGGCCTCGACCGCGCCTTCCAGCTCGACCGCCTGTTCAGCTTCAACCGCAAGTTCCACCCGGAGTGGCGCACGCGGTACATCTGCTTCGAGCGCACCCGCGACGTGCCCGTGCTGAGCCTGGCGACGCTGCACGTCGAGCGGCTGCTGGCGCCGCCCGCCCTGCGGGCCGGCCGCAGCTAGACGGCTGGCGGCAAGTCCTCTCGCGCCTGGCCGCAGGACGGTGTCAGGCGGGCGCTGGTGGCGCCGCGGCCGCGAACACTGACCGGTGCAAGCCCGTTCGGGCTTGCACCTTGGACATCACGGGACGTACCGGTCAGCCGTCCAGCTCGATCACCGTTGCGTCGGCCGGTGCCAGCTCGGCCACCCGGCGCTGCGTGGCGAACAGGATGATCTGCCGCTCGCCGGCGGCCTCGGTCAGCCACTCCAGCGTGCGGACGAGCCGGTCGGCGTCGAAGTGGGCGAACGGGTCGTCGAGCAGCACGGGCAGCGCCTCGTCGGCCGGGCAGAGCAGGCGCACGAGCTCGAGCCGCTGTACCAGGTAGGCCTGCTTCTGGGTGCCGACGGAGAGCTGGTCGAGGTCGACGACGGCGCCCGTCTCCGGCGCCTCGACCCGGACGCGCAGCTCCTCGTCGACGAACGCGTGCGCGTAGCGGCCGTCCGTCAGCCGGGACATGCCCGCCTCGAGCGAGGCGTTCAGCCGGGGCGCGAAGTTGCGGTACGTGTCGGCGGCGGCCGCGGCCAGCTCCTCCTCGGCCAGCCGCAGGACGCGGCCGACGTGCCGGAGCGCGGCGACCCGCTCCTCGCTCTCGTCGAGCCGCTCGCGCAGTGAGGCGACGTCCGGCAGCATCCGCAGGCGCTCGGCCACCGTCGCGCTCAGGCGCTCGCTCTCGGCGGCGGCCCGGTCGCGGGCCTGGCGCGCGCCGGCCAGCTCGCGCTCCACGTCGTCCAGCTTGCGCCCGGTCGCAAGCGCCGCATGCCCGTTCAGGTGCGCCTCGAGCTGCTCGAGCCGGGCCCGGGCGTCGTCGAGCGAGTCAGAGCCGAGCAGCCGGCGCAGCTCCTCCGACGCGCGCGTGCGGGTGAGCGTCGCCTCGTGGTGTGCCTGTGCCGATGCCTCGCGGCCGTCGTACAGGCGCAGCCCCTCGTCGAGATCGGTCGAGTCGATGCCGCAGCCACGCAGCGACGTCGCCACCCGGTCGTGCAGGCCGCGCAGCTCGGCCTCGAGCTGGGCCGTCCCGGCCAGCCGCGTGCGCAGCTCGGCCACCTCGACCCGGACGCCGGCAAGGTCGCGCTCGGCGGCGGCCAGGGCGCGGTCGCGCTCGACCGACGCCCGGAACGCCGCCAGCCGCTCGCCGCATGGCCCGGGCCCCGGCAGCAGCCGGTCGAGCTCGCGCGCGGCCCCGCCGCGGCGAGCTGCGAGCGCCCATCCCGCCCCTGCGGCAACGGCGACCGCGCCGATGCCCATGAGGATCGTCAGTCCCGCGGCCACGCCCGCCACCGCCGCCAGGGTGCCGGCGGCGACCGCGGCGACG
>JAICJM010000282.1 GCA_025928435.1 Thermoleophilia bacterium
AACTGGTGGTGGTAGTCGTTGATCTGGCGCGTGCGCCGCGCGGCGGCGATCACGAGCGCGTACTTGCTGTCCACTTTCTCCAGCAGGTCGTCGATCTTGGGATAGATCATTCGTGCTCCTCGGTGTTCATGGCCGACCGCATCAGCTCCGCCAGCTCGGCGGCGGCGCGGTCGGCGTCGTTGTTGGTGATCGTGTGGTCGAACTCGGGCCTTGCCCGCATCTCCTCGGCCGCGATCCGCAGCCGGTCCGAGACCTCCGTCTCCGTGTTCTGCCGGCGGCCGCGAAGCCTGGCCTCGAGGTCCGCCATCGTCGGAGGGGCGACGAAGACGAGCACCGCGCCCGGCATCTGCCGCCTGATCTCGCGAGCCCCGGCGACCTCGATCTCCAGCACGACGCTCTCGCCGTCCCGGAGCCGCTGCTCCACCTCACTGCGCAGCGTGCCGTACCGGTTGCCTGCATAGGATACATGCTCGAGGAAGTGGCCCTCCTCGACCCGGCGGGCGAACTCGGCGTCGTTCAGGAAGTGATACTCGCGTCCATCCTGCTCGTCCGGCCGGCGCGGCCGGGTCGTCGCCGACGTGGCCACCTCGAGCTCGGGCAGTGCCGCGCGGGCGCGCGCGATGAGGGTGCCCTTGCCGACGCCCGACGGGCCGGCGACGACGAACAGGCGGCTCCTCACTGCCGGCCCCCGAGGGTGGCGATCAGGTCCGGAAGAGGTCGAGCAGCTCGCCGCGCTGGCGATCGGAGAGACCGCCGACGGTCTTGCTCTGGCTGATGCGGCACTGCGTCAGCAGGCGGGTCGCCTTCACGCGCCCGAGCCGGGGCACGGCGACCAGCATGTCGTAGACCTTCGCCGTCAGCACCTCGTCCGGAGGGTCGGCGATCAGGTCGCCGATCCGCACCCGTCCCGCCTTGAGGTCGCGCTTCAGCTGCGCCCTCCGCACCCGTATGTGGTTCGCCCGGCTGAGCGCCTCCATGCGCTGATCGAGCGATCGGGAGGGCGTCTGGGAGAGGGTGCTGGTTGTCATGGTAGGGGGCGATTATACCCATGGGAAGGCGGCGTGCAACCACGAGAAAACCCCATAAAAAAGGGAAATTCGCGTCCAAAACGCTCAAGCTCGAGTTGAGCTTGAAAGTCGAGGGTGGGCGACTCCGACCAGATCGCCGACCGTCTCCGCGCCGTGGCGCCGCACCAGCCGCCCGAGCTCCGGGAGGGTTCGCTCGGGCAGCCCGGGGTCGGCGAATAGCGAGGTGCCAATTCCTACCAGGCTCGCGCCGGCCGCAAGGAACTCGATGCAGTCCTGCGCCGATGCGACCCCACCCATGCCGATGATCGGCAGGCCGGTCGCCGCCCGCGCGTGGAAGATCGCGTGCAGCGCGACGGGCTTGATCGCCGGCCCCGACAGGCCTCCCCCACCCCCTCCGAGCAGCGGCTGCAGCCGGTCGCGGTCGATCGCGATCCCGCGCACCGTGTTGATGAGGACGAGGCCGTGGGCGCCGCCCTCGGCGGCGGCGGTCGCGATGGCGGCAACGTCCGAGACGCTCGGGCTGAGCTTTGCGAGCACCGGCACATCGGTCTCGCCCCGGCAGCGCTCCACCAGGGCACGGGTCTCGCCGGCGTCGGTGCCGATCGAGATGCAGCCGGACTCGACGTTCGGGCAGGAGACGTTCAGCTCGACGGCGGCGACCGCCGGGTGCGCGCCGATGCGGGCGACGGCGGTCGCGTACTCGGACGGCGACCAGCCGCCGATGCTGGCGATGACGGGCACGCCGAGCTCGCCGAGCCGGGGCAGGTGCTCGGCGCAGAAGGTGTCGAGGCCGGGGTTCGCGAGCCCGATCGAGTTCACCATCCCCGCCGGCGTCTCGGCGATGCGGACGGGTGGGTTGCCCTCGCGCGGGTGGAGCGTGACGGTCTTGGTCACGAAGGCGCCCAGCCCGAGCGTGCCGGCGGCGAGCGCGTCGAGGGTGCCCGACCCGTTCACGAGCGGGTTCCGAAGCGCGATGCCGCAGAGCTCGGCGCGCAGGTCAGGCGAGGACACGGGCGGCCTCCACGACGGGCCCCTCGATACAGAGCCGTTTCCAGGTGCCGTCGATGCGCACGGCGCACCCGTAGCAGGCGCCGAACCCGCACGCCATGGCCGCCTCCATCGCCAGCTGGCAGGGCACCTCGTGCTCGGCGCAGAGGGCCGCCACCGCCTCGAGCATCCGGTCGGGCCCGCACGCGTAGACGGTCGCCTGCGCCGGCAGCAGCCGGGCCAGGGGCTCCGTGACGAGCACCGGGTCGAGGACGACGGTGGCGTCCGGGTCGACGAGCCCGGCGCAGACCGCATGCTCGGCCGACCGGAACCCGAGCACCGTCCGCACGTCGCCGCGCGGCTCGAGCCGCCGCCGCAGCCAGGGCAGGATGGCGGCGCCGATGCCGCCGCCGACCAGGATCGACGGTCCGGCGGCGAGCTCGAAGCCGCGCCCGAGCGGGCCGAGGACGGAGACGGTGCGCGCCTCGGTGAGCGCCCGCGTCCCCGGCCCGCGCACGTCGAGCAGAAAGGCGACCTCGCCGTCGCCGGCCCACGCGGCCGAGACCGCCCGGGGCAGGTAGGCGGCCCCCGGCGCCGGCTCCGCCCGGAGCATGAAGAACTGGCCGGGGTCGCCGTTGTCGCCGCCGTCGTCGCGCAGCCGCAGGAGCGTGTACGCCCCGACCGCCTCGACCCCGGCGACCGTGAGGCTACGCGTCGGCGGCGGCACCGACGGCCTCGTACGGGTGCAGGTCCTGGAGCGCCACCGGCTCGACCGCCTGAGCCTGGGCGATCGACTGCACCGCCGCCGAGGCGCCGGCCATGGTGGTGATGCACGGGATGCGGTGGGCGATCGCGGCGGCCCGGATCTCGTAGCCGTCGGCGCGCGTGCCGCGGCCGCCGGGCGTGTTGATGATGAGCTGGATGCCGCCGTCGCGCAGCAGGTCGACGACGTTCGGCGACCCGTCCACCACCTTCAGCACCGACTGCACCGGGATGCCGATGCGGCGCAGCGCCCGGGCCGTCCCCGCGGTCGCGACCAGGTCGAACCCGAGCGACTGCAGCAGCGCGGCCAGCATGGTCGCGGCGGGCTTGTCGCGGTCGCGCACCGAGAGGAACGCCGTGCCCGCGCGCGGCAGCCTTCGGCCCGCCGCCCGCTCGGCCTTGCTGAACGCGGTGGGGAAATCGGGCCCGATCCCCATCACCTCACCGGTCGAGCGCATCTCCGGGCCGAGCGTCGGATCGGCGCCGGCGAAGCGCTGGAACGGGAGCACGACCGCCTTCACGCTCGTGTGGGCGACCTCGCCCTCGGCCAGGTCGATCTCGAGCCCCAGGGCGGCCCGGCAGGCGGCGCCGACCAGGTCGCGGCCGGTGGCCTTGGAGACGAACGGCACGGTGCGCGACGCCCGCGGGTTGGCCTCGAGCACGTAGACGGTCGAGCCCTGCACCGCGAATTGGACGTTCAGCAGGCCGCGCACGCCGAGGGCCTCGGCGATCGCGGCGGTCTGCCGCCGCAGCTCTTCCTCGACCCGCTGACCGAGCGACATCGGCGGGATGACGCAGGTCGAGTCGCCCGAGTGCACCCCGGCCTCCTCGACGTGCTCCATAATGGCGCCGATCACGGTCTGCTCGCCGTCGCAGATCGCGTCGACGTCGACCTCGATCGCGTCGTCGACGAAGCGGTCGACGAGCGAGCCGGGCTGCACCGGGCCGCCGTGGAGCGAGGCCTCGTCGTCGCAGATGCGCATCTCGCGGCCGCCGAGCAC
>JAICJM010000066.1 GCA_025928435.1 Thermoleophilia bacterium
AAAAGACCGGCGTTTCGCGGTAGACGCCCCACACGGCGCGGAGGGCGTCGCAGATCTCGCCCTCCGAGGCGTAGGCGCGGGCGCACTCCACGAGCGCGGGCATCACGTTGCGGTCGGTGGCGGCGTCGGCCGACAGCCGCGCGAGCGACGCCTGGACGGTGGCCGCGTCGCGGCGGCCGCGGACGGCGTTCAGCCGGTCCTTCTGGCGCCGCTCAACCTCGGGCGAGATGCGCAGGATCTCGACCTGGTCGTCGTCCTCGGAGGCGTATGAGTTCACCCCGACCACGAGCCGGCGGCCGTCCTCGACCTCCTGCTGGTAGCGGTACGACGCCTCGGCGATCTCGCGCTGGAAGAAGTTCTCGTTCAGCGCCGCGACGACGCCGCCCAGGCGCTCGATCCGCTCGAAGTAGTCGTACGCCTCGCGCTCGAGCCGGTCGGTCATCGACTCGACCAGCCAGGAGCCGCCGAGCGGGTCGGCGGAGTGGATCACGCCGGTCTCGTGCGCGATCACCTGTTGGGTGCGCAGCGCGAGCCGGGCGGCGCCCTCGGTGGGAAGCGCCAGCGCCTCGTCGTAGGAGTTCGTGTGCAGCGACTGGGTGCCGCCGAGCACCGCCGCCAGCGCCTCGAGCGCCGTGCGCACGATGTTCACCTCGGGCTGCTGGGCGGTCAGCGATACGCCCGCGGTCTGCGTGTGGAAGCGCATGAGGAGCGACCGCTCGCGCTTGGCCCCGTAGCGCTCGCGCAGCTCCCGCGCCCAGATCCGGCGGGCGGCGCGGTATTTCGCGACCTCCTCGAAGAAGTCGATGTGGGCGTTGAAGAAGAACGAGAGCCGGGGCGCGAAGTCGTCGACGTCCATCCCCCGCTCCCGGCACGCCTCGACGTACGCGAAGCCGTCGGCGAGGGTGAACGCCAGCTCCTGGGCCGCGGTCGCTCCCGCCTCGCGGATGTGGTAGCCGGAGATCGAGACCGGGTGCCAGCGCGGGAGCGTCTGCGTGCACCACTCGATCATGTCGACCATCAGCCGCATCGACGGCTCGGGCGGGAAGATCCACTCCTTCTGGGCGATGTACTCCTTGAGGATGTCCGCCTGGATCGTGCCGCCGAGCGCCTCGGGCGGGATGCCCTGCCGCTCCGCCACGCAGACGTACTGCGCGAGCACGATCGCCGCGGGCGCGTTCACCGTCATCGAGGTCGTGACGCGGTCGAGCGGGATGCCCGCGAACAGATCCTCCATGTCGGCCAGCGTGTCGACCGCCACCCCCTCCCGCCCGACCTCGCCCAGCGACCGGGTGTGGTCGGAGTCGTAGCCCATGAGCGTGGGCATGTCGAAGGCGGTCGAGAGGCCGGTCTGGCCGTGGTCGAGCAGGTAGCGGAAGCGGCGGTTCGTCTCCTCCGCGGTGCCGAAGCCGGCGAACTGGCGCATCGTCCACGGCTTGCCGCGGTACATGGTCTCGTAGACGCCGCGCGTGAACGGATAGCGGCCGGGGTCGCCCAGGTCGCGGTCGTAGTCGAGATCGACGTCGCCGGGCCCGTAGAGCGGCTGGTAGGGGATGCCCGAGATCGTCGAGCGCTCGGGCTCGGGCGGCTCCTCGGGGCGGTCGGCGCGGTCGGGGAGGCTCACTGGTCGGCCACCGAGCCGCCCGGCTGCCACAGCACGTCGGCGTGGCCGCCGTCGTTCGCGAGCCGCGCGGCGATGAAGAGCAGGTCGGAGAGCCGGTTCAGGTAGGCGAGGGCCGCCGGGTTCACGGCGTCCGCCTCGCCCAGCGCGACGGCGTGGCGCTCCGCCCGCCGGCAGATCGTGCGGGCCAGGTGAAGGGCAGCCGCCCCCGGGGTGCCGCCCGAGAGCACGAAGCTCGTCAGCGGCTCGAGCCGCGGGGTCAGCTCGTCGCAGGAGCCCTCGAGCGCCTGGACGTGCGCATCGGTGATCCGCAGCCGGGTCTTGCCGTGCCCGCGCTCGGTGTCGAGCGGCACGGACAGGTCGGCGCCGAGGTCGAACAGATCGTTCTGGATCCGCCGCAGCAGATCCCCCAGCTCGGCGTCGAGCCCGGTCGCGATCGCGACCCCGATCGCCGCGCCGGTCTCGTCGACGGTGCCGTACGCCCAGATGCGCAGGTCGTTCTTCGACACCCGCTCGCCGTCGCCCAGCGAGGTCTGCCCGGCGTCGCCCGCGCGGGTGTAGATGCGGTCGATGCGCACCCCCGGAGAGTAACCAACGCATCCCCCGTCCGCGGGGGCCGGTTCCCCCAATCGGGGTTTGTGAGGAGATTGTAAACGGCCGAATACCAGGCAACCACCCGCCTCCCCTCGCCTCCAAGGATCTCCCTGACATGTACGGCCTCAACCACCGCATCACCACCGACCTCGCCAATGTGACCCCGATCGGGGTACGCGCGACGGTGCTCGTGATCGACCGCGATCCTCTCACGCTCACGCTCGTCGAGCAGGCGGTCGCCGACCACTACGAGATCGTCGTCGCCATCGACGCCAGCGAGGCGCTCTCGCTCGTCGACGAGCACCGTCCCGACGTCGTCCTCGTCGACATGACGCTCGGCAACGCCGAGATCGCCATGGTGACCGTCACGCTCGCCGCCTGCGACGAGCTCGACTCGACGCCCGTGATCATGATCGACCCCGAGCAGCCCATGAACGCGATGGGCCTGCGCAAGCGCATCGACGACGCGATCCGCGTCGCCCGCCGTGTCTACCTCGGCGGCGGCCTGCGCAACCGCCTCGCCGCGTAGCGACCCCGAGGGACTGTCCCCGCTGGACGGGGACAGTCCCCTAGGCTGCTTGCCCATGGGCAGGCAGCGCACCATCCTCGTTCTCGCGATCGCGTCGCAGGCCGCCTATTCCCTGATCTCGTTCGGGCTGCCGGCCATCGCCCTGGAGATCCGTGACCGGCTCGACGTGGGCGTGGCCGGGTTCGGCGCCGTCTACGCCGCCGTCAGCCTCGGGTCGGCGATCGCCCTCATCCCGGCCGGGATGCTGGTCGACCGGCTGGGGGCGCGCGAGGTGCTCGTGATCGGCGGCGTCGTGAACGGCCTGGGCACGCTGGCGGCGGCCGGCCAGACGAACCCCTACGCCTTCTCGGCGGCACTGCTCGTGGCCGGGATCGGCGGGTCGGCGGTGCCCGTGGCAGGCATGTCGTCGCTGATGCGGGCGTTCGCGCCCGAGAAGCGCGGCTCCGTGATGGGCTGGCGGCAGCTGGCGGTGCCGCTCGGAGGCACGATCGGGGCGATCATGCTGCCGCTGCTGACCGACGCGCGCGGCGTCCCGCTCGCGATGATCGTCTGCGCCGTCGCCGTGACGGTCACGTCGGTCGCATTCGGCCTGCTGGTCGACCACCCGCGCGCCGACGGGGCGGTCGAGGGCCGCACCGGCCTGCGGGGCGTCTTCCGCGTCCCCGGGATCAAGCCCGCGCTGACCGTCGCCTTCGTCTACATCATCGGCCTGACCTCGGTGCTCACGTACTACATCCCGGCCGTGCGCGCCGAGGGCCTCACCCGCTCGCAGGCGGCGATCGGGTTCACGCTCGTGAACATCGTCGCCGGGATCTCGCGGCCGGTCTGGGGCCGGCTGGCCGACCGCGGCGGCGGCACCCGGCGCACGCGCACGCTGCGTGAGACCGGGATCGTCGGCGCCGTGGCCGCGATCCTCATGCTGCCCGCCCTGCACGCCGGCGTGATCGCCGCGCTGGCGGTGACCGCGGTGCTGGCCTTCGGCGTCTTCGGCTTCAACGGCCTCGTCTACCTGCTCGTCGGTGAGCTGGGCGGTTCCGCCCGCTCGGGTGTCGCCGTGGGCGTGGCCTCGACGGTGATCTTCGGCGCGGGCGCGATCATCGCCCCGGTCGCGGGGCTCGCGGTCGAGAACCTCGGCTACGGCGCGCTCTGGGCGATGACGGCAGCCGCCGGCGCGGGCGGCGCGACAATCGCCTGGCGCTGGCTGCCGCGGCCGGCGCGCACGGCGACGGCCGGCGGCGGGCTCGTGGCCCGCGCGCCGGGCTGTCCCAACCCATGAGCTAGAGCGGCATCGCGCAGTCGCGGCAGGCGATCAGCTTCACCGAGTGCCCGGGCGTCGTCCAGTGGCCGATCGTCATGCCGTGGGCCCCGTAGGCGAAGACGAAGTAGCGCTTGCCCGGGCGCAGGCCCTTGAACCGGAAGTGGCCCTGCGCGTCGGTCCTCGCGGTGGCGACCGGCTTGGGCGGATCGGCCGCGATCGGGCCGCCGGCGTGGACGGCCTGCAGATACAGGCCGACCTTCACGCCGGGGAGGATGGTGGCCCCCTGCGTGTGCTCGGTGCTGTCGCTCTGGACGACGGTGCCCGTGACGGAGCCGTTCGCCCGGCTCGTGGAGGAATCGCCGCCGCCGGTCGCCTGGCCGCAGGCCGACAGGGCCAGCGCCGCGATGAGGACGAGCGCCGGCGTGATGTTGATGCGAACGTGCATACCCGTTAGTCGGGCGGAGCGGCGAAAAAGTTCACCGGCCGGGACGGCGGGCGACCACGATCATCCGCCGGCTGTCGACGGCGTACTCCGAGCCCTGATAATCGCCGAATGCCCGGTCGACCTGGAACCCAACCGAGGTGAGCATGCGGACGAGCTCGACCAGCGTGTAGGCGCGGGTCGCGAACGCCATCTCGATCCGCTCACCCGTGGGCTCCAGCAGCACCCAACCGGACTGCATCCTCCCCGTCCAGGGGTCGAACGAGCGCTCCTCGAGCAGCATGCGCCCGTCGCCGAGCTCGTGCCACGAGCGCGGCTCGAACCGGCGCACGACGGCGTACAGGTTGACCGTCTCGAGCACGAATGAACCGCCCGGGCGCAGCGCCCGGTAGGCCCGCTCGAGCACGAGCCGGTCCTCCGCCTCGCTCTCGAAGTAGCCGAACGACGTCCACAGGTTGAGGACGGCGTCGAACTCCTCGCGGAACTGGATCTCGCGCATGTCGATCCGGCGCAGGTCGACCTTGACGCCGGCCTCGCGCGCGGCCCAGTAGGCCCGCTCGAGCGGCTCCTCGTTCAGGTCGACGCCGACGACCCGCAGACCGCGGCGGGCGAGCTCGACGCTGTGGCGGCCGTGGCCGCACGGCAGATCGAGGACGGTCTGCCCCGCCTGCAGCCCCAGCTCGTCGACGAGGAAGTCGACCTCGGCGGCGCTCTTCTCGGGCGGGTGCGTCTGGCTCGAGATCGTGAGCCAGTTCTCGTCGAAGAAGGTCTCGTACCAGTGCGGTTCCACCTCCGCACCTGCGGCGACGACGTCAGTTGCCATAGTCGTAGAAGCCCCTTCCGCTCTTGCGGCCCAGCCGGCCCGCCTGCACATAGCTTCGCAGAAGCGGGCACGGGCGGTACTTGTCGTCGCCGAGGCCGTGGTGCAGGACCTCCATGATCGCAAGGCACGTGTCGAGCCCGATCAGGTCTGCGAGCCGCAGCGGCCCCATGGGATGGTTCATCCCGAGGCGCATGACGGTGTCGATCGAGTCGCGGTCGCCGACGCCCTCCATCAGGCAGTAGACCGCCTCGTTGATCATCGGCACGAGGATGCGATTGGAGATGAAGCCGGGGTGGTCGTGGGCCTCGGCGACGGTCTTCCCCATGCGCTCGGCGGCGGCGCGGACGGAGGCCGCGGTCTCGTCCGACGTGTCCAGGCCGCGGATCAGCTCCACGAGCGGCATGAGCGGCACCGGGTTCATGAAGTGCATGCCCACGACCCGGTCCGGCCGCGACGTGACCGCCGCAAGCCGGGTGATCGGGATCGAGCTCGTGTTGCTCGCGAGGATCGCCCGGGGGCCGGCCGCCTCGTCGAGCGCCTGGAAGATGCGCTCCTTGAGCGCGACGTCCTCGGTCGCGGCCTCGATGGCGATGTCGGCCTCCACCGCCTCGGTCGCCGGCGTGATCCGGCCCACGGCCGCCTCCGCGTTCTCCGCCTCGACGCTGCCCTTCTCGACCAGCTTGGCCAGGGAGTGCTCGATGCCGCTGCGGGCGCGGTCGAGCTGGTCGCGGGACACGTCGACGAGCGTGACGTCGTACCCGGCCACGGCGGCCACCTGCGCGATGCCGGAGCCCATCTGGCCCGCCCCGACGACGCAGATGCGCTCGCTCACGCCGGCAGCACCTCGAGCACCGTCGCGTCGCCCTGCGCGGCGCCCGAGCAGATCGCGGCGACGCCGATCCCGCCGCCGCGGCGGCGCAGCTCGTGCACGAGGGTGCCGAGCAGCCGCGCGCCGGAGGCGCCGATGGGATGGCCGAGGGCCACCGCCCCGCCGTTCACGTTCACGCGGCCGGGGTCGATATCGAGCAGCTTCACGGTATTCAGGGCGACCGAGCAGAAGGCCTCGTTGACCTCGAGCAGGTCGATGTCCGAGACCGACATCCCCGCCTTGTCGAGCGCCAGCCTGGTCGCGGCGGACGGCGTGCGCACCAGATAGGCGAAGTCGTCGGCGACGTAGCCCGACGAGCGGATGATCGCGAGCGGCTTCAGTCCGCGGTCGCGGGCCCAGTCCTCGGAGGCGAGCACGAGCGCCGCGGCGCCGTCGTTCACGCCCGGGGCGTTCCCGGCGGTGGTCGAGCCGTCCTTCGAGTAGACGGGCGGCAGGGCCGCCAGCCGCTCGGCGGAGGTGTCGCGGCGCGGGCCCTCGTCGGTGTCGACCACCGTGTCGCCGCGGCGCCCGGGAATCGTCACGGGCACGATCTCGTCCCCGAAGCGGCCGGCGTCGATGGCCTCGATCGCCCGCTCGTGGCTGCGCAGCGCCCAGGCGTCCTGCTGCTCGCGCGTGACCCCGATCTCGGCCGAGACCTGCGAGTTCTGCTCGGCCATGATCAGCCCGTCGAAGGTGCAGGTGAGGCCGTCGAAGGTCATCGAGTCGACCAGCGTGCCGTCCCCGAACTTGTACCCGAAGCGGCCCTTCTCGAGCAGGTAGGGCGCGTTCGACATGCTCTCCATGCCGCCGGCCAGGATGACGTCGTGGTCGCCGGCCCGGATCATCACGTCCGCCAGGGTGGCGGCCCGCATCCCGGAGGCGCAGACCTTGTTGATCGTCTCGGAGCCGACGCCGGGGCCGAGGCCGACCCCGACCGACACCTGCCGCGACGGGATCTGGCCCGATCCGGCCTGGAGCACCTGCCCCATGACGACGTAGCCCACGTCGGCGCGCTCGACGCCGGAGCGCTCGAGTGCCGCCGAACCGGCGGCGATGCCGAGCTGCGGCGCGGACAGCGGGGCGAGGCCCCCTCCGAGCCTGCCGAAGGGCGTGCGGGCGGTGCCGAGGACGACGGTGCGCGGCAAATGGCATCCTTTCCGACTTGACGAAGGGGGCGGCGATGCAGCATAGTCCGGGCCGAAATGACGACCGGCGGACACTGGTGGTGGCGACGCGAGCGAGGTGCGGCCCGCTAGCTCCGCCACGGCATCCGCGCTTCGCAATCGGCCTCTCCGCCCACCGGCGGGAGGCTTTTTTGTTGGCATGAACGACGATCTGGACATCCGCGAGCTGCCCGCCGACCTGATGACGCCGGTCGGCGCGTACCTGCGCCTGCGCGAGTCGCTGGGCGCCCCCGCCTTCCTGCTCGAGTCGGTCGAACGGGGCGAGCAGGTGGGCCGCTACTCGTTCCTGGGGGCAGGGCTCCCGGCCGTCGAGTCGCTGGCCGAGGCCGCCGCCTTCGCCGCGAGCCGGCCCGGCCCGGGAGCGGGCCGTCCGCCCTTCGCCGGCGGCGCGGTCGGCTACCTCAGCTACGACTGGGTGGCGGAGCTCGAGCCGGTGCCGCTCCCGGCCGCGAACGGCGCGGACGCCGGCCTGCCGACGATGCGCTTTCTGCTCGCCTCGACGGCCGTCGCGTTCGACCACGTGCGCCGCACCGTGACCGTGACCGGGCCGCGGGCCGAGGTGGAGCGGGTGGCGGCGGCCCTCGACGGCGCCGCGTCCGCCCCTCCGGCGGCGCCGGTCGCGGCCGGATCCGCCGAGGCCGAGATGACCCGGGACGGCTTCGTGGCCGCGGTGCTGCGGGCGAAGGAGCACATCGCGGCCGGTGACGCGTTCCAGATCGTGCCGTCCCAGCGCGTGCGCCGCCGCACCCAGGCCTCGCCCTTCGCCATCTACCGCGCCCTGCGCACCGTGAACCCCTCGCCGTACATGTTCCTGCTCGACATGGGCGAGTTCCAGCTCATCGGCTCCTCGCCGGAGACGCACGTGCGACTCGGCACCGACGGCACCTGCGAGCTGCGGCCGATCGCGGGCACCCGCCCGCGCGGCGCCGACGCGGCCGAGGACGAGGCGCTCGCCGCCGAGCTGATGGCGTCGGAGAAGGAGCGGGCCGAGCACGTCATGCTGGTCGACCTGGCCCGCAACGATCTCGGCCGCGTGTGCGTGCCCGGGACGGTGCGGCTCGAGCGCTACATGGACGTCGAGCGCTACTCGCACGTCATGCACATCGTCTCGCGCGTGTTCGGCCGGATCGCGGACGGGCGCGACGCGGTCGACCTCCTGCGTGCCACGTTCCCGGCCGGAACGGTGTCGGGCGCGCCGAAGGTGCGGGCGATGCAGATCATCTCCGAGCTCGAGGGCCGCCGCCGCGGCGCCTACGCCGGCGCCGTCGGCTACCTCGGCTTCGGCGGTGACATGGACACCTGCATCGCCCTGCGCACGATGGTGTTGCGCGACGGGATCGCCTACCTCCAGTCCGGCGGCGGCGTCGTGGCCGACTCCGACCCGGGTGAGGAGTACCAGGAGGCGATGAACAAGGTGGCGGCGCTGGCCGCCGCGATCGACCGGGCCGAGACGGGGGCGTACGGGCGATGAGCGCGCCGCGGATCTTCGTCGTGGACAACTACGACTCGTTCACCTACAACCTGGTGGACTACATCGCCACCGCCGGCGCGGAGGTGCGGGTGGAGCGCAACGACGCGGTCGGCGGCGAGGACTTCGACCGCTGGGGCGCCACCCACCTGGTCGTCTCCCCCGGGCCGGGCACGCCGGCCGAGGCGGGGGTCTCGGCCGACCTGATCCGGCGCGCGGCCGGCCGCATGCCCGTGCTCGGCGTGTGCCTCGGCCACCAGGTGATCGTGGAGATGCACGGCGGCACGGTCGACCGGGCCGGCCGGATCGTGCACGGCAAGCCCGACCAGGTGAGCCACGACGGGTCCCCCCTCTACGCCGGCATCCCGACGCCGTTCGAGGCCGGCCGCTACCACTCGCTCGCGGCCATCGGCGACATCCCGGCCGACCTCGAGGTGACCGCGCGCACGCCCGACGGCGAGGTGATGGGCGTGCGCCACCGGGAGCTCGCCGTGCACGGCGTACAGTTCCACCCCGAGTCCGTGCTCACCCCGCACGGGCGCACGCTGATCGGGAACTTCCTCGCGATGGAGGAGCGGCGGGCGTGATCACCGACGCGATCAGGACGCTGGTCGAAGGCCGTGACCTCTCGGCGGAGGAGACGCACATCGCCATGATGCAGGTGATGAGCGGCGACGCGTCGCCGACGCAGATCTCGGCCTTCGTCGTCGCGCTGCGGATGAAGGGCGAGACGCCCGACGAGATCGCCGGCTGCGCCCGGGCGATGCGCGCCCACGTGACCCCGGCCCGGCCGTCGCGGGCCGACCTCGTCGACACCTGCGGCACGGGCGGCGACGGCCTGAACACGTTCAACATCTCGACGTCGGCGGCGCTGGTCGCGGCCGCGGCCGGCGCGACGGTGGCCAAGCACGGCAACCGGGCCATGTCGTCGCGCACCGGCTCCGCCGACGTGCTCGAGGCCCTCGGCGTGCGCATCGACCTGGCACCCGCCGACGTGGCCGAGTGCATCGACACCGTGGGCTTCGGGTTCCTGTTCGCGCAGGCCCACCACCCGGCCATGCGCCACGTCGGGCCGGTGCGGCAGGAGCTCGGCATCCGCACCGTATTCAACCTGCTCGGCCCGCTCACGAACCCGGCCGGCGCCCGCCGCCAGGTGCTCGGCGTGTACTCCGAGGGGCTGGTCGAGCCGATCGCGCACGTGCTCGCCAAGCTCGGCGCGGAGCACGCGATGGTCGTGCACGGCTTCGGCGGACTGGACGAGCTCACGCCGACCGGCGAGAACCTCGTGTCCGAGGTGCGCGCCGGCGAGGTGCGCACCTACACGCTCGATCCGGCCCCGCTCTCGACGGGACCGGGGCCGGGCAGCCCGGACGACCTGCGCTGCGGCGGCGACCCGGCCCAGAACGCCGCCGTGATCCTGACCGTGTTCGACGGCGAGAAGGGCCCGCGCCGCGACGCCGTCATCCTGAACGCCGCCGCCGCGCTCGTCTGCGGCGGGGTCATGCCGGCGCTCGAGGACGCGATCGACGCCGCCGTCGAGGCGATCGACAGCGGCGCCGCCCTGGGCAAGCTCGAGCAGCTGGTCGCGTTCACCCGCGCCCGCGCGCCGGAGGCGGCATGAGCGGCTACCTCACCCGCCTGGGCGGCGACATCCGCCGCGACGCGCCCGAGCCGGCGCGCGGCTTCGCTGACGCGCTCGCGTCCGGCCCGGCGGTGACGGTGATCGCGGAGATCAAGCGCGCCTCGCCGTCGCAGGGCGCGATCGCCCCCGAGGCCGACGTTGCCTCCACGGCGCGCGCGTACGCGGCGGGCGGCGCCGCCGCGATGTCGGTGCTCTGCGCGCAGCGCGACTTCGGCGGCAGCCTGGACGACCTGGCCGCGGCCCGGCGGGCCGCCGGCCTGCCCGCGATCGCGAAGGACTTCACCGTCTTCCCCGAGCAAGTCGCGGCCCAGCGCCTGGCCGGGGCCGACGCGATCCTGGTCATCCTGGCGATGGTGAGCGACGACGAGGCCCGGCGGCTGCTGCAGGCGGCCGGGCTCCTGGGGATGGACGCGCTCGTCGAGACGCACTCGGCGGACGAGGTCGAGCGGGCGCTGGGGCTCGAGGCCGCCGTGATCGGCGTGAACGCGCGCGACCTGGACACGCTGGCGGTCGATCGCGAGCGCCAGCTGGAGCTGGTCGCCTCGCTGCCCGATTCGGTCGTGCGCGTGGCGGAGTCGGGCGTGTCCTCGCGCGCCGACGTCGAGGCCGCGCGCGACGCGGGCGCCGACGCCGTGCTCGTCGGGACCGCGCTCATGCGCGCGCCCGGGCTGCTGGCCGAGCTGGTGGGGGTGGCGCGGTGACGCTCGTGAAGATCTGCGGCCTGACCCGCGAGCAGGACGTCGACGCCGCCGTCGCCGCGGGCGCCGACATGGTCGGCTTCGTCCTCGTCCCCGACACGCCCCGCTACGTCGAGCTCGGCCGCGCGCAGGCGCTCGCCGCCCGCGTCCCCGACGGCGTGAAGACGGTGGCGGTGGTGAGCGGCGGGCCGGTGGGGACTGTCCCCGCTGGCGGGGACAGTCCCCGGTTCGATGGTTTCGATCTCGTACAGACATACGAGCTGCCCGGGGACTTCCGGGGCACCATCGTGGCGGCGCGCGGTGAGCCGCCGGCGGGCGTCCCCGGCGACGTGCCGGTGCAGCTCGACCTCGAGTACGGGTCGCGGCCGGACGCGGCGGCGCTGCACAAGCACTGGGAGCGGGCCGCCCGCGTGCCCAACCCGATCATGCTGGGCGGGAGCCTCGACCCCGACAACGTCGCCGCGGCGATCGCCGTCGCACACCCCTGGGCCGTCGACACGTCGCGCGGCGTGGAGTCGTCGCCGGGCGTCAAGGATCACGAGCGCGTGCGCGCGTTCGTGCGCAACGCGAAGGAGGCCTCGTGAGCACGCTCCCCGACGATCGCGGACGCTTCGGCGCCTACGGCGGCCGGTTCGTCCCCGAGACGGTGATGGGCGCGCTCGACGAGCTGGCCGTGGGCTACCGGGCCGCGGCCGCCGACCCGGCCGTCGCCGCCGACGTCGAGCGGCTGGGGCGCGACTACGTGGGCCGGCCGACGCCGCTGTACCTGGCCGAGCGCCTGGGCGAGCAGGTCGGCGCCCGCATCTGGCTCAAACGTGAGGACCTGAACCACACCGGCGCCCACAAGATCAACAACGCGGTCGGCCAGGCGCTGCTGGCCGTGCGGCTCGGCAAGCGCCGGATCGTGGCCGAGACCGGCGCGGGCCAGCACGGCGTCGCCTCCGCCACCGTGTGCGCCCGCTTCGGGCTCGAATGCCACGTCTACATGGGCGAGGAGGACATCCGCCGCCAGCACCCCAACGTCGTGCGGATGCACATGCTGGGCGCCGAGGTGATCCCGGTCAGCGCCGGGGCGGGGACGCTCAAGGACGCGATGAACGAGGCCATCCGCGACTGGATCACGAACGTCGAGACGACCCACTACCTGATCGGCTCGGCCGCCGGCCCGCACCCCTACCCGGAGATCGTGCGCGACCTGCAGTCCGTGATCGGCCGCGAGGCCCGGGCGCAGATCACCGAGCGCGAGGGGCGCCTGCCGGACGTCGTGTGCGCCTGCGTGGGCGGCGGGTCGAACGCGATCGGCCTGTTCCATCCCTTCGTCCCCGACGAGGGCGTGCGTCTGATCGGGGCCGAGGCCGGCGGCGACGAGCGCGGCCACGCCGCGACGCTCTCGAAGGGGCGCGTCTCGGTGCTGCACGGCTCCCGCAGCTACGTGCTCGCCGACGCCGACGGCCAGGTGCTCGAGACGCACTCGATCTCGGCCGGGCTCGACTACCCGGGCGTCGGGCCGGAGCACTCCTACCTGAAGGACTCCGGCCGGGCCGCCTACGAGCCGGTCACCGACGCCGACGCGCTCGCCGCCTTCCATCTGCTGTGCCGGCGCGAGGGGATCATCCCCGCGCTCGAGTCGTCCCACGCCCTGGCGCTCGCACTGCGCTCGGCGCAGCCGGGCGAGGTGTGGCTGATCGGCCTCTCGGGCCGCGGCGACAAGGACGTCGACGCCGTCGAGGCGGTCGAGGCGCGGTGAGGCTGTCCCCGCCGGTCGTCTCGATCTACCTGATGGCCGACACCGACACGGCCGACCTGGCCGAGGCGGCGGCCAGGGCGGGCGCCGGCCTGTTCGAGATCGGGATCCCCTACTCCGACCCGCTCGCCGACGGGCCGACGGTGCAGCGGGCCGGCCAGCGGTCGCTGCGCGGCGGGATGACGACGCCCCGCGCGCTCGAGGTGCTGCGCGACATCCGCGCGCGGGTGGACGTCCCGCTCGTGCCGATGACCTACGCCGCGCCGGTGATGGCCTACGGCGAGGCCCGCTTCTGCGCGGACGCCGCCGCCGCCGGCGCCTCGGGCCTGATCGTGCCCGACGTGCCCGCGGACGAGGCCGGGGACATCGAGGCGGGCTGCCGCGCGCACGGCCTCGATCTCGTCCCGCTGCTCGCGCCGACGTCGGCCGACGACCGCATCGCCCTGGCCTGCGCGCAGGCCGGCGGCTTCATCTACCTCGTGTCGGTCGCCGGCGTGACCGGCGCCCGCGAGCGCCTCTCCGGCCGCGTCGCCGAGCTCGCCCGGCGCGTCCGCGCCCACACCGACCTGCCGCTGCTCGTCGGCTTCGGCATCTCGGCGCCGGAGCACGCGATCGCCGCGCTCGAGGCGGGCGCCGACGGGGTGGTGATCGGGTCGAAGGCCATCGAGGTGTCGGAGGCGGGCGGGCCCGACGCCCTGGCCGAGTTCGTCGCGTCGATGGTGGCGGCGGTCGCCGCACCAAGAGGGGTCTGACCCCGTTTGGTGCGGCCGTTAGAGCCGCCCAATCGCCGGTCGCTACGCTTGGCGCATGCACATCCTCGTCGTCGAAGACGACCGGCCGCTGGCGCGGATCCTGCGCAAATCGATCGAGTCGAGCGGCCACACCGTCGACATCGTCGGCGACGGCGACGAGGCGCTGCGGGTGGCCCGCACCCGCGCGCACGACGCGCTCGTGCTCGACCTGCAGCTGCCGCGGCTGTCCGGGATCGAGGTGTGCCGCCGGCTGCGCGACGACGGCAACGCGGTGCCGATCATCATGCTGACGGCCCGCGGGACCGTCGCCGACCGGATCGAGGGCCTCGACGTCGGCGCCGACGACTACCTGCCCAAGCCGTTCTCGCTGGCCGAGCTCCAGGCCCGGCTGCGGGCGCTCCACCGCCGCGGCAAGGTCGACCCCGAGCTGCTTCGCTCGGGCCCGCTCGAGCTCGACACGACCGCGCGCGAGCTGCGTGTGAACGGTACGTCGGTCGAGCTCACCGGGACCGAGCTGGCCCTGCTCGAGTACCTGATGCGCAACCCGGGCGTCGTGCTCTCCCGCGACCAGTTGCGCGAGCAGGTCTGGGGCGACGGGTTCGAGCACGCGTCGAACGTCGTCGACATCTACGTGCACTACGTCCGCCGGAAGCTGAAACGGGCGGGCGCCGACCAGGATCCCATCCGCACGGTGCGCGGGCTCGGGTACAGCTTCCGCCGCGCCGACTGAGACACTTCGTAGATGAGCGATCCCACGGCTCGTGATGTCCTGGGTGGCTGCGAACCGAGCAGCGCAAGGACGCAGGGAGCGCTCATAGCCGGTCCTATGGGCGCGACCGAGGACGAAGCGATGCGACGGTTCGCGGTCACAGCCCCACCACATCTCTTCAACTCACGAGCTCTCGGCGTCCAGGCGCGCGAGGCCGTGGGATCGCTCATCTAGGTGTTCCAGAGCACGCGCATCCGGCTGACCGCCTGGTACGTGGGGGTGCTGGGGGTCTTCCTGATCGCCCTGGGGGTCGCCGTCTTCCAGCTCGAGGAGCGCCAGCTGCGCACGAACGCCGACCAGGGGCTGCGGGCGACGGCGGAGAAGTTCGAGACGAACGTGCGCAAGCGCAGCCTCGACTACGCCTCCGGCGCCTACTACGGCAACTACATCGTCGCGGTGAGCGACGGCAGCCGCGCGCCGACCGACAGCAACGGCCACCAGTCGAACCGGGCGTCCGTCCTCGCGGCGTTCGCCCACGGAACCGATCTGCGCACGATCGAGCGCCGCGGCGAGACCTTCCGCATCTACTCGGCGAAGCTTCCGGGCCGCGACATCGCCGTCCAGGTGGCACGCTCCCTGGAGCCGGAGGAGGACGCGCTCCACGGGCTGCTGCGCAACATGCTGCTCGGCGCCGCCGTCTGCGTCGCCGTGGCGGCGGTCGGCGGGTGGTTCCTGGCAGGGAAGTCGCTCTCCCCGGTCGCGGCCGCGTTCGACCGCCAGCAGACGTTCGTGGCGGACGCGTCGCACGAGCTGCGCACGCCGCTGTCCGTCATCCGGGCCAACGCCGAGTACCTGCAGGGGGAGCAGCCCGAGAGCGAGGAGGCGGCCGAGATCCTGGCCGAGACCGACCGGCTGGCGTCGCTGGTCGACGCGCTGCTCGCGCTCGCCCGCGGCCAGGGCGGGGGCGCGGCCGAGCGCGCCGTCGACCTGGGCGAGCTCGTGACGTCGTCCGCCCACGCCATGCTGCCGCTGGCGGGCGACCGCAAGGTGTCCCTCGACGTCGAGGCGGCCCCCGGCATCGAGGTGCGCGGCAACCCCGATCAGCTGCGCCAGCTCGTCCTGATCCTGGTCGACAACGCCCTGCGCTACACGCCCGAGGGCGGGCGGGTCAGCGTCGGCGCGCGCCGGGTGGACGGCTCGGCGGAGATCGCGGTCAGGGACACGGGGATCGGGATCGACCCGGATGCGCTCGAGCATGTGTTCGAGCGTTTCTACCGCGCCGACGACGCCCGCACCCGGGCCTTCGGGGGCGCGGGCCTCGGGCTCTCGATCGCCGAGCAGCTCGCGACCGGCCACGGCGGCCGCATCTCGGCCCGGTCAACGCCGGGCCGCGGCAGCACCTTCACGGTGACCCTGCCGCTCGGCCCCGGCTGAGCGGCCTGCGCGCGGCTACGCGGCCTGGGAGGGCACCGGCTCGGCCCGGGTGACGACGATGTCGCCGCTCAGCGACGTCGCTCGCAGCTCCACGTCGGCGGGACCGCCGTCGGGGGCCGAACCGGTGACCGGCAGCTCCGAGTGGACGTCGCCCGAGGCCGAGGTGGCATCGACGTACAGGCTCGCGCCGCGCGCGATCGCGGCCTCGAGGTCGCCCGACATGCTCCGCAGCCCGACCGTCCCGCCGGCCGCCCGCGTGATGCGGACGTCGCCGGACATCGTGTTGACGTCGAGCGCCGTCGTCGTCTCGCGGACGCGCACGTCACCCGACATCGTGTTCACGCCCGTGTCGCCCGTCACCGTGCCGAGGGCGACGTCACCGCTGGCCGTCTTCACCGCGGCCCGGCCCGCCGCGGACTCGATGTGGACGTCGCCCGACGCCGTGCGCACGTCCGCGTTGCCGAGGCGGCCGAGCACCTCGACGGCGGCCGATGCGGTGGACGCGTCGAGGCCGAGGCCGTGCGGGCCGTGCACGCGGATCAGCACCGAGGCGTCGCCGAGCCCGGGCAAGAGCCGCTTGCGCTTCGGCACCTCGACGAGGAGCTCATGCCCGCCCCCGTGGATCTCGCGCAGCTCCTCGACGAGCGAGTCGGCGGCTTCGCGGGAGGCGGAGGAGCCGTTCATCGGCGTGGCCTCGACGACCGTCTCGGCCGTGTCCGCCGTCTCGATCTCGCAACGACCGGAGAGCAGGCGCACCTTGAGCCGCACGCCGTTCGGGGTGTGATGGGTTGCCATGGTCGGTCTCCTCCTGGGAGCTCACGCCCGGGCGAAGCCGGACAGGTGGTGGACGGGGCGGCGCCGTCGCATCGCGGCGGCGGCGTTCGCAGCGGGAGCGGACGGCGCGGAGGGGACGTCCTCCCGGGGCGCGGCGGGACCCTGCGGGTGGCGTGGCCGCAGCTTGGCCAGCTCGGACGCCGGCAGCCGCAGGCTGTACATGTCGCTCATGACCTCTCCTCTCATCCGGGCGCGTAGCCGCGCAGGCGGTTGCCGACCCGGCGCTGGCCGACGGCCGCGGTGACCGCGCGCACAAGCCAGGCGTTCATCGAGACGCCGTCGCGGGCGGCGGCGGCCTCGGCGTCGGCCTTCAGCCGCTCGGGCAGGCGCAGGGTGATCCGGGCCGAGGAGTCCTCCTCGGCGGCGGGTGGCGCCGGGGCGTCGGCGACGTAGGTGAGCTCGACGTCGCGCCCGGCCAGCCGCACCTCGATGCGGCCCGCCGCCAGCTGCGAGCTCAGCTCCATCGCCGCCTCGGACAGGGCGTCGAGCAGCGCCAGACGCATCGATGCGTCGAGCGCCGCCGACAGCCTCCCGGCCGACTCGACGAGCGCCTCGCCCCCGACAGCGGCCGCCGCCTCGAGGTCGGCCCGCACGGCTTCCACGATGCGTGTTGTCTCCATGACGTCACTATGACATCATCAATGCCGTCTGTCAAGTGTCTCGCTGACGCGCCACCGCCGTCGATACGCTCCGCCCGTGCCGCGCATCGCCAGCCATCTCGACGCCGGCTCCGACGAGTTCCGGCGCAATCGCGAGCACATGCGCGGGCTGGTCGCCGAGCTCGAGCGCCACCTGGCCCGCGTCCGTGCCGGCGGCGGCGAGAAGGCCGTCGAGCGCCATCACGCCCGCGGCAAGCTGCTCGCTCGCGAGCGGGTGGAGCGCCTGGTCGACCCGGGCGCGGCGTTCCTCGAGCTCTCCCCCCTCGCGGCCCACGGGATGTACGAGGGCGAGGCCCCGAGCGCCGGCATCGTGACCGGGATCGGCCCGGTTGCGGGGCGCCCGTGCGTCGTCGTCGCCAACGACGCGACGGTGAAGGGCGGGAGCTACTTCCCGCTGACGGTGAAGAAGCACCTGCGGGCCCAGGAGATCGCGGCCCAGAACCGGCTGCCCTGCATCTACCTGGCCGACTCCGGCGGCGCCTTCCTGCCGCTCCAGGCCGAGGTCTTCCCCGACCGCGACCATTTCGGCCGCATCTTCTACAACCAGGCCCGCATGTCGGCGGCCGGCATCCCCCAGATCGCGGTCGTCATGGGCTCGTGCACCGCCGGCGGCGCCTACGTGCCGGCGATGAGCGACGAGGCCGTGATCGTCAAGGGGACGGGCACGATCTTCCTGGGCGGGCCGCCGCTCGTGAAGGCGGCGACGGGCGAGGACGTCACCGCCGAGGAGCTCGGCGGCGCCGACGTCCACGCGCGCCGAAGCGGGGTCGTCGACCACCTCGCAAACGACGACGAGCACGCCCTCTCCCTCACGCGCGAGATCGTCCGCCACCTCGGCGACCCGGCGCCGGAGCCGTGGCGGCGGCAGGAACCGGCAGAG
>JAICJM010000220.1 GCA_025928435.1 Thermoleophilia bacterium
ACCTGATGCGCGTGATGTCCGGCGCGCCGCAGGCCGGCTACACGGCGGTCGGCCACACGACGCCGACCCAGCCCGCGAACCTGGTGGACCTGAGGGGATAGGGCATGGGTCTCTCCACCTTCATGGGTCTCGAGACGAGCCTCCGCGGCCTGCTCGCCCAGCAGCAGGCGCTGGACACGACGAGCCACAACATCGCCAACGCGAGCACCACCGGGTACTCGCGGCAGGTGGCCGTGTTCCAGGCCTCGCCCGCGTACTCGATGCCGGGCGTCACGACCGCGCCCGCCGGCCAGGGCCAGATCGGCACCGGCGTCGACGTGGTCGGCTACCAGCGCATCCGCGACGCGTTCCTCGACGTTCAGTACCGCGCCCAGTCGATGCTCCAGGGCCAGGCCCAGACGCAGCAGGACGGCCTCCAGCAGGTGCAGCTCGCGTTCAACGAGCCCACCGACAGCGGCATCTCGAGCCTGCTCTCCGACTACTGGGGCGCGTGGCAGAACCTCTCGAACAATCCCGAGGACATGGGCACGCGCCAGGCGCTCGCCCAGTCCGCGGCCAGCCTCGCCGACGGGTTCCAGAGCCTTTCCTCGCAGCTCACGACGCTGCAGTCGCAGACGTCCCAGAACGTCACGGACACCATCAACCAGGCGAACAACCTTGGCACTCAGATCGCCCAGCTGAACGTGACGATCCAGAAGATCACCGCCACGGGCGCTGCGCCGAACGACCTGCTCGACCAGCGCGACGCGCTCATCGACCAGCTCTCGGCACTCGGCAACGTCGCGGTCACGAACGGTGTGAACGGCTCGGTGGACGTGAGCTTCGGCGGGGCCTCGCTCGTCACCTCCGGGACGTCGGCAACCCTGGCCGAGTCCGACCTCACGGGCCTCACGTCCGGCAAGGTGCAGGGCCTGATCACGCTGCGGGACACGACGATCCCCGGCTACCAGACGCAGCTGAACACGATCGCCTCGACGCTGATCACGAAGACGAACGCGCAGAGCGCGGCCGGCTTCGACCTGAACGGCAACGCCGGCGGCGCCTTCTTCACCGGCACGGATGCGACGAACATCGCCGTGAACCCGGCGGTCGTGTCGAACCCGGCGCTCATCGCCGCGTCGTCCACGGGCGCGGTCGGCGACGCCGGCAACGCGCTCAAGATGGCCAACATGCAGACGACGCCGACGATCGGCTCGTCCACGATCGACGCCGCCTACACCCAGCTCGTCACCCAGGTCGGCGCCGACGTGCAGCAGGCGACGAACCAGGTCGACACGACGACGGCGCTCACGAACGCGCTGCAGAACCAGCGCCAGTCCGTCTCCGGCGTCAGCCTCGACGAGGAGATGACGAACCTCATCACCTTTCAGCGCGGCTACCAGGCTTCGGCCCGGGCGCTCAGCGCGATGGACGACATGCTCGATCAGCTGATCAACCGCACCGGGAGGGTTGGCCTGTGACCGCCAGGATCACCCAGGGAATGATGAACCAGACGCTGCTCTACGACCTGCGCAACGTCACGACGCAGCTCTCGACCTCCGAGCAGCAGCTCTCGTCCGGCTACAAGCTGAACCAGCCGTCCGACGATCCGTACGGCGCCAGCCAGGCGCTCAAGCTCCGCGCCGACCTGGCGTCGAACCAGCAGTACCAGTCGAACGTGCAGGACGCGGACTCGTGGCAGAACGTCGCCGACACCGCCCTGGGTGACATCGGCGACTCGATCCAGCGCGCCCGCGACCTCGTGCTCCAGGGCGCGAACGACACGAACGCCGCCAGCGACCGGCAGGCGATCGTCACCGAGCTCAACCAGCTCATCGACTCGATCAAGACCGACGCGAACACGCAGTACGCCGGCCGCTACATCTTCTCCGGCACGAAGACGAACACGCAGCCGTACCAGCTCGGCACGAACGACGCGTACTCGGGCAACACCGCGATGATCACGCGCGAGATCGGCGTGGGCGTGCAGGTGGCCATCAACCAGCCCGGGGCGAGCGTCATCGGCGACGACACGAGCGGCCTGCTGGCGACGCTGCGCGGGATCGTGACCGACCTCCAGTCGGGCAACACGAACGCCCTCAGCACCACCGATCTGAACGCGCTGGACTCGGCCAACGACCAGTTGCTGAACGCCCGCGCGCAGGTCGGCGCCCTGTCGGACCGGCTCACGACGGCGACGAATCGGCTCCAGTCGACCGAGCAATCGACGACACAGCTTTTGTCCAACGTCCGAGACGCCGATATGACGCAGGTCATGATCAACTTCTCGACCCAGCAGGCCGCCTATCAGGCCGCGCTGCGCGCCGGTGCCCAGATCATCCAGCCGTCGCTCATGGACTTCCTCAGCACGTAACGACTCCTGAAGGAGACGCCAGACCCATGCACATCAACAGCACCCGTTTCGGAAAGATCGAGATCAGCGAGGACACGATCATCGTGTTCCCCGAGGGCCTCATCGGGCTCGGCGGCAACCGCTACGCGCTGGTCGCCCGCGACGACAAGTCCGTCTTTTTCTGGCTCCACTCGATCGACGATCCGTCCCTGGCCCTGCCCGTCACGAAGCCGTGGCCGTTCTTCAGCGACTACGAGGTCAAGCTCTCGGACGACGACGCTGCCACGCTGCAGCTCGAGTCGCCCGAGCAGGCGGAGATCTTCTGCGTCGTCCGCGCGGCCGACCAGCTCGGCGACTTCACCATCAACCTGCGTGGCCCGATCGTCATCCACGGCGCGAGCCGGCTCGGCCGCCAGGTGATCAACGAGGTCGGCGGCTACGGCGTCCGCGAGCCGCTGTTCTCGCGCGTCCCGCTGTCCGACGTTCGCCCCGCGACCCCGGCCGCCCCGGTTGCGGCCACGGGGGTGTAGGCGTGCTCGTCATCACCCGCAAGGCCGGCGAGCGCATCTGCCTCGGCGACCAGATCACCGTCACGGTGCTCGAGGTCTCCGGGTCGAGCGTCCGCCTCGGCATCGACGCGCCTAGCGACGTGCCCGTGTACCGGCACGAGATCTGGCTCGCGATCAAGGAAGAGAACGCCGCCGCCGCTCTGGCGTCGGTCTCGAGTGTCCCAACTGACATCCCCCCAGCCTAAGAACGCAGTCCGTCCCCAAGGAGAACCGTCATGTCCCTTTCTGTCCAGACCAACATCGAGGCGTTCGACGCGCATCGGAACCTGGTCAACACCTCGAACAAGCTGTCCGAGTCGATGCAGAAGCTCTCGTCGGGCTACCGCATCAACAAGGCCGCCGACGACGCCGCCGGTCTGGCCATCTCCGAGAAGCTCAGCGCCCAGGTCAGCGGCCTGACGCAGGCCCAGCAGAACGCGCAGGACGCCGTCAACCTCGTCCAGACCGCCGACGGCTCGATGAACGAGGTGCAGTCGATGCTGCAGCGCGTCCGCGACCTCGCGGTCGAGTACAACAACGGCACGCTGTCGACCTCCGACCAGGCCGCCATCACCGCCGAGGTCGCCCAGCTCTGCGCCGAGATCGCCACCATCGGCGCCGACACGACCTTCAACGGCATCGCGCTCCTCACGGGCAACGCCACCATCACCTTCCAGGTGGGCGCCAACGACGGTGAGACGATCGCCACGTCGGCCGTCAAGCTGTTCGGCTCGGGTGCCGGGTTCGCCGTCGACTCGTCGATCTTCAGCTTCTCCGGCTCGACGATCAACCTGTCGGCGATCGACGCCGCCATCCAGAACGTCTCCACCGATCGCGCGACGTTCGGCGCCGTCCAGAACCGGCTCCAGCATACGCTGAACAACCTGGCCAACTACCAGGAGAACCTCTCGGCCTCCGAGTCCAGCATCAAGGACGTCGACATGGCGTCGGAGATGGTGAACTTCACCAAGCTGCAGGTGCTCCAGCAGGCCGGCATGAGCGTCCTGTCGCAGGCCAACCAGTCCTCGCAGTCGGTGCTCTCGCTGCTGCGGCAGTAGCCCGACACCAGCATCACCGCCTGACGCCGGGGCCGTCCGCTCGAGGGAGTGGGCGGCCCGGCGCATTTCGCGTCGTCGCGGCTCAACTTCCGCCGTCCGCGGGCGATGTACACGGTGAATGAGCTTCTCGCCTGACGCCGTCTCCGCCGCGAGCTTCACCGACGCCCTCAGCCGCATGCAGCAGCTGGAGGGGATGGTCGACCAGATCTCCTCGCCGTCGCTCCTGGGCCCCCAGGCGACGCCCCCAACGACGTCCGGCTCCGCCACGTCGTTCCAGCAGGCGCTCGCCGCCGCAGGCGGGACGAGCGACGTGTCCGCGTCCGGCGGCTCGCCGGCGAACTCCGGCCTCGCCGCCCTCCAGGTGGCCGAGGGCCAGGTGGGCGTCACCGAGCAGCCTCCGGGCTCGAACGACGGGCCCCAGATCGCCGAGTATCGCACCGCCACCCAGGGCGCCTACGCCGGCGCTCCGTGGTGCGCCTACTTCGTCTCCTGGTGCGCGAACCAGGCCGGCGCGCCGATCGGCGACCACGGCCAGGGCCTCGGCTCCGTCTCCGGGATCACCGACTGGGCCCGCTCGACCGGCCGGCTCACGCAGACCCCCGCCCCTGGCGACCTGATCCTGTTCGGCACCGAGCACGTGGGCATCGTCAAGTCGGTGAACGCCGACGGCTCGCTGACGACCGTCGAGGGCAACGCCTCGAACGGCGTCCGCGAGGAGACGCGGTGGCCGTCGGAGGCCACCGGCTACGTCACGCTGTAGACGGCCTGCATAGCCGGTGCTAGGCACCGGTTATGCACCAAACGGGGTCAGACCCCTTTTGGTGCGCCGCTCGGCGCGGGCAGAGTCGGGGCCAGACCCCGAACGGAACTGCAACGGAAGTGTCACGGCCGCCGTTCGGGTCAGACCCCGGTTTCCATCCTGCCGCCAACCGGGGACAGTCCCCGCGTGGGGACTGTCCCCACCGGGCGGACGGCATAGGGGGTGACTGGCACCGGTTATGCACCAGAAGGGGTCTGACCCCGTTTGGTGCACAGGAAGGCCTCCACGACGGCTCGCCAGGCCTCGGGCTGGTGGAGGTGGAGGTCGTGGCCGGCGTTCGCGACGACCGCCGCGGTCGCCCGCGGGGCCTCGGCGACCATCCGCTGCACGATCGCCTCGGGGATCCCTTCGTCGCCGGCGCGCACGACGAGCGCCGGGCAGGACACCCGGCGCCACTCGTCCCAGCAGTCGCGCTCGGCCGTGTCGGCCAGTGCCGCGACCATCACGTCGATGTCGAACGCCGGCCACATCCCCCCGTCGCGGCGCTCGAGCCCCTCGGCCCACGCCCGGCCCCAGGTCGTGTCGCCGAAGAAGGCGAGCGCGTCCCGGTGGCCGCCGAACGGGACGGGCCATGACCGCAACCACCCCTCCACCGCCGCCGGCGCCTCCGGGTCGGCCTCGGGCGTCGCCTCGGCGACGACGAGCGCCCGGACGAGCTCGGGGCGGCGGGCGGCGAGCAGGAACGCCGTGTGCGCGCCGAGCGACTGCCCGATCACGACGGCCGGCGCGAGGCCGAGCAACTCGATCCAGTGAGCGAGATCATCGACGAACGCCGCCCGCGACACGTCGCCCGGCCGCCGCTCGCTGCGGCCGTGGCCGCGGGAGTCCGGCGCCACGACCCGGTGTGTGGCCCTGAGCCACGCGGCCGTGCCGTCCCACTCCGCCGCGTGGCCGGCCAGGCCGTGGACGAGCACTGCAGGCGGCCCGTCGCCTCCGTGGTCGAAGCAGGTGAGGCTGGTCCCCCTACGCGACGTTGTCCGCCACATGCGGTCACCCTACGCCCCGCGCGGCTTCGGCGAGACCGCGTCTCGCCGAAGCGCCACCAAGAAGTCGGCTACACCCTTAAGGAGGGGGCTCGTGGGGGCACCCAGGGTTACCCCCCCTTAAACCGCGAAGGGCCACCCGCGGGGGGCCCATCGTGTCATGCGGGGGTAGCGTGGTACTAGCCGGCCAGCGGGAGCAACCACAGCGGGCACTGGGTGGGCA
>JAICJM010000287.1 GCA_025928435.1 Thermoleophilia bacterium
GCCGGCCGGGTGGCCGACCGGGTCGTGCAGATCTTCGGCGGCCGCGGCTACATGCGCTCGAACCCGGCCGAGCGGCTGTGGCGCGAGCTGCGCGTCGATCGCATCTGGGAGGGGACGAGTGAGATCCAGCGCCTGATCGTGAGCCGCGGCCTGGAGCGGCGCGGGCCGGCGACCCTCCTCTCGCTCTAGGCGAGAATCGGGGACAGTCCCCGCGCGCGGGGAAAGTCCCCACGCCGTAGTCTTCGAGGATGGCCGACAACGAGCCGCTCGACGCCGGCACCGCCGCGTGGCACCGGCGCCTCCACCACACGCCGCACGACGGGCTGTCCGAGGACACCGCCCAGACGCCGGGCATGCGCCGCTACGAGGCCATCTCCGGCAAGCGCAACGGCTCGCGCAAGATCTGGATGGGCAAGAACCGCGTCGCGCCGGACATGCGCTCGGCCGACCATCACCACGGCGAGGCCGAGACCGGCATCTACGTCGTCTCCGGCCATCCCGTGTTCGTCTTTCTCGAGGACGACGCAGAGCGCCGCATCGAGACCGGGCCGGGGGACTACGTGTACGTCCCGCCGTGGGTGCCGCACCGCGAGGAGAACCCCTCGCTCGACGAGGAGGCGGTCGTCGTGCTCGCGCGCAGCACGCAGGAGGGGATCGTCGTCAACCTGCCCAGCCTGCGCGCGGCCGTGCCGGAGCTCGACGCGCTGATCGCGGAGGAGGACGGCTAGGCTAGGCGGCGAGGCGCAGCGGCTCGGTGGTCTGCGCGGGGAAGAGCTGGATGACCGGGGCCGGGCCGAGGTGCGCGTGGATGGTCTCGATGGCGCGCTCGAGCTCGGGGCCGTTGCCCTCGAGATCGATGCTGGCACGGAAGAGCGGGCTCGTCGCGCCGTCGGTGATGAGCCGCCGCAGGAGCACCATGCCGGCGGCGTGGACGTCGACCTCCACCGCCCGCACGCGGGCGCACAGGCCGCGGATGTGCGGCTCGAGCTCGCGCACCGCCGGGCGGTCGAGCGGGACGGCGGTGAGCTGGTTGCGGAGCGAGATCTCGAGGAAGCGCTCCAGCGTCCGGGCCAGCACCAGCCGCCGGTCGGCCGCCACGAGCGCCTCGGCGTGGCGGTTCACGGCGTCGCCGCCGACGTGGCGGTAGCCGGAGAGGACGATCTCGTCGAAGAGCTCCTCCCGCCGCCAGACGCAGACCCGCGAGGCGGCCAGGGCACCGGCGGCGCCGACCACCGAGATCGCCGAGGCCGTGGCCGCGAGATTCGGGGTGATGTTCTGCAGCACGAAGACCGCGACGAAGGCGGCCACGGCGAAGGCGAGCAGGGAGCCGGCGATCGTGTAGGCGGTCTTCAGGCGCTCGTCGATGGCGGAGAGCGCGGTGTTGAGCTCGGAGGGGGCCATGAGTACCCGTATTCATCGTTCGCGGCGGCGGGCACTTGAGCCGGAATATTCGCGGCTGCGCGCCGACTGGAAATGGCTCCCAGAAAAGCGACGAGGCCGCCTGGGCAGAGACGGCCTCGTCTGTTGGGCTGTCCGGTGGGCCGCCGGACAACGTGTCCCACACCGACGGGTCAGCCGGTTGCGCGATCGCCAGGCGACGCGCTCGGGGACACTCCTTGAAATCCCTCCGGTGTCGAGTTTACTGCAATTTTCTGCCGGATGACAGTGCCCGCAGGCAGAACCACGTCGCGGCGACGAAGCCGGCGATGATCGGTAGCTGCGCGAGCTGGCCGACTGTGACCGGAAGCTCGGCGCTGTCCGTCGCCGAATGCCCTGCGGCAACGGCGTGCGCACCGCTGCCGCCGCCCACGACGAAGATGGTTGCGAACGCGGCGACGACCACGACGCCCACCATCACACCCTTGGCCACCCTCAATTTCCCTCCCTGCCGTTCGACCTCCTGAGCATACGATGGCGGCGACGGCCGTGCAACCGGGTTCATATGCGCTTCATGATTCCCGGGAGGCCGCCCAGGCATGCACGCCGGCGATCTGCCACGGGAGCGGCCGGCAGGTCGGCCAGCACGCCGAGGCCGCCTCGAGCGCCTCGTCGATGCTCGTGCCGGAGCGGTTCGCGAGCAGCGCGACGGCCACCGCCGCCGACCGCTCGCGGCCCCCGCGGCAGTGCACGTAGGCGGTCTCCAGCCCGGCCAGCTCCATCGCCCGGTCGAGCACCTCGGGCGGGATCGTCGCCCCGTCCGGGACGGGCAGGCGGTGCTCGGTGATCTCCGCCGCCCGGAACGCCGCCTCGACCGCCGCCCGCTCGCCGTCCCAGTACTCGTGGTCCTCGCACAGGTTGATGACGGTGCGGACACCCTCGGCGTGGAGCGCCTCGACGTGGGCCGCGGCATGCGGCATCCGCCCGGCGAAAAGGCCGGATCCGAGCGACGAATATCGCAGCGGCGCGGTCACCGCGCCAGGGTAGCTACGCCGATGTCACGGCCGCCGCAACTCGTCCGCAAGCCGCGCGGCGGCCGCAGCCGCGGCATCCGCGCGCTCACGGAAGCGCTGCTCCAGCTCGCGCGCCAGCTTGCGCTCGCGTCGCCGTTCTCTCAGATGTCGGATGAACGTGCCCATTCTTCCTTCGAGCAGAATGCCTCAGGCATCGGACGATGTCCAGTGTTTCCGGCGGTTTTTCGCCTGCGGGCGCGTCGTGCGAGGGGCGTTCACTACACTCCCGCGCCGTGTCCGCCGACGGCCTGCTCGACCTTGCGCTCGGCGCCGCCCGCGACGCCGGTGAGCTCCTGCTCGGGCGCTTCGGCGGCCCGGCGAGCGGCGTCGAGTCGAAGAGCAGCACGACCGACATGGTGTCGGATGCCGACCGTGCCGCCGAGCGGCTGCTGCTCGACCGCATCACCTCGGCCCGGCCGGACGACGGCGTGCTCGGCGAGGAGGGCGCGAACGTCGAGGGCAGCTCCGGGCTGACGTGGGTCGTCGATCCCCTGGACGGGACGACCAACTATCTGTTCGGCTACCCGGTCTGGTCGGTCTCGGTGTCGTGCGAGGACGCCGACGGCGGGGTCGTCGCGGTGGTGCACGACCCGACTCGCAAGGAGACGTTCGCCGCCGCGCGGGGCGCCGGGGCGACCCTGAACGGCCGCCCCGTGCACGTGCGCGCGGCACGCGGCCTCGACCGGGCGCTCATCGGCACGGGCTTCGCGTACGACCCGGACGACCGCGGACTCCAGGCGCGCGTGCTCACCCATCTGCTGCCGCGCGTGCGCGACGTGCGCCGCGGCGGGTCGGCCGCGCTCGACCTCGCGTGGGTGGCGTGCGGCCGGCTGGACGGCTTCTACGAGTGGGGGATCAAGCACTGGGACCGTGCGGCCGGGATGCTGCTCGTCGCCGAGGCCGGCGGCCGGGTCTCGGTCTTCGAACCGGGCGGCGGGCTCGAGCCGTGCGTGGTCGCCGCCGCGACCGACCAGCACGATCTGCTGTGCGAGCTGGTGGTCGCAGCGATCGAGCGGGCCCACTAGGCGGACAGCAGGACGCGCGCGTCGGCTCCGGCATGTCGCGGAAGGCCGCACAGGCTGCAGCCGTCAACGGTGAACGACACGTCCCTGCCGTCCACACGGCCCACGATGAGGGGCGGCGGCACGAGCATGAAGGCACA
>JAICJM010000031.1 GCA_025928435.1 Thermoleophilia bacterium
CTGTGCAAGGGCAACGTCGCCCAGCTCAACTGGTACGCGGAGACCGACAACCCGGTCTACGGGCGCACGGACAACCCCTGGGCGGCCGACCGCTCACCCGGCGGGTCGAGCGGCGGGGAGGCGGCGCTCGTCGCCGCCGGCGTCGTCCCGGTGGCCGTGGGGACGGACATCGGCGGCAGCGTCCGCATCCCGGCCGCCTGGTGCGGGGTCTTCGGCATGGCGCCCACCCCGGGGCGGCTCAGCCTCGCCGGCAGCCGCGACGACCAGCTCTTCGCCGGCCAGACGCTGATCCAGAACCGCCCCGGCGTCCTCGCGCGCGACGTCGCCGACCTGCGGCTCGTGCTCTCGGTGCTCGACGTGGGGCCGGAGTCCCGTGCGCCGGCCCGGCCCCTGCGCCGCGTCGGCGTCGTGCGCGACAACGGCGTGCTCACACCCGCGCCCGCCATCCGCCGCGCCGTCGCCGGGACGGCCGATCGGCTGGCGGCGGACGGCCTCGAGGTCGTCGACGTCGAGCCGGCCGAAGCCCCCGAGGCGCTCGCGCTCTTCGACGCCGTGTTCGCCGCCGACGGCGGCCGCGGCCTGCTCCGGATCCTGCGCGGCAGCCGGGCGACGCCCCAGGTGCGGCGCGCGCTCGCGGCCGCCGAGGCCGCCGCCCTCGACCCCGAGGAGCTGCTCCGGCTGGAGGAGCGGATCGGCGCGCTGCGGGGGCGGTTCGCCGCGATGCTCGACCGCGAGGGGCTCGACGCCCTGATCGGCCCCGCTCACGCGCGCCCCGCCGTGCCCCACGGCGCGGCGCACGAGGTCGTCGCGGGCCAGAGCTACACGTCGCTCTACAACCTGCTCGGCATGCCCGCCGGCGTCGCGCCCGTCACCACGGTGGTGCCGGGCGAGGATCGCGGGGACGCCGGCTCCGCCGGCCTGCCGGTGGCGGTCCAGGCGGCCGCGCGACCGGGGGACGACGAAGTCGTCCTGACTCTTCTCGACCGTATTTCGTCTCATTGAGTTATGGCCGGACACCGTGATACGTTGGCGCCTTCCCAGCGGTACTGGAGGGCCCGGCGCAGTGGGAAGGAGCTATCTGAGTAGCCGAGCGAGGTCGCGTTACCACCCGTTCGCGCGTTCCTGCGGGGAGCGCCGTCCCGGGTCACCAAACACGAAGTGAGGTCCAGCTGTGAAGGATCTTGAATACCACCTCTACGAGGAAGCCCGCGCGGGCCGGATGACGCGCCAGCAGGTGCTCGTCCGGGGCAGCGTCCTCGGGATATCGGCCTCCGTCCTGGGGACGATCCTGGCCGCCTGCGGCTCCTCGGCCTCCGACAACTCGTCCTCGCCCTCATCCTCGGGCGGCGCGATCAAGCGCGGCGGCACCGGCATCTTCGGCATCACCTCGCCGGCCTCCGACGTCGACCCGGTGACGATGTTCAACACCGGCGCCATCATGACCACGCAGCTCGCCTGCGACTATCTCGTCTTCCCGAACGCGCAGTACGTCCTCCAGCCGAAGCTGGCCACGAAGTGGGAGCCCGGCTCGACCCCCGACACATGGACGTTCACGATCCGCCAGGGCGTCAAGTGGCAGGACGGCAGCCCGTTCTCGAACGACGACATCGTCGCCTCGTTCGAGCGCATGCTCGACCCGAAGATCGGGTCGGCGGCGCTGTCGGCCTTCTCGGGCGTGCTCTCCCGCGGCAACGTCGAGAGCACGGCGCCGGACACCATCGTGTTCCACCTCGACCGCCCGTACGCGGACTTCCCGTACCTGGTCTCGTCGTTCAACTACAACTCGGTGATCCTGCCGAAGAACTACCAGGTCGGCGACTTCACCAAGGGCGGGATCGGGACCGGGCCGTTCGTCCTGAAGACCTTCTCGAAGGACCAGGGTGCGACGTACGAGAAGAACCCGCACTACTGGGGCAAGGGCCAGCCCTACCTCGACAAGGTGAACGTCAAGTACTTCACCGATACGCCGCCGATCGTGCTGGCGCTCCAGGGCGGGGCGATCAACGTGTTCCCGCAGGTTCCGTACCAGGGCTCGCAGGCGCTCTTCTCCGACTCGAACATCACGGTCACCGAGACGCAGTCGAGCGAATACCGCACGCTCCAGATGCGGGTCGACCAGGAGCCGTTCAACGACAAGAACGCGCGCCTCGCCGTCGCCTACTCGCTCGACCGGCCCGGGCTCGTCTCCGGCCTCTTCAACGGCAAGGCCGAGCTCGGTAACGACCACGCGTTCGCGCCGATCTACCCGGGCTCGCCGACCACCGATCAGGTGCCGCAGCGCGTCCAGGACATCGACAAGGCCAAGTCCTTGCTCGGCGGCAAGACCATCAACGTCACCCTCACGACCGAGCAGTTCCTGGAGATTCCGGAGTACGCGCAGTTCGTGAAGCAGATGGTCGCGCCGGCCGGGATCAACGTGAAGCTCGACGTCCAGCCCCAGGGCACGTTCTACGGCACGGGCGGCAACCAGCCCTGGCTGCAGGTGCCCTTCGGCATCACCGACTGGGGCGCCCGCGGGACGGCCGGCCAGACGATCGACCCGGCCTACCTGTGCCGGTCGGTGCCGAACAAGACCCTGTCGAACTCGGGCGCATGGAACTCGGCCCACTGGTGCGACCCGGCCTTCGACAAGCTCGTCCAGAAGTTCGAGGGCGAGGCCGACCAGCAGACCCGCACGTCGCTGGCCGTCCAGGCCGCCAAGATCCAGCAGGCGGAGGTGCCGGACGTGATCGGCTACTGGATCAAGGAGCTGCGGGCGACCCGCAACAACGTCCACGGGCTGGCCGCTGGGCCGACCTTCCACCTCGACGCGAGCGCCATGTGGCTCTCGTGAGCCGCTGACCTTCGGGGCCGGCGCCCTTCACGCGCCGGCCCCGAGGCGGTACGCTTGCAAGGCATCGCATGAGCCGGTACATCCTGAAGCGCCTGGGGTTGACCGTGATCACGCTCGTGATCGTCTCGGTCGTGGTCTTCACGGCGTCGCAGCTGCTCCCGGGCGACGTCGGCCGGACGATCCTCGGCCCGTACGCGTCCCAGCAGCAGGTGGACGCGCTCGACCACTCGCTCGGCACCGACAAGCCCCTGCCCGTGCGCTACTGGAACTGGGCGACCGACTTCGTGCGCGGCGACTGGGGCGTGTCGCCGGTGCAGAACGTCGAGGTACGCCCGCTCGTCCTCCACCGCCTGCGGAACTCCCTCATACTGGGGGCGTTCGCGCTGGTCCTGATCGTGCCGTTCTCCATCTTCATGGGGGTGGTGGCCGCCCTCAACTACGGGAAGACCCTCGACCGGGTGGTCTCGATCACGGGGCTCTCGTTCATCGCCCTGCCCGAGTTCGTGGTCGGGGTGATCCTGATCGTCGTCTTCGCCGTCCAGTTGGGGTGGTTCCCGACCTCGTCGCAGGTGCCGGGCACCGACCCGGTGGACTGGTTCCGGCAGCTGCTCCTGCCCGCGCTCCCGCTGGGCTTCGTCCTCTTCGGCTACATCTCGCGCATGGCCCGGGCGGGCACGGTCGACGCGCTGCAGTCGAACTACGTCCGCACGGCGATCCTGAAGGGCCTGCCCCGGCGCTACGTGGTCTGGCGCCACGTCGTGCGCAACTCGATGCTCCCGACCATCACCGTCGTGAGCGCCCAGGTCGGCTACCTGGTCGGCGGCCTCGTGATCGTCGAGACCCTGTTCGCCTATCCCGGCATCGGCCAGCTGATCCTCGAGTCCGCCACCGGGCACGACCTGCAGACGCTCGAGGCGGGCGTGCTCATGATGGCGATCATCTACTGCGTCGCGAACCTCATCGCCGACATCACCTACGGCCTCCTCAACCCGCGTGTGAGGCTCGCGTAGATGGCCAGCATCGAGGGCAGTGACCTCCAGATCCCGCCGCCTGCCGCGCCCGTCCTCGACGTGCGTGCCGAGCGCCGCCGGCGCCGGCAGGAGTTCCTCCGCGCGCTGATCCGGTCGAAGACGTTCGTCGTCGGCGCGATCATCCTGGCCTTCTGGGTCCTCGACGCGATCTTCTGGCGGGCGATCGTGCCGCACGACCCCCTGGCGGTCGGCCCGACCGATACCCTGAAGTCCCCGGGCGGTGCCCACTGGTTCGGCACGGACAACCTCGGGCGCGACGTCTTCTCGCGCGTGCTGGCCGGGTCGGCCACCGTCCTTGAGATCGCGCCGGCCGCGACCCTGCTCGGCCTCGTCGCCGGCACGATCGTCGGCCTCGTCACCGGCTTCTACCGCGGCTGGGTCGATGACATCGTCAGCCGCATCGTCGACGCGTTCCTGGCGTTCCCGCTGATCGTCATCGCCGTGCTCGTGCTGGCGTCGCTGGGGCGTACCACCCTGAACATCATCCTCGTCATCGGGATCATCTTCACCCCGCTGATCGCGCGCACCGTGCGCTCGGCGGTGCTGGTGGAGCGCGAGCGCGAGTACGTCGCCGCGGCCCGCCTGCGGGGCGAGCGCGGGATCCGCATCATGCTGTGGGAGATCCTCCCGAACATCACCGGCCCGATCCTGGTCGAGGCCACCGTCCGCCTCGCCTACGCCATCTTCACGGCCGCCTCGATCTCGTTCCTCGGTCTCGGCCTGCAGGATCCGTCGCCCGACTGGGGACTCCAGATCGCGAACGGCCGCGCCTTCCTGCAGGTGGCGTGGTGGATGGTGATCTTCCCGGCGGCCGCCCTGGCCACCCTCGTCGTCGGCGTCAATCTGGTGGCTGACGGCCTGAAGCGGGTGGTGGAGGAATGAGCGTCGCCCCGGTGCAGACCGGCGCCGTCGAGATCGACAGCCTCACGGTCAGCTACCGCCGCCGCAGCCGGCTCCTGCGCGTGCTCTCGGACGTGTCGTTCACGATCAAGCCGGGCGAGGCCTACGGGCTCGTCGGAGAGTCCGGGTGCGGCAAGACGACGGTCGCCATGTCGCTCATGCGCTACCTGCCGCCCAACGCGGTGGTCGAGTCCGGCAGCATCACCTTCGGCGGCGACGACCTGCTGGCCGCCGACGAGCGCACGCTGCGGAGCTGGCGCGGCAACCGGATGGCGATGGTCTACCAGGATCCCGGCACCGCGCTCAACCCGACGCTGCGGGTCGGCGACCAGATCGCCGAGGTGTATCGGTTCCACCGCGGGATGGACAAGCGCGAGGCGGCCGACGCCGCGGCGCACATGATCTCGACCGTGCAGATCTCCGACGCCGCCCGCGTCCTGCGCCGCTACCCGCACGAGCTCTCGGGCGGCCAGCAGCAGCGGATCATGTTCGCGATGGCGCTCGCCACCGACCCCGACCTGCTGGTGCTGGACGAGCCGACGACCGGACTCGATGCCACCGTCGAGGCCGAGGTGCTCGATCTGGTCGAGGACCTGCGCCGCGAGTTCAACACGTCGATCCTCTTCGTCAGCCACAACCTCGGCATCGTCGCCCGCATGTGCGAGCGCGTCGGCGTCCTCTACGCCGGCCGCCTGATCGAGCAGGGGAACGCCCGCGAGGTGTTCCGCGACCCGCGTCACCCCTACACCCTTGCCCTCCTGCGCTGCCTGCCGCGCCTGGGCATGCGCAAGGACACCGACCGGCTCGACCCGATCCCGGGATCGCTGCCGCCGCTCGGCGCCGACATGCCCGGCTGCGTGTTCGCCGACCGCTGCCCGATCGCGCGCGACCGGTGCGTGCAGGAGCACCCCGAGCTGGCGCCCGTCAGCGACGGGCACATGGCCCGCTGCTTCTACTCCGAGGAGGTGCCGGGCATCCCGCCGGTCGAGGCGGTGGCCCAGGACGACGTCGCACCCGTGGCCGACGAGACGCTCCTCAAGGTCACGGACCTCGTGAAGGCCTACAAGTTCTCCGGCACTGAGGTGCTGGCGGTCGGCGGCGTCGACGTCGAGGTCAGGCGAGGCGAGGTGTTCGGCCTCGTCGGCGAGTCCGGCAGCGGCAAGACGTCGTTCGCGAAGTGCATCGTCGGCCTGATCGACGTCACCTCGGGCGAGCTGGCCTTCGAGGGCATGGACGTGTCGAAGCTGGCCGGAAAGCGGCCGGGCGAGGCCCGCCGCCGCCTGCAGATGGTGTTCCAGAACCCCGACAACGCGCTCAACCCGACGCACAGCGTGCGCGCGATCCTGCGCCGCTCCCTGCAACTGCTCGCGGGCGTGCGCGGGCGCGACTCGCAGGACCAGCAGATGGCCGACCTGGCCCGCTCCGTGCGGCTCGAGCCCCGTCATCTCGACGTGCGCCCGTCCGCGCTCTCCGGCGGCCTGAAGCAGCGCGTCGCGATCGCCCGCTCGTTCGCCGGCAACCCCGCGATGGTGCTCTGCGACGAGCCGACCTCGGCCCTCGACGTGTCGGTGCAGGCCGCGATCCTGAACCTGCTCGTCGACCTGCAGCGGCGCCAGGGCGTCTCCTACGTCTTCATCTCGCACGACCTCGCCGTCGTCCGCTACGTGTCCGATTCGATCGGGGTCATGTACCTGGGCAAGCTCGTCGACGTCGGCTCCGCGGAGCAGGTCTTCGCGTCGCCGCACCACCCGTACACGGAGGCGCTGCTCTCGGCGATCCCGACCTTCGACGACGAGGACAGCCGGCCCCGGATCAAGCTCTCCGGCGTCCTCCCCAGCGCGTCCGACGTGCCGACCGGCTGCCCCTTCCACACCCGCTGCCCGCGAGTTCTGGGCGAGATCTGCCGCACCGAGGCACCCCCGTGGCAGGAGGACGGCGTCCGCCACCGCTACCGCTGCCACATCCCCCCGGCCGAGCTCACGGAGCTGCAGAAGACCGCTCCCGAGCCGGCCGAGGACGTCGTCGCCTAGGTACGCCTGGGGTGGGGACAGTCCCCGGATGGGGACTGTCCCCGATTTTCGGGCTGCCTGCCCGCCGCCCGCGAGACGTCCGCGTTCGCACGCGCATGCACCTCACGTGCATAATATGAGCGAAGCGTGTATGCTGCGACCATGGAATCCACGGCGGGCACCCAGGCGGTCGAGCGCGCGATGGCGATCCTCGAGCTCTTCGACGAGCGCCGCCCCGATCTCTCGATCGCCGACGTGGTCTCGGCGCTCGACGTCCACCGCAGCACCGCGTCGCGGATGATGGCGACGCTCGAGCGGCACGGGCTGCTCGAGCAGACGGATGTCCCCGGCCGCTACCGCCTCGGCCTCGGTCTGGTCACGCTGGCGGGCCTTGTCCTGAACCGGTTCCCGGTGCGGGCCCTGGCGCGGCCGCGGCTGCGCGAGCTGCGTGACGAGACGGGCGAGACGGCCTGGCTGGGCATGCTCGACGGGCAGTCGGTGGTCTACCTCGACCAGGCGTCGAGCCGGCATGTCACCGTGAACGTGGACTGGGTGGGCCGCCGGCAGGCGCTCACCGACGGCGTGACGGGGCGGCTGCTCCTCGCCTTCCAGCCCCCGGACGTGATCGAGCGCCTGGTCGGCGAGGCGGCGCCGGGCGCCGTCGGGCTCTCCGATGTCGAGCTCGCGTCCCTCCGCCGGCGCGGCCACGCCCTCTGCGTGGGGGACGCGGACGACGCCTACACGGGCGTCGCCGTCCCCATCCGCGATCACCGCGGCGCGGTGATCGCCGCGATCGCGCTCGGCGGGCCGCGCTACCGCGTCAGCCCCGAGCGGCTCGAGTCCGAGTTCGTGCCGATGGCCCTGCGGGCCGCCGCGCGCGTCTCCGAGGCACTGGGACACGTCGCGGCATGAGGCGGCGGCTGGGGCGGGCGTTCTACGTGGCGGCGGCGCTGGACGGGATGATGTTCGGCGTCCTCGCGCTCAGCGTGCCCATGCACATCGAGGCGCTGGGCCGGCCGGCGTCCCTGGCCGGGGAGGTGCTCGCGACCGGCACCGTGACGGTGGCGGGGGGAGCGCTGGTCGCCGGGAGGGTCGGTCGGGTGGTCGGCGGCGGCCGCAACCTGCTGGCGGCCGCACTGGCGGTGTCGGGCCTGGGCGAAATCCTCCTCTTCCTCGCGTCGGCGGCCCCCGCGATGGCCGTCGGGTCGGGCCTCGTGGGCGGCGGCATCGGCCTCTTCTGGGTCGCCAGCCAGACGCTGCTCGGCGAGGCCTCCGGCGAGCCGGGCAGCGAGCGCGCTTTTGCGACCCACTACGCGGCCTACACGTTCGGTGTCGCCGGCGGCTCGACCGGCGCGGGGCTCGTGATCGCGCTCCTGCGCGACGCCGGCGTCGGGGCGGTCACGGCGCCGCGCTACAGCTACGTGCTCGGCATCCTCGCCGCAGCCCTGGCCGTGGCCGTGTGGAGGCCGGCGCGGCGCGAGGCGATCGCCGAGGGCCCGCACGCGCGGCTCTCGAACGGCCTCTCCCCCCGCGGCGTCGCGATCCAGGTGCCCGACCTGCTGCTGGTCGCGGCGCTGGCCCTGCTCCTGCCGCTGGCCCCGATCGTGCTCGCCGGCCGGTTCCACCTCGCGCCCCTCGTCGTCGGGATGACCGTCGGCGGCATCCAGGCGGCCAAGATCGGCGGCGCGTTCGCGGGTCGCGTCCTGACCGAGTCCGGCGGCCACCGGCGAGCCGTCCTGCTGCTCCTGATCGCCGCGGCCGTGCTGAGCGCGCTGCTCGCCGCCGCGGTGCTGGTCGGCCAGGCCGGGATCTTCGTGACCGTCCTCGTCAGCACCGCGTTCGTCGCCACGGGGGCGTGGCCGCTGATCGTCGACTCCGCGCTCGCCCGCACGGAGCCGTCCCGCCGCCCGAGCGCCACCATCGCCTGGAATGTGTGCGAGTACGGCGTGATCGCCGCCGCCACGGTCAGCTCGGGCTGGATCCTCGCAGCGGCGGGCAGCCCGCAGGTGCTGTTCGTGCTCGCCGCTCTCCTGCTGGCCGCCGCCGCGTGGTGCGCGTCGGTCGTCCTGCGGTGGCCGGTGCACGTGCCGGAGGGCTCGTCGGCAGCCGGTTAGAGTGCGGCGCATGCCGGCGCCGGACGCCCCACCCTTCGTCACGTTCCTGTCCGACTTCGGCACCGCGGACGACTTCGCCGGCATCTGCCACGGCGTCATCAACCTGATCTGCCCGCGGGCCCAGGTGATCCACGTGACCCACGGCATCATGCCGCAGGCGATCGGGCAGGGGGCGCGCGTGCTCGCGGGCGCGATGCCCTACCTCCCGGTCGGCGTCCACCTGGCCGTCGTCGACCCGGGCGTCGGATCGGAGCGGCGCGCGATCGCCCTGCGGACGGCCGACGGGCGCCACTTCGTCGGACCCGACAACGGCCTGCTGATCCCCGCGGCCGACGCGTGCGGCGGCGTGGTCGAGGCGGTCTCGATCACGAACCCGCAGATTATGCTGCAGCCGGTCTCGCGCACGTTCCACGGCCGCGACGTCTTCTCGCCGGCCGCGGCCCGGCTCGCCGGCGGCATGCCGCTGTCGGAGCTGGGGCCGCCGATCGACCCCGCCGACCTCGTCCGCCGCGAGACGCCCGATCACCGCATCGAGGGGTCGACCGTCCACGCGCCGGTGCAGTACATCGACCGCTACGGGAACATCCAGCTGGCCGTGTCGGCGGGCGAGCTCGACGGGCTCTTCCAGCTCGGGCGGATGGCCGAGATCGACACGGGGGACGACCGCTACTACGCCCGCTGCTCCGACACGTTCACCGACGTCGGGCCCGGCGAGTTCGTGCTCTACGAAGACTCCTCGGGGCTGCTGTCGTTCGCCCTGAATCGCGGCAACGCCGCCGAGCTGACCGCCGCGGAAGTCGGCGACCGGATCTCGATCGACCTCGCGCCGGCGCTGTCAGGAGATTCCACTTGACCACGGGCCGAAAACGTGGTCTGATGCAGGTGATCGCAACGGCCTTCGCGGAGCGGTAGCACCGTCCCGGAGGCCGTTGCACTTTCACGGGTGCGGACGCCCGGGCGATACACTGTCCGCCGCCCGGCGAGGTAGCTCAGTTGGTAGAGCACACGACTGAAAATCGTGGTGTCGCCAGTTCGATCCTGGCCCTCGCCATCGCTCGATCCTCGCGCTGATCGCCCACAGCTGTCGTCGCACGGACGGATCTGCGCGGAGTCGTTGCTCGCCACCGATCGAGCCGGGAGGCGATCGGCTACGAGGCGCAGCGCTCCTGGCGCGACCACATCCCGGCAGCCTGAGGCCCGCGACGGCGGTGTCGAACACGCGGGAGAAGCCTTACCGCCACGCTACCCCGAGCTGCGGCAGGCATACGAGAACGTCGAAGCCGCGTTGGAGGCCAGCGTCGACGACCTGTGTGCGGACGATCCGGTCGATGCCGAGGCGCTGGCCGGCGCGATCGAGGCGACAGCTCACGGATATGCGGCGCTCCTCACGGACGGGCCGGGGGCTCCCGCACCGGCGGAGATCGATCGTGCCGCAGCCCAGGCTGCAAACGCGACCCGAGCGCTCATCCACGGCCGAACGGCGCTCCGGCGACGGATTGACCGGGCTCCTCTGGAGTCGGCGTCAGCCGGCCTCGACGCCGGCCGCGCCCGCGGACGGGCGTGGGAGGCGCAGCCGCGGGATGAGCATCGGCGTGGTGGCGGCGTACTCGGCGTAGGCGGGGAACGCCGCCGCGAGCGTGCGCTCCTCCAGGCGGGCGCGGCCGGTCTGGGCCAGGACGAGCGCCGCCAGAGCCAGCACGTTGCGCGCGTTCGGGCTCGCGATCAGGACGCCGGCGACGGCGCCCAGCTCGCCCAGGTAGATCGGGTGTCGCACGACCCGGTAGGGGCCGCGGGTGACGACGCCGCGGGCGTCGGGCAGCACGCCGAAGCACCGCCCCAGTCGGCCGAGGGCACCGAACGCGAGCGCCAGCGACGCCAGTGACACCGCGCCGGAGGCCGCCGTCTGCGCCCAGCCCGCGTGCGCGGCGCCTGACGGATCCACGACCACTGCCGCCGCCGAGGCGAGGGCGACCAGGGCGCCGCCGCGCAGCCACGGCCCGCGCCTCGCCGGCGTCTTCCGAAAGACCGTGACGATCGTGAACCCCCACCACAGTCCGGCATTCAGAACCAGCGCGGAGGCCCGCAGGATCCCGTGAGCGTCGTGGCTCTCACCGGCTGCGCCGATCGCCGCGGCCGAGACGGCGGTCGCGGCCAGGGCGACCGCGGCCGCCGGCACCGCGCGGGCGACGACCCGTCCGATCGCCGCACGCATCACGCGCCGAGTACCTTCAGGAGGTTCAGCAGGCCCGGGCCGGCGGCGATGAGCAGGATGCCCGGAAAGAAGCAGGTCGCCAGCGGGAAGATCATCTTGATCGGCGCCTTCTGGGCCAGCTCCTCGGCCGTCAGCCGTTTGCGCGCGCGCGCGTCGACCGCGAGCGCCTTCAGCGTCTGACCGATCGAGACGCCCATCGACTCGCTCTGCGACATCGACCGGGTGAACGAGCGCACGGTGGGAGTGGGCGCGCGCTCGGCCAGCCGCCGCAGCGCCTCCGGGCGGCTCTGTCCGACCCGGATCTCGTTCAGCATCAGGCGCACCTGCTCGGCGAGCGGGCCGTCGAGGCGCTCGGCCGTCACCTTCAGCGCCTGGTCGAGGCCGAGGCCCGACTGCACCGTGATCGCGAGCAGGTCGATCATGTCCGCGCACTCCCGCTCGGTCCGGTCGAGCCGGCGCCGGATCCGGCCGGACAGGAAGCTGTCGGGGAGCAGGAACCCGAGTCCCGGGCCGCCGACGATCATCAGCACCTCAAGGCCCATGTTGGGCGCGTTGTGCGAGTACATGATCCCGATCGCGCCGATCAGGATCGCGCTCAGGACCCGGATCGCAAGGAAGCGCGACGGCCGCGTCCCGTACAGCCCCGCCTGCAGGAGCCGCAGCTGCAAGTCCTTCTCGTAGTCGGACGGGCTCAGGCGGCGCGCGAGCCGGGCCATCACGCGCTCGAGCCGCAGGTTCTCCCGGGCGCGCTTCGCCTGGCGCGCGGTCGTCACCGGCGCCGTCGCGCCGTAGCCGTACGCGCTGACATCGGCCACGGCCCTGGTCGTCGCCCGGCGGCCGAGCCGGATGCCGTACGCCGCCGCGAGAACCGAGCCGGCCACCATCGCGGAGATGAGGAGTGGGAAGGCGGTCACGTCATACCTCGATTTCGACGATCTTCTTGATCCACACGGAGCCGACGGCGATGAGGCAGGTCGCACCGACCATGAGGCCGACGCCGACCTTGCTGCCGACGAATACGCTGATGTAGGCCGGCGACATGATGCTCAGGATGCCGCCGAGCGCGAAGGGCGCGATGGTCAGCACCCACCGCGTCATCCGCCCCTGGGCGGTGAGGGCGTGCACCTGGGCGCTCAGCCGGTAGCGCTGGCGAACGGTTTCGGCCACGATGTCGAACATCTCGGCCATGTTGCCGCCAACCTGGTGCTGGACGCGGGCGACGAGCGAGATCCACTGCAGCTCGCGGCTGCCGATGCGATGGGTCATGGCGTCGATCGCGTCCTCGACCGGGATGCCGAGCTGCGTCTGGCGGACGAGCTCGTGCCATTCCCGGGCGGTCTTGTCGTCGGCTTCCTGGGCGACGTGGTCGACCGCCTGGAGCAGCGAGTGGCCGGCGCGCAGCGACGAGGCCAGGACGGTCAGAGCATCCGGGAGCGTCGAGTCGAAGTGCCGGTACCAGGCCGACGCACGGTTCGTGACGTAGACCCAGGCGCCGACTGCCCCGATGACGGGTCCGGCCGCGAGCACGATCGGCAGGCCCGCGGTCAGCGCGGCGGCGCCCGCTCCCGCGGTGCCGACGGCCATGCCGATCAGGAGCACACGGACAGGGCCGGATCCGATCTCGCCGCGCTCGACATCCGCGGCAAACCGGGCCCACACGTTGCGCGCGCCGGGACGGGGTGCGTTGCGGCGGGGCCGCGCGGGCATCATGGCGAGCAGGTCGGGGGCCTGCGCGGGGGTGCCGCCGAGCCCGTAGCCGCGCAAGCGGCGGATCGGGTTGCGGCGCTTGGGTCGCAGGAGCAGGTAGCCGACGAGGAGCACGATCACGCCGACCGCCGACGCGAGTGCGTTCAGCGCCTGGCGGGTCGCCCACCAGCTCGTGAGCGGCGCTGCGGAGACCCCCGGCATGGGCGGGATTGTGTAGCGCTCGGTGGTGACGAGGCCGCCGGCGGAGACCGTGACGGTCACGGTGCGCCCGGTGCCCCGCATCTGGGAGGTGTAGCTGAGCAGGTACTGGTGGCCGAGCTCGGTGGCGAGACCCGCGTAGACGGCATGCAGCCGCCTGAAGGAGCGCACCTGGATGAACCGGCCGCCCGTCTGCGCGACGAGCCGCTCCAGGTTCGTCCGGTTCGTCTGAGCCCCGGGCAGCCCGACCACGAACACCCGCGCATGCACGCTGCGGGCGGCTCGGGCGGCCGCCGTCACGGTCGCACCGCTGGACGTGTCGCTGCCGTCGGTGAGGAGGACGAGCACCCGCGAGGCGCCGCGGCGCTCCCCGATGCTCTGGCTGGCCATCCCGACCGCGTCCCAGATCGCCGTGCCCGCCGAGGGCTCGATCGATGCGAGGGACGCGTCCAGGATGGCCGCCGAGGGCGACCACGTGTGGATCAGGTAGGGCCTGCGGGCAAAGCCGAAGATCGCGGCCTCGGAACGGGCCGGCTTCTCGTCGATGAGCGTCCTGGCGGCGTCCACCGCGGCGCGCAGCGCCCGCCCGCGCATGCTGTCGCTCGTGTCGAGCATCACGGCCACGCTGACCGGGACGCCGTTGCGGTCGATCGGGGTGAGGTGCGGGATCACCGGCACCCCGTTCTCGCTCACGCGCAGCGCGTAGGGCGAGACGCCCGCAGGCAGGTCGAGCGTGAACTGCCGGTCGGGGAATCGCATCGCCGGCGTGAGCGCGAGGTGCAGCGATCGCGGGGCGGCGCTGGCCGTGGATACGGCGGCGGCCACGACCGCCAGCGCCGCGATGATGAGGGCGGCGAGGCGTCTCATCGGGGCGCGAAGAGATCGGCAGGGAGCGGGATGCCCCGGCGGTGGAAGTCGTCCTTGAACGTCGGATGCAGGCCGGTCGACTCGAGCGCGCCAGCGATGCTGCCGTTGGCGGTCGTGCCGTGGACGTTGAAGGTGAAGAGGTCCTGCAGGGTCACCTGGTCGCCCTCCATTCGCTGCACCTCGGTGATGCGGACGACCTTGCGCGAGCCGTCGTGCAGGCGCTCGGTGTGGACGATCAGGTTCAGGGCCGAGGCGACCTGCTCCCGGATCGCCCGTACCGGCAGGTCGAACCCGGCCATGAGCACCATCGTCTCGATGCGGGAGACCGCATCGCGGGGCGAGTTGCAGTGCACCGTCGACAGCGAGCCGTCGTGGCCGGTGTTCATGGCCTGGAGCATGTCGAGCGCCTCGGGGCCGCGCACCTCGCCGACCACGATCCGGTCGGGCCGCATACGCAGGGCGTTGCGGAGCAGGTCCCGGATGCTCACGAGGCCGCTGCCCTCGACGTTGGCCGGCCGCGACTCGAGCCGCAGCCAGTGGCGCTGGTCGAGCTTGAGCTCCGCCGCATCCTCGATCGTGACGATGCGCTCGTCGGTGGGGATGAAGCTGGAGAGGACATTCAGCAGGGTCGTCTTGCCGGAGCCGGTGCCGCCGGTGACGAGCACGTTCAGCCGTGCACGGACGCACAGGCCGAGGAACTCGCCCATCTCGTCCGAGATCGTCCCGAGGCCGACCAGGTCGCCCATCTCGAGCCGCCGCTGGGCGAATTTCCGGATCGTCATCGCCGGGCCGTTCAGCGACAGCGGCGGGATGATCGCGTTCACGCGCGAGCCGTCCGGCAGACGCGCGTCGACCATCGCCGACGACTCGTCCACGCGCCGGCCCACCTGGGCCACGATCTTGTCGAGGATGCGGCGCAGGTGCGCCTCGCTCGCGAACTGCACGTCCGTCGGGAAGATGCGGCCGCCGCGCTCGATGTAGATCTCGCGGTGGTTGTTGACCATGATCTCGGTCACCGTCTCGTCCTTCAGGAATCGCGAGATCGGGCCGTAGCCGACCACCTCGTCCGTGATCTGGCGCGCGAGCATGTCCCGGTCGGCCCGCGAGAGCGGGGTCTCGTCCTCGGCCAGCGCCTTTTCAACGAGCGCATGCAGCTGCTGGGCGATCACGGCCTCGTCGGCCTGGTTCGCGAGCAGCCCGGTGCCCAGCGTGTCGATCACCGACCGGTGGACGCGCTCGCGCACCTCGGCGAACTGGTCGACGGCCGGCGCCGCGCCGTTGCCGGCCGACGCCCCGTTGGCGAGGCGGTCTGTCAGCGACATCGAGGTCACCCCTTCCCGTCGTTCTTGGAGAGCTCCCCGGCGATGCGCTGACCGAGTGCCCGGAGCGCCTTGGCAGGCGCCGACCGTGGATCGGCGGCGACGATCGCGCGGGCCGAGTTCGTGCTGCGCGGGAGGGCGCGGTCTGACGGGATGCTCACATCCGGCGAGCCGCCGAGCACCTGCTTCACCTCGTGCCCCAGCAGCCCCACCTTCGAGTTGGCCCGGTTCAGCACCGTCAGCACGCGCCCACGGTCGACGCCCATCAGGTCGAGCGTCTCGAGGCCGACCTTCATGTTCTTCAGCCCGGGCAGGTCGAGCGAGCCGATCATCACCAGATGCTGGGCGCGGTCGATTGCCGCGATCGTCGCCGATGTGAACGCCGGCGGCGTGTCGACCACGACCGCGTCGTACTCGCGCGTGGCCACGTCGAGCACCTCCGCCAGCCGCTCGTCCGTGACCGCCTCGGCCTGGTCGGGCCGGGCGGGCGCGAGCAGCACGTCGACGCCGTCGGCGGTGCGGCTGATGAAGCCGGCCAGGCTCTCGCCGTCGAGCCGGCCCTGCGACGTCACCAGGTCGTGGAGCGTCCGTTCCGGCGCGACGCCGAGCACGAGCCCGACGTCGCCGAACTGGAGGTCGAGGTCGACCAGGAGCGTCCGCCGCCCGGAAGCGGCGAGCGTCGTCGCGAGGTTCGTCGCGACCGTGGTCTTACCGACGCCGCCCTTGGGGCCGAGCACCGCGATCAGCGGCGAGCGGGACTCGACCGCGTTGTCCGTCCGTGCGGCCGTCGACACGCGTGCGACAGCCTTCTGCACGGCCGCGGCGACCACCGACCGCTCGGCGGGCAGGATGACGATCTCGTGCGCGCCCGCCATGAGGGCCTCGCCGAGCGCGCCGTTGGCCGGGCCGGGGATGGCGACGACGATGCCCATCTCCGGACGGGTCTTGCGGCTCTGCACGAGCAGCTCGAGCACCTCGGCGATCGTCGGCGTGAAGGCGAGCAGCACCTCGCTGCGATCCCGCTCGGCCGCCATCAGCGCCCCGTCGAAGTCGGACATCCCGGAGGCGACGAGGACGCCGCTGTCGCCGTTCGGCATGGCGCCGTCAAGGAGCCCGCCGGGGAAGGTGCGGTGCGCAGCGATGCTGAGCCGCGTGGTGGTGGCGGTCCCGCTCATCGGTGCGCTCCCGTCACCCGCAGCACGTTCCCGGTCGCGTCGTTCGAGCCGCGCAGGACGGCACCCACGTCGACGACCCCGCCCCCGATGTCCTGGGACTTGCCCGGCGGCCGCAGCGTGAACCAGACGGTCGCCTTCGTCTGGGCGAAGAGGACGTCGTTCACCTTGTTGGTGTCGATCGCGAGCGTGATGACCGGGCCGTGGGCCGAGTCGGTCTGGTTGCTCGGGCCCGAGCTGGCGACGGGAGCGGTCAGCACGAGCGCATCGGAGACGATCGTGCGGGTGAGCGGGATCGCCTGGGCGCCGGTCAGCGGCAGCCCGTTCGGGCCGATGGGAAGCACATCGAAGGTCGCGACGACGTCGACGTGGTCACCTGCCTGCACCTGGCCGACCAGCCCCGAGGATGCGTCGACCGGAAAGGCGATCGCACGCTGGTCGGGATGCAGCTTGACCGCGACGCTGGTCGTCTGGGAGCGCTGGAACTGGTTCGTCGTCAGCTGCTCGCCGGGGTAGACGTCGTTGCGCGCGACGAGGCCCTTCAGATCGTCCGGGTTCGTGATCGCGCCGTCGGCGGCAGCGTCCGGGGCCACCTTGTCGGTCCGGAACATGTTGCCGTCGACCACCTGGTTCCCAGGCGTGAACTGGTCGATCGTCTGGGTCGCGACCAGCACGCTCACCTTGCCGTGCGGGTTCTGCAGGCTCGAGTCGTGGTTCTGTTGATACACGACCACCAGCGCGGCGGCGGCGGCCGCCAGCAGGAGCGCCAGAATGAGCGCCCCGATTCGTGACGTAACTACACGCGTCAACATGTGAGTCCTCCTAGGTGCTTATCCATCCCATGGCTCCAGCGCGACGCTCTGCAGACAGATGCCGCTCGGCTCGTCGCAGGTCGTCGAGTAGTCGTTGATCGGGTTCGGCCGGTTCCAGAACACGCCCCGCACCTCGCCCTGCTTCAGGGTGCTTCCGGCCTGGCCGGACCAGTCCGTGATGTAGAAGTCGCCGAACCCGACCACGTGCGTCGTGCAGGTGCCGTTGCAGGTCGAGAACGTCAGCGGCGGCACCAGGATGAGGCTCATCCAGCGCGGGTCGCCGTCCGGCGGCGGATTGGTGGGGTCCCACTGGTTGGGCGAGCTGCCGACGCGCGCCTGCAGGCCCTGGTCCACCTGGCCGGCGAAGTTCCCCGTCTGCGTCTGCACGGGATCGCCGATCGCATACGGCGTGCACGAGCCGTGCTGGACCTCGTCAGCCGTGTTGGGAACGCCGCCGTTGGCGTAGCAGTGATAGGTGGGCCAGGTCGTGTTCGTGTCCAGGTCGAGGCCCTGGTAGTTGCCCGCGTTCCCCTGTGCGCCGCCCCCGCCCAGCTTGAGCGTGATGGGCGTGCCCTTGACGAGCACCTGGAACGCGACGTCGAAGTTCACGAACCGGCCGGGGCTGGTGGCTCCCGAGCTCGGGTCGACGTAGTGCCGGTCCTGGACATACTGCTGCAGGATGTCGCCGTCGTCGCGCGCGTAGGCGTGCTGTGCCGGAACGGCCGTCGTCGGGGCGTTGCCGCCGTTCCCGAGCCTGATGTACACGTCCTGCCCGGCCGTCTGCTCCGTCGTGGCGCTCGTGAAGCTGGCCGACCAGATACCATCGGCCTGCGTGCCCGAGATCCGGGTGGCGGTCGTGAACGCGCCGTTGCCGGGCGCCCCGCCTCCTGTCGCATACGAGAATCTCACCGACGTCCCGTTCGCGACGCCCGTCAGATGTGCGAGCACCGTGAACGACCTTGGCGACGACGTCGAGGTGTAGTACAGATACGGATCGTTCGCCGGTGAAAGCGTTACATCCTTGACACAGGCGACGCCCGCCGTGCACGCCCCGCCCGCGATGGACTGGTCGCTGCCGATGTACCCGATGTTGCTCCACGTGACCGTCTGGCCGGTGCTGTCGACGGCCTGCAGCGAGACGCTCGATCCGCCGGCGGGCAGGTTCGTGACGTGCGCGCCCGAGCACCAGTACGGGTAGCCCTCGGTTGTGGCCGCGAAGCATCCCGACTGCGCCAGCGGGATCCGCTGGCCCGTCCGGTCGATGACGATCGTGACCGACGATGGGCGCAGGTCCTCGACACCGAACGGCAGCAGGCCCTTCGATTTCGTCAGGTAGACGATGCGAGCCCGGGCACGTGCGTCGATGCTTGTGCTGGTGAAGCCGAGGACGCGGCCGAAGTCGAACGGCACGTTCGACTCGACCGGCAGGACGCGCACCGAGCAGGCCTGGCTGCAGCCCGGCGCTGTCAAGATCTCGCAATAGCTCGTGTCGACGTTCGAGTCCACGAGCATGTTCTGGGCCGAGGTGCTGTTGTCGTTCTGGCGCTGGTAGTAGGCGGCCGTCGAGCAGGCCTGGCCCGGGTCGCTGATGAGCTTCTGGGCGCCGGCCAGCGCGCCGGCGTCGGCTGCGGTCTGCAGCTGGCGGCGGTGGGAGCGGAACGCTCCCAGGTCGAGCACGAGCGCGGTGACGCCCATGAGGACGGTCAGCGAGAGGACGACGGTCACGAGCACGCTTCCTGTCTCACGGCCGCACATCAGCAGAAGTTGGTCGGCTGACCCTCGAGGGTCATGGTCGCGTTGGACGAGAGGTCGATCGACCCGCCGAAGAGGTCGCCGACCAGCGGCGTGACGAACCCGTGCACGTACGTCACGTGCGCGGTGATCTTGTCGCCGACGTTGTAGGCGCCCTGCGCGTTCCCGCTGTTCGGGTCCGTCGCGCACGTGAAGGTCAGCGTGCTACCGGAGGGGGCGTCACCGAGGATCGTCAGCCCGGACGGATCGTTGACCGATGCGAGCCGCGCCGCCTCGCGTGCGTCCTGGACGACGGTCACCTTGTCGTACATGACGACGCCCAGCTCGATGATGCCGAAGAGCAGCAGGAGCAGGGGCAGGAGCACGATCGTGAACTCGACCATGCTCTGCCCCCGCTCACCGCCGCGGAGCCGCCGGCTTAGATGAAGCCGATGACGGTGTTGATGGCGCCCGTGACCGCGCCGGCCAGCAGGCCGAACACGGCCACCACCCCGATGGTGATGACGCCCAGCACCACGGCGTACTCCGCCATGGTCTGGCCCTCCTCGCTCGAAGCGTCGTGCTTCTTGACGAGATCCATCATGTGTCTCCCCTCCCTTCATCAGGTCGGACGGTCCCGCCGAGATCTCGGCGTTGACGACACTGCGCCGTTCCCCCATCACTGCTCCGCCACCAGTCTCAGCGGGGAGCCCGAGGCCAGCGCCACCAGCCCGGAGACGCTCGGGTCGTCCAGCTGCCGGCCGCACGGCGTGTGCACGTCGTACAGCCAGGCCTGACCGCCGCCCGAGAGGTACACGATCGCCGGTCGCGTTCGCAGAAACCGGCGGTCGATCAGCGGGCGGACGCGAGCCGCGTCCAGGTACGTGACGTCGACGACGACCAGGTCGGCGTCGAACTCCTCCGCCGCCCGGTCGAACGAAGCACCGGGAAACGGCACGGAACGCACCTCGGCCACCTTGCGAAAGGCCGGCTCGAGCGCGTTCAGCGTCAGCGGAGGAAGCCCGACGAGCAGCACGCGACGCGGCCTGCGGCCGGGGCGGTGTCGTCGGGCGATGCGCAGTTGCATGTGCCAAGGCTGCGGTCACACACCCGTCCGTGTAATCGCACAGGTGACGGAATCGCGCGGGCGATCTTTTCTCACCCCCGTCCACCCGCCCGGGGGGTGCGCGGACCGTGTCCGGGTTGCTTGCCCGCCGCGGGCGTTGCGTCACTCGAGGGCCCGCGTACGGTCAGGGACGTGGGCGTTGCGTTTCTCCACCTGATTGCGCAATGGGCCGGCGCGACGTCGGTGGTCGCGCTGATCGGATGCATCGTCGCGTTCGCGATCGCGCTGCAGCTCTCCGGGCAGCCGCTCGCGCCCGCGGCCGCGGCGTTCGACCTCGCCCGCATGCTTGCGCTCCTCGGCGGGGCGGCGGTCATCATCGCCGGCGGGGCCGCGACGCTCTACTGGTGGCTGGTCGGCGTGGCCCCGAGTGCGACCGCCGCCGGGATCGGGTCGGGGCTCGTGATCGTCACGCTCCTCTTCGCCGCCGCCGTGCGGGCGCTCAACGCCCGGGCGCCGCGCGCGTGACCTGGTCGATCAGCCCTGGATGACGCGCAGCTGGTGGTACTTCGCGGCGGCGGCGGACCGGCTCGGAGCGTCGAGCTTCGTGAGGATGTTGGACACGTGCGTCCTCACCGTCTCGACGGAGATCGAGAGCTCGGACGCCACGGCGCGGTTGGTGTCGCCGCGGGCGACGAAGTGGAGCACGTCCCACTCCCGCCGGGTGAGGCGCCGGTCCGACGGCAGGAGCTCCGCGAGCGGCGCGTATCCGGCCTCGTCGCAGAACCGCTGGACGAGCTGCGCGGTCATCGCGCGCGAGAGCGGCGCCTCGCCACGCGTGGCCGCTTTGATCGCGCCGGCCCATGCCGACCCCGGAAGATCCTTGGTCAGATAGCCCGCGGCCCCGGCCCGGATCACCGCGAAGACCCCCTCGGTCGTCCCACCCGCGCCGATCGCGATCGGGATCGCTCCCGCCCGCCGCGCCGCGGCGATGACCGCGAAGGCGGCCTCCGGCGCAGGAGGCAGGCTCACGTCGACGAGGGCCACGTCGATGCCTCGCGCCCCGGCCACGTCGAGTGCCGCTTCGCGGCTGCCGGCCTCCGCGACGACACGGAGATCGTGGGCTTCGAGCAGTCGGGCGATGCCGACGCGCGAGATCTCGCTCGCGTCGCACACCACGACGGTTGCGCGGAGCGCGTCGCGAGCGTCGATGGCTGCCAGCCGTTCGGGGACCATGCCTCGACAAGACACGCCAGCCAGAAATTTCCTGCGGTACCCAGGCGCAGGACGGGGCGGTCAGGGCGTGTCGCACTGGACACGCCGCCCGGCGGCCCACCGGTCAGCCCAACAGACGAAGGCTGTCGTACCGGGGTACGCGGCGCGTCCCCCGTCTGGGGGAACTTTTGCCTGCATCAGCGCGGATTCACAGCGACGATGGCCACCCCGAGGAGGGCAAGCGTGATACCTGCCGCCTGGGGCCGGGAGACGCGCTCGCCCAGCAGCGCCTGTGCCAGGATCACGGTCACCACGGGGTACTCGGAGCCGAGCACGGACACGATCGAGAGATAGCCGCGGGTCGCGGCGGCGGTGAAGAGCGCGTTCGCGGCGACGTCGAGCAGCCCGATCCCTGCGACGGCCGGGATCTCGCGCGGGGGCAGGCGCACGGAGCTGCGGGTCGCGAGCACGCCGGCGGCGAGCAGCGCGAGCGACGCGCTCCTGCTCCCGAACAGGGCGGGCAGGGCGTGGCCGCCGCGAACCGCATGGCCGATGAAGTAGAGGAACCCGCCGATGCCGAGGGCGGCCGTCCCGGCGAGCAGCACGGAGCTGCGCGCGGCCGGCGCCGACCCCGCGTACTCGTGCACCGATGCCAGCACGGCGCCCGTGAGCGCGATCGCGCAGCCGCCGAGGGCGAGCGCGCCCGGACCTCGCCCTGGGCCAGGGATAGCACGACCGGCACCAGCGCGCCGCACGCGCTCACGGGCGAGACGATGCTGATCGTGCCCGTCGCAAGCGCGCGGTAGAACGCCGCGATCCCCACGGCCCCGCACGCTCCCGCGGCGAGGCCGACGGCGAACGCGTGCGCGTCGAGCTCCCCCGTGATCGCCGTGGCCACCGCCAGCAGGACGAGCCCCGCGAGCTGCGACACGACCAGCACGGGCGCCAGCCGCAGCCGACGGGTGAAGACGCCGCCGAGGAAGTCGGCGGTGCCCCAGACGACGCTGGAGGTGAGGGCGAGCGCGACCGCGAGCACGGCGGGATGCTCGCACGAGGGGTGCGCGCGGGGCGGCGCTGCGCTAGGCGGCGGGTGCCGGGGGAGCGACCTCGGCGGCCAGGGCGGCGACGACGGCCGGGTCGTAGATGCGCCCGGCGCCGAGCCGGATGCGGTCGAGGCTGTCCTGCTCGCTCATCAGGCCGCCGAAGGCCCGCTCGCCCGCCATCGCCAGGTAGGACTCGACCGCGAGCAGGATGCGTGCGCCGGTCGGGATGCGGTCGGCCTTGAGGCCGTGCGGATAGCCGGAGCCGTCGAGGTGCTCGTGGCTGGCCCGCACGATCTCGCGCACGCGCGCGAACGCGGGCGCCGGGTCGAGCATCTCGGCGGAGCGCGCTGGGTGCATGCGGATGACGGCCCACTCCTCGTCGTCCAGCGGCCCGTCCTTCGTGATGATCTCGTCGGGGACCGTGGCCATGCCGATGTCCCGCACGCGGGTCGCCGTCGCGAGGTCGGAGAGGTCCCCCTCGGCCAGGCCCAGCCGCCGTGCGACCGCGCCGACGAGGCGCTCGAGCTCGGGCTCGGCGGCGTCCTCGGTGATGTCGACGACCTCGGCCGCGGCCGGCGCCGGCGCCGCGGCGCCGAGGCGGTCGAGCCGGGAGAGCACGAAGGACCCCGGGATCCAGGCGTCGCGGTCGGCGGTCATGAACGCGAACCGCAGCCGGCGCTCGGGATCGAGCACGAAGAGGCCGCCCAGCCGCTTCGTCCGCCCGATCCGCTTGTACTGGAGGCCGAGCGCGGCGAAGGCCTCGCCGGTCGGGTCCTGCAGCCAGGTCGCGCCGCCCGACGCGGCCAGGCTGCTTCCGAGCGCCGACGCGCCCGGCGACATGACGACCAGCGTGCGGCCCGCGCCGAGCCGCTCCGCCAGGTCCGTCAGCATCCCGGCCCGCGGGTCGCCCGCGCCATCAGCCTCGATCGCGGCCAGCACGACCGGCCCGCCGCAGACGAGCTCGTCGACTGCGATCCGCTCGCCCTGCGGCGATGTCAGCTGAAATGCGGGCAGCTGCTCATCAAGCTGCGGCATCGCTCGTGTTGTCGAACGGGTCGGCCTCGCCGCCCGTCTCGGCCGCGAAGACGTCGCTCACGTCGTCGGTGTCGTCGTCCACGAAGGACGGCGCCTCGGCCGCGACCGCGGGCTGGACGACCGGGGCGGCCGGAGCCGCCGGGGACAGGCTCGCGCGGGCATGCTCGAGGGAGGCGAGCACCTGCGTCTGCACGCGGTTGGCGCTCGCGACCAGCTCGTCGGCCTCGTCGCGGCGGCGCTCGGCCTCGGCCACGATCTCCGCGGCGCGGGCCTGGGCCGCGGCGTCGCGATCGGCCAGGGACTGCTCGAACCGCTCGCGGTCGACCTGCAGCTCGCTGTCGAAGCGGGCGCGCAGGGCCTCGCCGTCGCGGCGGGCCTCGGCCAGGATGGCCTCGGCGCGGGCGCGCGTCTCGTCGAGGTGGGCGCGGGCGGCGTCGGCGGCCTCGTCCAGCATCCGCTCGCGCTCGTGCAGGAGCTCCTCGGTCTCGAGCTCGGTTGCGGCCTTGAGGGACGCGAGCTCGTTACCGACGAAGGCGTCCATCGCGCCGATGGTGCGCTCGATTACGACGCGCAGGCCGTCGACGTCCGCGGGCTCGCGGGTCGGGACCGGCAGCTCGACGACGGGCGCCGGCAGGGCCTCGAACGTCTGGGGCGACTCGTACTGCGGCTCGGGCGCGGGGACCGCGGCCAGGCCCTCGGCGAGCTGGTCGGCGAGGTCGGCGAGGAAGCGGTCGACTTCCTCCGGGTTGTACCCGGTGGGCGTGAGCGTGAACGATGCGTTGCGGATGCTCGCGAGATCGATCATGGTGGGATGGGACTCCTCGGGCGCGGTAGGGCGGTTGGGACGAGGGGGTCGTCCTTCAGGGTTATCGGGGCTTCCCCCGTCCGGCTTTAGCCCCGATCCCACCGGCGACCGTCGCTCGGATAGGCTTGCGCGCCGTGACCGCAGCCGTCGACCCCGCCCGCCGCATCGCCGTGATCGGCGCCGCGCTCGACCTCGGCTCGGGCCGCCGCGGCGTCGACATGGGGCCGTCGGCCATCCGCTACGCGCAGCTGAGCGAGCAGGTGAGCGCGCTCGGATACACGATCGACGACCTCGGGAACGTCGACTCCGAGCTGGCCGAGGCGCTCGCGGAGGGCGACCCCAGCGCGCGCTACTGGGACGCGATCAAGGCCACGTGCGAGCAGCTCGCACGCGGCGTCGCGCGCGCCGTCCGCGGCGGCGAGCTGCCGCTCGTCCTGGGCGGCGACCACTCGATCGCCGTCGGGACGCTCGGCGGGCTCGCGGCCGCGCACGGCGGCCCGGGCGGCCTGATCTGGTTCGACGCCCACACCGACCTGAACACGCCGGAGACGTCGCCCTCGGGCAACGTGCACGGCATGCCGCTCGCGATCGCCCTCGGGATGAGCGACGACCCGCGCTTCGCGAGCGACGCCTGGCCGCTGCCGATGCTGACCGACACCCGCACCGTCCTGGTCGGCGTCCGCAGCGTCGACGAGGGCGAGAAGCTGCGCCTGCGAGATCTCGGCGTCCACGTCTTCACGATGTACGACGTCGACCGGCGCGGGATCGGGACGATCGTCGAGGAGGCGATCCGGCTCGCATCCGGCGGCGCCTTCCTGCACGTCTCGCTCGACATGGACGTTGTCGACCCCGAGCAGGCCCCCGGCGTCGGCACGCCGGTGCGCGGCGGCATCACCTACCGCGAGGCCCACCTGGGCATGGAAATCCTCGCCAAGCACGGCGTGGTGAGCTCGCTCGAGGTCGTCGAGGTGAACCCGGTGCTCGACGAGCACAACGCCACGGCCAGCCTGGCGGTCGAGCTGGTCTGCTCCGCCCTGGGCGCCCGCATACTCTAGGCCTCGATCACCCCTCCTCAGGTACGAACTTGCGGCCGACCAGGGTGTCGGGAAGGTGCTGCTGCTCGACCACGCCGCCCGGGAAGTTGTGCGGGTACTTGTACCCGACCCCGCGGCCCAGCTTCTGGGCGCCGCGGTAGCTCGCGTCGCGCAGGTGGGCGGGCGGCGGTTGGGCGCCGTGGTCGCGCACCTCGGCCATCGCGGCGTCGATGCCGACGTACGCCGCGTTGGATTTGGGCGCGCGGGCCAGGTAGACGGCGGCCTGGGAGAGGTTGATCCGGCACTCGGGCAGGCCGACGAACTCGACCGCGCGGGCGGCCGCCACCGCCACCTGGAGCGCCTGCGGGTCGGCGTTGCCGACGTCCTCCGAGGCGAACACGATCATCCGCCGCGCGATGAACTTGGGATCCTCGCCCGCGGCGACCATCGTCGCCATGTAGTAGAGGGCGGCGTCCGGGTCGGAGCCGCGCATGCTCTTGATGAACGCGGACGTCGTGTCGTAGTGGCGGTCGCCGCCCTTGTCGTACATGAGCGGCTGCTTGCGGGCGGCGTCGCGGATGTGGTCTGCGGTCACCGGCCCGCCCCCGGCGCTGGCCACCGCGGCGTCCAGGATGTTCAGGGCGCTGCGGGCGTCGCCGCCGGCGGCGCGGACGACCTCCTCGCGCAGGTCGGCTCCGAGCTCCACCCGCAGCGCGGACTCGCCGCGGCGGACGATCGCCTCGAGGTCGGGCGCGGCGAGCGGCATGAGCTCGAAGAGCTGGCAGCGGCTCAGGAGCGCCGAGTTGACCTCGAAGTACGGATTCTCGGTGGTCGCCCCGATCAGCGTCAGCAGGCCCGACTCGACCGCGGGCAGGAGCGCGTCCTGCTGGCCCTTGTTGAAGCGGTGGATCTCGTCCAGGAAGAGGATCGTGCGGCGGCCGTTCCCGCCCAGCCGGTCGCGCGCCTCGCCCAGCACGCGGCGCACGTCGCCGACCCCGACCTGGACGGCCGAGAGCTCCTCGAAGTGCGCCTGCGTCGTCGCGGCGACGATCCGGGCGAGCGTCGTCTTGCCGCTCCCCGGCGGCCCGTAGAAGACCATCGACGGCACCCGGTCGGCCGCGATCGCCCGCCGCAGGGCGCTGTCGGGGCCGAGGATGTCGGCCTGCCCGACGAACTCGTCCAGCGTGTGCGGCCGCAGCCGCTGGGCCAGCGGGGCGAACGCGTCGAGCTGGGCGTCCGCGGAGTCCGAGAAGAGGTCGCGGGACATCGGTTCAATCTACTCCCACGGCCGCTGCCGTTCACACGAACCTCGTGTAGCGTGCGGTCATGCTCGAACACGATCTCCGCGCGGAGACGGCCCGGCTCCTGGCCGACCTGATCCGCATCGACACGACCAACCCGCCGGGCAACGAGACCCGGGCCGCCGAGCACCTGGCCGCCTACCTGGACGAGTCCGGCGTCGAGGCGACGCTGCGCGGCCGCGAGCCCGAGCGGGCCAACCTCGTCGCCCGCCTGCACGGGACCGGCGACGGCCCCTCGCTCATGCTCCTCGGGCACACCGACGTCGTCCTCGCCGACCGCTCCGAGTGGTCGGTGGAGCCGTTCTCCGGCCTCGAGCGCGACGGCCACATCTGGGGCCGCGGTGCGCTCGACATGAAAGGCCAGGTGGCCGCCGAGGCGGTCGCCTTCGCGACCCTCGCGCGCGAGGGCTGGACCGGCGCGGGCGATCTGATCTACTGCGCGGTTGCCGATGAGGAGGTCGGCGACGGCTGGGGCTTGCCCTGGCTGACCGAGCACCACCCCGACCTCGTCCGCGCCGACTACGTCGTGAACGAGGGCGGCGGCGAGCGGATCACGAACGGCGACCGGGTCGCGTACCGCGTCGGCATTGGCGAGAAGCAGTGCTCCGCCTTCGCCGTGACGACGCACGGGAAGAGCGGCCACGCGTCGACCCCGGGCGCGTCCGACAACGCGCTCCTGAAGATGATCCCCGTGCTGGAGCGGATCGACCGGATGACGCCCCCGTCTCGCGACCTGCCGGAGCTGCGCATGTTCCTGCGCTCGATCGGCGCCGACGACGAGCCGCACCGCGTGCTGGGCGCCGCCCGCACCTCGAACCCGCTGCTTGCGGCCACGATCGAGCCGATGCTGGGCGCGACGGTCGCGCCGACCGGTATGACGGCGAGCTCGAAGATCAACGTCATCCCCGGCCGTGCGCAGCTGCGCGTCGACTGCCGCATCCTGCCCGGAATGACGCAGGCGGACGTCGAGGGAGCCGTGCGGGAGGCGCTGGCCGGGCTCGAGTACGACTTCGAGTTCCTCGAGCGTGACGGCGGCACGATGTCGCCCGTCGAGACGCCGCTCTTCACCGCCATCGAGGAGTTCGTGCCCCAGATCGAGCCGGGGGCCACCGCCGCGCCGGTGATCTGCTCCGGCTTCACCGACAGCCACTGGATGCGCGAGGCGTTCGGCTCGGTCGCCTACGGCTTCATGCCGACCCGGATGGATCCGGCGCTGGCGGGGTCGCTCGTGCACTCGGCGGACGAGCGCATCCCGCTCGACGACCTCGACCTGGCGGTGCGGTTCTTCGTGCACGTCGCCCGGGCGATGGGGGAGGCGGCATGAGCCCGCCGGAGGAGAAGGTGCGCCTGGGCGGGATGGCCCTGCAGAACGGGATCCTCGTGCACAGCTTCGACCACTGGGCGGCAGCCGTCCGCGGGCAGGACGGCGCGGTGAAGCTGGCGTCGGGCCGCAAGCCCGACCTGCCGGCCGTGGTGGTCGGGACGCCGCTCCTGCGAGGCGTCGCCCGCATGTTCGAAGTGGCCTACCTGCTGCCGACGATCAAGCGCCGCCTGCCGGAGGCGCGCCTGCCGATGGAGTCGCCCGGCATGGGCGCCGCGCTGGCCGGATCGGCGGTTCTTGCCCAGGTGATCCGGCGCACGCGGCTGCACCCGGCGACCATCGAGATGGTGACCGCGGGCGCCGCCCTCGTGCCCGCGATGATGGCCCTGCGCCTCTCGCGCATCGCCGGCTACCACGGCGCGGAGCACAAGGCGATCGGCGGCTACGAGAAGGACGGCGCGCCCGTCGACATCGCCAAGGAGCACGAGCGCTGCGGCTCGCACATGGTCGGCCCGCTGCTGATCGCGAGCACGGC
>JAICJM010000148.1 GCA_025928435.1 Thermoleophilia bacterium
CAGTCCCCGGGCCGGGGACTGTCCCCGCTCCGGCTGGTGAATGGCCGGCGCGGTACGATCGCGGCACGTGCTCACGGCCACACGACCCGCGCCGGTTGTCGTCCTCCTGGGCGTGCTCGCGGCGGTCACCGCTGCCTCGGCCGCCTATGAGGCCGCGCTCGCGCTCCGCCTGACCGAGTACTCAACCCGCGGTGAGCCGCCTCCGGGGAGCGGGCTCGAGCTGGCCGGGTTCGTGGCGATGTTGCTCGCGGCAGCGATCCTCGTAGGCGCAGCCGCCGGGAATGCGCGGGCCGGCGGCTGGCCGGTGATCACCGCCGTGACCGCGCTCGCGGTCGCCGCCGCCGTGGCCCGCTACTACTCGCCCGAGCCGTACCACCTGAACACGCACGACCGGATCTCCGACCACTACCCGGGCACCCGCGTCGCGGTGCTGGTCGTCCTGGCCGTCGCTGCTGCGGCGATCGCCCGCATCCGGCCGCGCGTGGGCGCGCCGTTCGCCGCCGCCGTCCTGGTGCTCTGCGCCGTCACCCTCGCGGGCGAGGGCTACAACCACTAGCCCGGGATCGCGCCCTCGCCGGCGAAGGCCTCGCGGGCCTCCTCGAGCGTCGTGTCGGTGTGCGGGAGCACGTGGTCGGACGTCACCAGCTCGTCGTCGGCGACCGGGGAGCCCTCGCTCTGCACCATCTCGATCAGCTCGGTGAACGCGCGGCCGAACCCGTCGGCGTCCCCCGCCGCCACGGCGGCGGCGACGGCGTTGTCGAGCTCGTTCAGGCGCCCGAGCCGGCCGTCGTCCAGCCGGAACTGGCCCTTCCCGAGGATGCGCACGATCATTGCTTCGGCTCCTCCGCGGGGGCGGCCTCTGCCCGGGCGGCCTCGGCGGGCGTGCCCGTCGAGAGCTCGCCTGCAGGCCCGCCGCCCTGCCCCAGCTCGGCCTTCATCTTCGCGAGCTCGCTGTCGACCTGGTTCCCGGCCGTGAGCGCGGCGATCTGCTGGTCGAGGTCCGAGCCCGCCGGCGCGGTCAGGTCGTCGATCGCGCCCGTCTCGACGAGCTCGTTGACCGCCGCCGCCCGGGCCTGCATCTGCTCGGTCTTGTCCTGGGCGCGGTTGAGCGCCATGCCGACGTCCGACATCTCCTCGCCGAGGCCCGTCGTCGCCTCGCCGATGCGCACCTGCGCCTCGGCGGCGGAGTACTGGGCCTTCACGACCTCCTTCTGGGTGCGGAACGACTCGACCTTGGCCGAGAGCCGCCGCTCCTGGTCGATCAGCGTCTGCTGCTGCTGCTCAAGCTGGGTGATCTGCGCGTCGAGGCCCTGCAGCTGGCCCTGGATGAGCGTCTTGCGCTCGAGCGCCGTGCGGGCCAGATCCTCGCGGTTTGCGGCCAGGGCCTGACGGGCCTGGCCGTCGAGCTTGACGATGCTCTCCTCGAGCTTTGCCGTCTGCAGCTGCAGCCGCTTCTTCGACGTGACCACGTCGGCGACGCCGCGCTTCACCTTCTGCAGCATTTCGAGCTGCTTCTGGTAGCTGTAGTCGAGCGTCTCGCCCGGGTCTTCGGCCCGGTCGAGGGCCTTGTTCGCCTTGACCTTGAAGAGCGTGGTGAAACGGGACATCAAACCGGCCATTGGTCCTCCTCGCGCAGTCCGGCTAGCGTAGCGGATCCGGCCCGGAAAGCCCGTCGAGCTCGCGCAGCGCCGCGGCCGCCTCGGCCCGCAGCCGTCCGCGCTCGACCTCGTAGTCGGCCGGCGTGATCTTGCCCGTCCGCAGATCCTGCTCCAGATCGTGCAGGGCCTGGTATGCCTCGTCGCGGCGCTCGCGCAGCTCGAGCACCCGCCGGTCGCGGTCGCTCAGCGCCTGCTCGGGCGGCTCGGGATCGGGCGAGGCGTAGGGCCAGGCGACGAACAGCACCGCGCCGGTGACCAGGACGGCCACCGCCACGACCAGTGCGACGGTGCTCATGCCTCGCTGCGGGCGAGCAGCTCCCCGTAGCGGCGGGCGAGCTGGCGAGCCTCCCGGGGATCGGGCCAGATCGTGATCAGCGCGCCGAGCGCGAAGACCACGCCGGCCAGCCACACGAGCCCGACGGCGGGGTTCACGAGCACCTTCACCGATACCCCGTTGCCGTTCTGGTCGGGCGCCTGCAGGATCGAGTACAGGTCGGTGCCGGTGAGCATGCTCGAGCGGATGTCCACCTCGTTGCCGACCTGGCCCGTGTCGTACTGACGCAGGCCGGGCTCGAGGATCCCCTGGGCCTTGCCGCCCCTGGAGACCTGCAGCCGCACGTAGTCGAGCGTGTAGTTGGGCCCCTTGCGCTGGAAGAGCCCCGTGTTCGTGAGCGTGTACCCGTCGATCCGCATCGACTGGCCGACGGCCAGGTTGGCCTCGCCGACAGACGAGTAGGCGGTCGACGCGGTCACGCCGACGACGAGCAGCACCATCGCCAGGTGCACGACGTAGCCGCCGTAGCGGCGCCGGTTGCGGTTCACGAGGTCGCGCAGCGCCCGCGGCCACGACCCGCCCGCGATCGCGCGCCGCGCGGAGGTGCCGCGGGCGAACTCCATGCCGATCGTGACGGTGACGAAGACGCACAGCGAGAGCGCCGTCAGCCCGGCGGGGCTCGATCCCAGCCCGAGCAGGCCGAGCAGCGCGGCGCCGGCGACGGCGGAGACCACCGGCCACCGGAACGTGCGCCACAGGCTCCCCGGCGATGCCCGCCGCCAGGCGATCAGCGGCCCGATCCCGATCAGCGCGAGCAGGGGCAGGCCGAAGATGACGAGGAAGAAGTTGTAGTAGGGCGTCGCGACGGTCGCCCGGACACCCCGCACCGCCTCGCTCAGGATCGGGAACACGACCCCCCACAGGACGGCGAACGCGAGCGCGAGCAGCAGCAGGTTGTTGAACAGGAACGTCGCCTCACGCGACACGACCGACTCCAGCTTGTGGTCGGCCCTGAGCGTCGGCAGCCGCACGATCAGCAGGCCCAGCGAGCCGGCGAGCACGACGGCCAGGAACCCGAGCAGCCACGGGCCGACGGCCGACTGGACGAACGAGTGCACCGACTGCACGACGCCGCTGCGGGTGAGGAAGTCGCCGAAGATGCACAGCGCGAACGCGGCGATCACGAGCACCATGTTCCAGACCTTCAGCATGCCCTTCTTCTCCTGCACCATCACCGAGTGCAGGAACGCCGTCGCCGCCAGCCACGGCATCAGCGCGGCGCTCTCCACCGGATCCCAGGCCCAGTAGCCGCCCCAGCCGATCTCGACGTACGCCCAGTGGGCGCCGAGCAGCATCCCGATGCCGAGCGCGGTCCACGAGACGAGCGTCCACCGCCGTACCGAGACCAGCCAGCGCGCGTCCGACCGGCGCGTGATCAGGGCCGCCATCGCGAACGCGAACGGCACGGACATCGACACGTAGCCCAGGTAGAGCATCGGCGGATGGGCCGCCATGTACGGGTTCTGGAGCGACGGGTCGAGGCCGAGCCCGTCCGTCCGGGCGGCCCCCGCCACGTGGGCGAAGGGCGACGACACGAACGCCGCCAGGAACGCGAAGAAGACGGCGATCCCGCCCAGCACCGCCGCCACCCACGGCACCAGCTCGCGGTTGCGGTGTCGGTTCTGGTACATGACCGCCACGGCCGCGCCGCTCAGCACCGTCAGCCACAGCAGCAGCGAGCCCTCCTGGCTCGCCCACAGCGACGTCATCTTGTAGATCAGCGGCAGGTTCCGGCTCGTGTGCTGGACGACGACGCTCAGGGAGTAATCGTCGGTGACGAGCCCGTACTCGAGCGCGGCGATGGCGACGAGCGCTGCCACGAAGCCCGCCGCGAAGGCGTTGCGGACGCTGCGCATCACCCGCCGGTCGCGGCGCAGCCCGGCCACCACCGCGGCCACCGTCGCGTAGGCCGCGAGCGCGAAGACGAGGTAGACAGCGACGCGGCCGAGGGTGGTCAGGCCGACGCTCCTACGATCCGCCGGACGAGTACTTGCTCGGGCACTTCGTGAGCAGCGAATCGGGCTGCGCCACGAAGACCCCGTTCTCGAGCCGCCCGGTGACGATCACCCGGCGCGAGGTCTTGAAGGCGTCCGGAACCGAACCCCGGTAGGACACCGGCACCGTCTGCGCCGACGACTCGTCGCGGAGCACGAACCGCATCGGGCTCGCGTCGCGCGACGCCCGGACGACCGTCCCGGTCAGCGTTACCCGCTTCTGGGCGGCCCCGTCGGCATCGCTCCGAAGCTGGGCGACGCTCACCAGCAGCGTGCCGGAGTTGAAGAGCGCCTGGTAGGCCAGGAACACGGCGAGCAGCGACCCCACCACGAGTGCGACGACCAGGCGCGGACGCGGCGACATGCCGATCAGGTTACCACCGGCCCTGCGCGAGACAGGGTCGGTCGCTACGCCGTGCGATCGGGGACGCGATAGCCCAGATCGAGGCAGAGCTGCCCGCGCCGGGTCTCCCGCAGCGCGTCGGTGTAGCCCTGGCCGTAGGCCGCGCGCAGGAACCACCCCAGGAGCTCGGGATCGAGCCGGGTCGGCTCGACCTCGAAGATCTCTGCCCAAAGATCGGCCAGGCGAAGGTCGATGGCCATCGCCAGCTCATGCTTGCGCTCATCCATTCCTCCAAATGGTAGGTCCGGGGTCGGACGGACACCGGGAACCGGAAGGCGGACGTGGTGGTCAAACACGGTGCAAATGCCGGGAAACGACCCGAGGAGACCGCCATGACCGACCCCCGCCAGCTCGTCACGACCGCCGCAGTCGCGGTGCTCGCCATCGCCGGATACCAGGCTCTGCACGACACCGCGCGGGCGCCGGCGGCGCCGGCGGCGCACGCCGCGAACGGCGTGCTGCAGCCGTACATGCGCTTCACCGGCAGCGGGGACGTCACGATGCGGCCCGACCGGGGCACGATCTCGTTCTCCACCCACGGCACCGGCGCCACGCTCGCCGACGCCCAGGAAGCCGCGGGCGGCACGATGCGGGCGCTCATCCGCAAGCTGCGCGCCGACGGCGTCGCCCGCGCCGACATGCGCACGGACGGGATCAGCGGTGGCGAGCGGCCCCGCTACGGCGACTTCGTGGCCGATCAGAGCCTCACGGTCACCGTCCGCGACCTCTCGAAGACCGGCCGCCTGCTCGCCGACGGAGCCGCGGCCGGCGCGCACTCGGACTACAACGTCGACTTCTCGATCGGCAACCAGCACCACGCCTACGACGCGGCCATCCGGGCGGCGATCGCCGACGCACGGTCGAAGGCCGATGCGGCGGCCGGTGCGGCGGGCCTGCACGTGAGCGGCGTCGTCTCGGTGGACGAGTCGCAGTCACAGCCGTTCTACGGGGAGAAGGTCACGTACGGCCGGTTTGACGCCGCCCCCTCCGCCGTGCCGGTCAAGCGGGGGACGCAGCAGGTGAGCGCACAGGTGACCGTCGTCTTCGCGTACTCGACGTGACGGCCCCGAGGTCAGGCGGGCGGGTCGGCGGCAGCGGCCCGCCTGCGCGCCTCGGCGGCGCAGCCGGGGCACAGGAACTGCTCCTCCTCGCCGTCGACGGGGTCTCGCTCCCACTGCTCGGGAGGCGTCGCCGAGTCGCCTCCGTGCCGCACGGCCACCCCGCCGCAGACGCAGCGGTAGACCGCGCACAGGTACGGATACGGGGCGTCGATCAGCTCGTACGTCACTCCCATCACGAACATGGTCGCACCGGCGGCGGCCGGCGGCAACCCCGGCGTATCGCTGGGTGAACCGAATTGGCCTCCAGGACGAACGTTCCGTATCGGGCACGGGCACAACTCCGTCTCCAGATCGTTACCTGTCCCTAACCAGAAGCTGATGGCGGTCTGCCACAATGTGGATGCCGGTGTAGACGCCGACCGCCGTGAATGGGATACTTCGCGGCGCTATGGAGGTGCGGTGGAGCAGGTGCAGATGAAAGAGGATTTGACGACGCTTCGGCAGCGTGTCGTCAGCGAGCTCGCGGCCATCGACGTCGTGGTCTGGCCGCGTCGCAAGCGCACGCGCAGGGAGCGTCTCACGCGCTTCCTGGCCCATCGCGCGCGCAAGGCGCGCCGGATGATCCTCTGACGCGGCTCAGCGCCGCGCGCTGACGATGACGAGGGCCCGCGGCAGTCGCAGGCCCGTTTGCACACGGAACGGGGCCAGCCGGCGCTCGAGCACGCCCGCGACCCGTTCGCGCTCGGCCGCCGAGAGCGCCGCGTCCAGCCGCGTGTAGTGCCCGATCCGCCCGGCCAGGTCGCGCCAGTGCGCGCCGGCGTCGGCCGTGGCCACCTCGTCCCGCAGGACGGAGCCGTGGACGTCGGCGAGCCCGGCCCGCCGGTGGAGGCCCACGAGCTCGTCCGCGTCGCCGAGCCGCCCGAAGGCGCGGGCGAACGCGGCCCGGTCGGGGCCGAGGGCCTCCGCGACCGCCGCCCGCGGCTCTCCGAACCACGGGTTCTCGTCGATCCGCGCCCAGACGGCGGTGACGACCGTCCCGCCGGGCCGTACAACCCGGGCCGCCTCGCGGAGCGTCGCCACCGGGTCCCGGGCGATCATCAGCGCGAGCCGGCTCGTGACCGCCGCGAACGTCCCGTCCGGGAACGGGAGCGGTTCGTTCATGTCGCCGTGGGCGAAGGTGACGCCCACTCCGGTCTCGCGCGCCCGGTCGCGGGCGGCGGCGAGGGCGTCCCTGCTCGTGTCCACGCCGGTCGTCGCAGCGCCGCGACGCGCCAGTTCGACGGTCAGCCGGCCCGAGCCGCAGCCGAGATCGAGCGCCGATTCCGGCATCCCGGCCGCTGCCAGGATCTCGGCGACCCCGAACGGGGCCGCCGTCGCCACATCTTCACCGCCCCGACACCGCAATTTCACCCCTCCCGGCCCGGACGACCACCATCCTAGGGGTGACGCACGGAAAAGGGGGACGGATGTTCCTGATGTGGATCGCAGGAACCTGGCTGGGCGCGAACGTCGCCGTGGTCGCGCTGCTGGTCACGCTGTCCGAGCGTGGCCGCCGGCGCGAGGCCGCGTTCCCGCCCGGCACGGCAGGCTAGAGGCAGCGCTCGGCCCGGTAGCGCTCGGCCAGCGCGCGGTCGGCCTCCGGCACGACCTCCGCGAGCTGCGCGAGCAGCGCCTCGAGCTCCGGCAGCATCGTGCTCTCGGGGCAACGGGCGCGGAAGATGTCGTTCATGCGGCCGTAGTACCAGAGCTGGCTCGCGGCCCCTTGCCGGAACACCTTCCAGAACCCGTCGCCGTTCAGGCCGGCGTCCCGGACGGTCGCGCGCAGGTTCGAGAGCTTGTCGGCCATCGAGACGCGCAGGAGCGGCGCCGCCAGGTCGCCGCCGACGTGCGCGAGGTGGTCGAGATGCGCGCACTTGCGCTCCCACCAGTCCGCCTTCGGCTGCCCCTCCTCGCGGATGGAGTCGCTGCATCCTTCGACGATCTCCGCCACCGGCTCGCCGAAGCGGCCGCGGATGTCCTCGAGCCGGGTCGGGCCGCCCTGATCCTCGACGGCGTCGTGGAGCAGCGCGGCGATCGCCTCGTCCTCCCCTCCCCGGTCCTCGAGCACGAGCGCCGCGACGCCGAGCAGGTGGGCGACGTAGGGCACGCCCGAGCCCTTGCGCACCTGGTCGGCGTGCGCCTTGGCCGCGTACGACACCGCATCCTCGAACCGGGCACTGAGCATGGCGGAACGCTAGTTGACGGCGGTCAGTGCGTGCGGGTGAACCGTTGCACGGCCTGGAGCAGCTCGCGGGTCTTCTCCTCGGCCTCCTCGCGGCTCCCGGAGGCCAGCGCCCCCGCGACGCAGTGGTTCGCGTGCTCCTCGAGCAGCTTCTGGGCCACCGTCTCGAGCGCCGTCGAGGCGGCGCCGATCTGGGTCAGGATGTCGATGCAGTAGCGCTCGTCGGCGACCATCTTCTCGATCCCGCGCACCTGACCCTCGATCCGGTGCAGGCGCGTGATCAGCGCCTCCTTGTCGTTCACGTAGCCGTAGGTCACGCGCGTGCCTCCCGGGGGACGGCCGCGCGGATGCCGCGGAAGCGGCGCAGGCGCAGCGAGTTGCCGACGACGAACAGGCTCGACGCGGCCATCGCCGCCGCGGCGATCACGGGGTTGAGGAGGCCGGCGGCGGCCAGCGGGATCGCGGCGACGTTGTAGACGAACGCCAGGAACAGGTTGGCCCTGATGGTGCGCAGGGTGCGGCGGGCGAGCCCGATCGCGTCGACGGCAGCCCGCAGGTCGCCGGACACGAGCGTGAGGTCGCCCGCCTCGATCGCGACGTCCGTCCCCGTACCCATCGCCAGGCCGAGGTCGGCCTGGGCGAGCGCGGGCGCGTCGTTGACGCCGTCGCCCACCATCGCGACCACCTCGCCGGAGGCCTGCAGGCGGCGGATCTCCTCGACCTTGCCCTGCGGCGAGACACCGGCGACGACGCGCTCGATCCCGACCTCGCGGGCGACGGCGGCGGCCGTCTCCTGTGCGTCGCCGGTCAGGAGGACGGGCACGAGGCCCATCTCACGCAGGGCCGAGACGGCCTCGGCGCTCGTGGGCTTCACGGCGTCGCGGACCGCCAGCTCGGCGCGCCGCTCGCCGTCCCAGCTGACGGTGATCGCACCGTCGCCGCGGCCGACCTCGACGGCGTGGCCCTCCACCGTGCCGCGGACGCCCATGCCCGGGAGGTTCGTGAAGTCGCGCACGGGCGGCAGGTCGCCGGTCTCGGCCCGGGCCGCGTCGGCGACGGCGCGGCCGATCGGATGCTCGGACGCGGCCTCGACTGCACCGGCCAGCCGCAGGATCTCGGCCCGGCCCGCGCCGTTCAGCGGCGTCACCCCGGCGAGCTCCATCCGGCCCTCGGTCACCGTGCCGGTCTTGTCGAGCACGATCGTGCCGATGCGGCGCGTGCGCTCGAGGATCTCCGGGCCGCGGATGAGGACGCCGAGCTGCGCACCCCGGCCGGTGCCGACCATGAGCGCGGTCGGCGTCGCCAGGCCGAGCGCGCACGGGCAGGCGATGATGAGCACGGAGACGGCGGCGGTGAACGCGTCGGAGGCGGAGGCACCCGCCAGCAGCCACCCGGCCAGCGTGGCGGCCGCGATGACCATCACGACCGGCACGAAGACGGCCGAGACGCGGTCGGCGAGGCGCTGCGCGGGCGCCTTGCCGGACTGGGCCTCGTCCACCAGGGCGGCGATCCGGGCGAGCGCGGTGTCGGCGCCGACACGGGTCGCGCGCACGATCAGCCGGCCGTGCGCGTTCACGGTCGCGCCGGTGACACCGTCGCCGGGGCCGACCTCGACCGGCACCGGCTCGCCGGTCAGCATCGACCGGTCGACGGCCGAGCGGCCGTCCTCGACGACGCCGTCCGTCGCGACCGTCTCCCCCGGGCCGACGACGAACAGGTCGCCGACCGCGAGCGCGTCGATGGGCACCCGCTCCTCGCGGCCGTCGCGCAGGATGCGCACGTCGTGCGCGCCGAGCTCGAGCAGACGCCGGATGGCCTCACCGGAGCGGCGCTTGGCGCCGGCCTCGAGCAGGCGGCCCACCAGGATCAGCGTGGTCACGACGGCGGCGACCTCGAAGTACGTGTCGGTGTCGAGGCCCGCGACGAGCACGACCGCCGACCACGACCAGGCCGCGAGCGTGCCGAGCGTGATCAGCGTGTCCATCTGGGCGACGCCGTGGCGGGCGCTGGCGATGGTCGAGCGGTGGATGCCCCACCCCGAGTAGAAGACGACCGGCGTCGCGAGGACGAGGGAGACCCACTCCCAGCCGGAGAACCGGAGGGCCGAGATCATCCCCAAGAGCACGACCGGGACGGTCAGCGCGACGGCCACGGCCAGCCGGCGGCGCAGGGCCGCGGCCGGCTCGTCGTCGTGGTGGTGATGGCCGCCGTCGTGGCCGTGCTCGGCGGCATGGGCGGCGTAGCCGGCGGACTCGACCGCGCCGACGAGCTGCTCGACCTCGACTCCGGGCGGGCAGCGCACGGTCGCCTGCTCGGTCAGGTAGTTGACGCTCGCGGAGACGCCGTCGACGCGGTTCAGCCCGCGCTCGACGCGGGCCGCGCACGACGCGCAGTGCATGCCCTCGATCTGCAGCCGCACCTCGCGATCGGTGGGCGCTTGATACCCCATAGGGGTATGGTAGCAGCGCTCGCCC
>JAICJM010000013.1 GCA_025928435.1 Thermoleophilia bacterium
CTGGCCGGACACCGGGCCGGTACCCGCGCGCTGCGCCGCACCGTCGAGGCCGCCCCCGGCCTGGGCGTCCGCAGCCTGGTCGTGTACGCCTTCTCGACCGAGAACTGGGGCCGGCCGGAGCGCGAGGTCGACGACCTGATGGCGCTCTTCGCCGAGACGATCGAGCGCGAGTTCCCCGATCTCGACCGCCAGGGCGTGCGCGTGCGCTTCGTCGGCCGGCGCGACCGCTGCCCCGACTCCCTGCGAGCGCTGATGGAGGACATGGAGGGGCGCACCTCCGGCAACACCCGCCTCGATCTGTGGGTGGCGTTCGACTACGGCGCACGGGCCGAGATCCTGCACGCCGTGCGGGCGCTGATGGAGGCCGGCGCCGATCCGTCCGGCGTGGACGAGGCGGCCCTGCGCGGGCACCTGTACGCGCCGGAGATGCCCGACCCCGACCTCGTCATCCGCACGAGCGGCGAGATGCGGATGTCGAACTTCCTGCTCTGGCAGTCGGCGTACGCCGAGTTCGAGTTCACGACCACGCTGTGGCCGGATTTCGGCGGCGCCGACCTGGAGGCCGCGCTGCGGGCCTATGCGGGCCGGCAGCGCAGGTTCGGACGCCGGTGAGCCAGTTCGTCTCGCGCGTCGTGCTGGCGGTTCCGCTGGCGGCACTGGCCCTGTACGTGACCCTGCGCGGCGGCTGGTGGGTGGCGCTGCCCGCGGCGGTTGCGGCGGTGATCGCCTCCCACGAGTTCGCGGCCATGACGCGCAACCTGCGCCCGCTCGTGCCGGTCGCGGTGGCCGGCTCGGCCGGCGTCGTCCTCGCCGCCCACGAGGGCGGGGTCGCCTGGATCGCGGCCCCGATCATGCTCACGCTGGTCGCCGCCTTCTGGCTCTCCGCCGTGGCCGAGGTGCGCCAGAGCGCCGCGGTGCAACTGGCCGTGACGATGTTCGGCGTCGTCTGGATCGGGCTCGGCTTCGGGTTCCTGGTCGCGATCCGCGACATCCCGGGTCCGGACGGGTGGGGAAAGGAGCTGCTGCTGGCGGTGCTCCTGGGCGTGTGGGGCTCCGACATCGCCGCCTACGCAGCCGGCCGCCTGATCGGCCGCCGCAAGCTGGCCGAGCAGATCTCCCCGGCGAAGACGGTGGAGGGGCTGATCGCGGGCCTCATCGTGGGCACCGCGATTGTCTTCTTCACGCTCTACCACCAGCCGCACGGCGACCCGCTCACGCCGCTGCACGCCTTCGAGCTGGGGGTGGCCGTGGCGGTGGCCGCGCCGGTCGGCGACCTGTTCGAGTCCTACCTCAAGCGCGACGCGGGCATCAAGGACTCGGGCAGCCTGCTGGGCGCCCACGGCGGCATGCTCGACCGGGTCGACGCGCTGCTGTGGGCCGCGCCGGCGACGTACTTCATCGCGCTTGCGATAGGCCGGGCCTAGAATTGCTCGCATGACCGAGCGCAGGCCCCGCCGCTCGCTGAAGCTCCTGAACCCGTTCGCGCGGATCGAGAAGCGGATGTCCGATGACCGCCTGGCCGACGCGGTGGCCATCGTCGAGGCGGCCGACCCGGAGCTGCACGAGCGCGAGCCGGGCTGGTTCGGCGGGTCGCTCGAGGGCGATGTGCGGGCGCGCTACGTCGCCGTCGGCTTCACGGCAGTGCCCGACCGCGGCCTCGACGAGGGCCGCGCCTACGTGGTCGATATCCGCACCGGCCACGTCATCTGGCAGCGCTCGATCGAGCGCCGGGCCGATCTTCCCCACAGCATCACCGTGCTCGGCGGGTAGCCCTGGCGGGCCGCAAATCGCCGCCGCCTACACTGAGTCCATGAGATCCGTGGCCGTCCTGGGCGCGACCGGCTCGATCGGCACGCAGGCGCTCGAGATCATCGGCGCCCATCCCGGCCTGCGCGCGTGCGCGCTCGCGGCCGGCTCCGACGGCGGCGGGCTCGTCGCCGCCGCCCGCGCCCACGGGGTCGAGCGAATCGCGCTCGTCGACCCCGAGGCCGCCGGCGCGGCCCGCGCGGCCTTCCCCGGTGAGGTGCTCGATGGACCCGACGGCGTCGAGCGGCTGGTCGCCGGCTGCGGCGCCGACATCGTCCTGAACGCCATCGTCGGCTCGGCAGGGCTGCGGGCGACGCTCGCGACGCTGGCGGCCGGGGCCGACCTGGCCCTCGCGAACAAGGAGAGCCTGGTCGCGGGCGGTGAGCTCGTGATGGAGGCCGTCCGCAGCAGCGGCCGGCGGATGCTGCCCGTCGACAGCGAGCATTCCGCTCTGGCCCAGTGCATGGCCGGGGCGCCCGAAGGCGCCGTCACCGGCCTCGTGATCACCGCGTCGGGCGGCCCCTTCCGCGGCCGGACGGCGGAGTCGCTCGCCGATGCCACCGTCGCGGACGCGCTCGCCCACCCGACCTGGAACATGGGCGCGAAGATCACGATCGACTCGGCCACGCTCATGAACAAGGGCCTCGAGGTGATCGAGGCGCACCAGCTGTTCGGCGTCGCCTACGACGACATCGACGTCGTCGTCCACCCGCAGTCGATCGTCCACGGCATGGTGCGCTACCGCGACGGCGCGCTGCTCGCGCACGTCGGCCACCCGGACATGCGGGTGGCGATCTCGTGGGCGCTCACGTTCCCGGAGCGGGCGGCGACGCCGGTGCCGACGCTCGACCTGACGGCCCCGCTGCGGCTCGAGTTCGAGCCGCCCGACCTGTCCACCTTCCGGTGCCTCGCGCTCGCCCGCGCCGCCGGCCGCGAGGGCGGCACCGCTCCGTGCGTCCTGAACGCCGCCAACGAGGCGGCGGTGGCCTCGTTCCTGGACGGCGAGATCGGCTTCCTCGACATCGCCGCCCTGGTCGAGCGTGCCCTGGACGAGGTGGCGTCCGAGCCGCTCGCGTCGCTCGGGCAGCTCGAGGAGGCGGACGCCCGTGCCCGCGCCGCCGTCCGCGACGCGGTGAGGACGGCCGCGTGAGCGTACTCGTCGCCATCGTCGGCCTGCTCGTCCTCGTGCTCATCCACGAGCTCGGCCACTTCAGCGCCGCCAAGGCGACGGGCATGCGCGCGCTGCGCTTCTACCTCGGGTTCCCGCCCGCGATCGCGAAGCGCACCTGGCGCGGCACCGAGTACGGCATCGGCGCGATCCCGCTCGGCGGGTTCGTCAAGATCCCGGGAATGCTCCGGCCCGAGTCGGGCGACCTCTACGACGTCGAGGACGTCCTGGGCAAGGCCCGCGAGATCGACGAGGTCGCGGCCACCCGGCTCGCCGCCGAGCTGGCCGACGTGGAGCGCTGCCTCGACCAGAACCGGTATGACGACGCCCGCGAGGCCGGCCGCCGCCTGGCCGCCGAGGTCGAGGCGGTCGAGGGGCTCTCGCCGGCCGAGCGCCGGCGGGTGCTGCGCAGCCTGGGGCGGCTCGACGAGAATCTCGATCCGGGCTCCTACTGGCGCAGCTCGCGCATGAGCCGGCTGATCGTGATCGCCGCCGGCCCGGCCGTGAACGTCGTCGCGTGCTTCCTCATCCTGACGGCCGTCGCCCTCTACGGCCTGCCCGTCGCGACGCCCGTCGTGGACAGCGTGCTCGCCAAGTCGCCGGCGTCCCGGACGGGGCTCCAGCCGGGCGACCGGGTCGTCACGGTGAACGGGCACCACGCCGGCGTGAACGGGATCCGCGACGCGATCGCAAACAGCAAGGGCGGACGCGTCGCCCTCGTCGTCGTGCGGGACGGCCATCGCCTGGCGCTGCGCACGGAGCGCAGCGAGGTGATCGACGGCGCCTACCGGCTCGGGTTCCAGTTCGGTACGGTGAGCCGGCCGTACTCGCTCACCCACGCGCCGTCGTTCGCCGCCTCCGAGATGTGGGCGCTCACCAGCGGGACGGTGCGGGCCCTCGCGGACGTCGTCACGCCGCACGGCCGCTCCCAGCTGCACTCGACGGTGGGCATCGTGCGCGTGTCCGCGCAGGCCGAGGAGGCCGGCGCCACCGACTACCTGGTGCTGCTGGCGTTCATCTCCCTCTCGCTCGCGATCTTCAACCTGCTGCCGTTCCTGCCGCTGGACGGCGGCCACATCCTGATGGTGGCGCTCGAGCGCATCCGCGGCCGGATGGTGTCACGGGCGGTCTTCGAGCGCGTGTCGGTGCTCGGGATCATGCTGATGGCCCTGCTCTTCGTGGTCGGTCTCCAGAACGACCTGTCGAGCATCCTGAACACACAGCCGCACTAGAGAATCGGGGACAGTCCCCGCGCGGCGGGGACTGTCCCCAGCCGGGCGAACCGGGGCCTGGCCTCATGCCCAGGGGTATTCTCAGGGGCAGAGATGGCCTCGCAAAAGCGGATCCGGGTTGGCGGCGTCCCGATCGGCGGCGGCTCGCCGGTCGTCGTCCAGTCGATGACGCTGACCGACACCCATGACGTCGAGGCGACGCTGGGCCAGATCCGGCGCCTCGCGGATGCCGGCTGCGAGCTCGCCCGGGTCGCCGTGCCCGGCCGGGCCGACGCCGACGCGCTCTCCGCGATCGTCGCCGGGTCGCCCCTGCCGATCATCGCGGACATCCACTTCAACGCCTCGCTCGCCCTGCGCGCGATCGACGCCGGCGTCGCCTCGGTGCGGATCAACCCCGGGAACATCGGCGGCCCCGACAAGGTCGAGCGGGTCGTGTCGGCGGCGAAGGCCGCGGGCGTCCCCATGCGCATCGGTGCCAACTCGGGCTCGCTGCCCGACCACCTGCGCCAGTTCGCGACCAACGACCCGCCGGGCGCGCTCGTCGAGGCCGCGCTCGAGGAGGTGCGCCTGCTCGAGAAGCTCGATTACCGCGAGTTCAAGATCTCGGTCAAGAGCTCGTCGGTGCCGGTGATGATCCAGGCCTACCGGCAGCTGTCCCAGAAGGTGCCCTACCCGCTCCACCTGGGCGTCACCGAGGCCGGCCCGCCGTTCACCGGGACGGTCAAGAGCGCGATCGGCATGGGGTCGCTGCTCGTCGACGGCATCGGCGACACGATGCGGGTCTCGCTGACCGCCGACCCGGTCGAGGAGGTCAAGGTCGCCTGGGAGATCCTGCGCGTCCTCGGCCTGCGCCACAAGGGCCCGGTCATGATCGCGTGCCCGTCGTGCGGTCGTACGAACGTCGACGTGCTCGACCTGGCCCAGCGGGTCGAGGAGCGCCTCTCCGGCTACGACGAGGTGTTCGAGGTGGCCGTCATGGGGTGCGCCGTGAACGGCCCGGGCGAGGCGGGCGACGCCGACTTCGGCATCGCGGGCGGTCGCGACGCCGGTTTCATCTACGCCCACGGCGAGGTCTTGCGCAAGGTGAACCAGAGCGCCCTCGTCGAGGAGCTGTTCGCCGAGATCGACGCCTGGATCGCCGCGGGCATGGTGCGCCCGGAGCGCAAGACGCGCAAGCTCTCGCTGCCCGTCGTGGCGGCCGGGGGGCTCTAACCCTCGGCCACGTCGCGACGCCGGCAGAAGGCGTCGAACCGGGCGTGCTTGCCCAGGTAGGACTCGAGCTCCGAGATCCCGAACCGGATCCAGTCGTCGACGAACCGCTCGTCCACCGTGAGCTCCGTCGTGGCGGTGTCGTTCGGGTTCATGCCCGCATCATCGGCAGCGCGCGGCGACGGGGAGACTCGCCGGAACGTGGTATTCGGCGATGACGCGAATGGGTACCATGGCGGGATGCTCAACAAGCGAAAAGCAGCCATCGGATACGCGACCTACGTCGTCGGCACCCGGGTTGCCAAGCGTGCGGTGCGCCGCAGGGCGCACAACATGATGAGCACCGTGCGCGAGCGCAGCCGGCCCCGCCGCCGGCGCATCGTCCCGCTGGTCGGCGGCACCGCCGCGGCCATCGCGGGCGCGAGCCTGATCGCCGTGCGGCGGCACCACAGCACCGTCGGCGAGCACTGACCCGACGGCCGGGCGGCCGGTGCCGGACACCGGTCGCCCGGCCCCGGGTCCGTCGACCCCGCTCGATAGACTGGCTACCCCGTGCCCGAGTCCCCGCCGTACGTCCATCTGCACGTCCACAGCGAGTACTCGATCCTCGACGGCGCATGCCGCATCAGCCCCCTCGTGGCCCGTGCGGCCGACCTCGGCATGTCCGCGGTCGGGCTCACCGACCACGGGTCGATGGCGGGCGCCGTCGAGCTGACGCGGGCCGCCGGGAAGGCCGGGGTGAAGCCCATCCTGGGCTGCGAGATGTACATCGTCGACGACCACGCGAGCCGCGTCCAGAAGGAGCGGCGCGCCCACCTGACGCTGCTCGCCGAGACGACCGAGGGCTACCACAACCTCGTCCGGCTCGTGTCCGCCGCCTACCTGGACGGCTACTGGTACCGGCCCCGGGTCGACGTCGACCAGCTGGCGGCGCACTCCGACGGGATCATCGCTCTCTCCGGCTGCCTGTCCGGGCGCGTGTGCAAGGCGCTCGTCGAGGGCGACGACACCCTCGCCCGCACGGAGCTCGAGCGGCTGGCCGACATCTTCGGCCGCGACCAGGTCTACGTCGAGCTCCAGGACGGCGGCATCGACATCCAGACGCAGATCAACCCGCGCCTGGCCGGCCTGGCCCGCGACGCGAGCCTGCCGCTGGTCGGCACCGGCGACGTCCACTACCTGACGGCCGCCGACGCGATCCCGCACGAGGCGATGCTCTGCATCCAGACGAACGACACGCTCGACAACCCCAACCGGTTCCGGTTCTCGAACCACGGCTTCTACCTGAAGAGCCCCGAGGAGATGTACGAGCTGATGGCGCAGCCGTGGGGCGAGGACATGCTCCGCCGCACGGTCGAGATCGCCGACCGCTGCAACGCGCACATCGACCTCGAGACCCTGCACCTGCCGAAGTTCGACGTGCCGGACGGCAAGACCGCCCCGGCGTACCTGCGCGAGCTGGCCGAGGCCGGCCTGCGCGAGCGCTACGGCGCCGAGACGCCGGAGCTGCGCCGGCGGCTCGAGTTCGAGCTGAAGACAATCGAGGAGATGGGCTTCCCCGACTACTTCCTGATCGTCTGGGACTTCATCCGCTTCGCCCGCGCCGACGGCGTGTCGGTGGGCCCCGGGCGCGGCTCGGCGGCCGGGTCGCTGGTCGCCTACTGCCTGCGCATCACCGACCTCGATCCGATGCGCTACTCGCTGCTCTTCGAGCGCTTCCTCAACCCGGGCCGCAAGTCGCTCCCGGACGTCGACGTCGACTTCGCCGTGGCCGGCCGCGAGCGCGTCATCAACTACGTCGCCGAGAAGTACGGCCGCCGCAACGTGGCCCAGATCATCACGTTCGGCAAGATGCAGCCGAAGGCGGCGATCAAGGACGCCGGCCGGGTGATGGGCATCCCGTACGGCGTCGTCGACCGGATCGCCAAGCTCGTGCCCGAGGTGCCCAAGATCACCTTCGAGGCGTGCATGAAGCCCGGCGCCGAGCTGCGCCGCTCCTACGACACCGACGAGACGACGAAGAAGATCGTCGACATGGCGCTGCCGCTCGAGGGCGTCGTGCGCAACGACTCGATCCATGCCGCCGCCGTCGTGATCGGTGACCGGCCGCTGACCGAGTACCTGCCGCTGCAGCAGAAGGGCACGGACTCGGAGGTCGTGACCCAGTTCTCGATGGGCGACGTCGAGGCGCTCGGCCTGCTCAAGATGGACTTCCTCGGCCTGCGCAACCTCGACGTGATCGACCGCGCGATCGACGTGATCGAGCACTCCACCGGCGTGCGCCTCGACATGGACGCGCTCCCGCTCGACGACCACAAGACGTACGAGATGATGGCCCGCGGCGACGCCACCGGGGTGTTCCAGTTCGAGTCGTCCGGCATGCGCGACGCCCTGCGCCAGGTGAAGCCGACCGAGTTCGAGGACCTGATCGCACTCAACGCGCTCTACCGGCCGGGGCCGATGCAGTTCATCCCAGACTACGCCCGCAACAAGGCCGACCCGAGCCGGGTCAAATACGAGGACGAGCGCCTGCGGACGCTGCTCGAGGGCACCCACGGGATCTGCATCTACCAGGAGCAGTTCATGGAGATCGCCAAGGCGGTGGCCGGGTTCACGCCCGCCGAGGCGGACGACCTGCGCAAGGCGATCGGCAAGAAGGTCGCGTCCCTGATGGCGTCGCTGAAGGAGAAGTTCATCGAGGGCTGCGCCACGAACGGCGCGTCCGAGACCGTCGGCAAGTCGCTGTGGGCCAAGATCGAGGTGGCCGCCGACTATGCGTTCAACAAGGCCCACGCCGCCTGTTACGCGCTGATCGCCTACCGCACCGCCTACCTGCGCGCGAACTACCCGGCGGAGTACATGGCGGCGCTGATCTCGTCGGTCATGTCCACCAAGGACCGGGTGCCGTTCTACGTGACCGAGTGCGCCGACATGGGGCTCGAGGTGCTGCCACCGGACGTGAACACGAGCGGCTCGGACTTCACCGTGGTCGAGGGCAAGATCCGGTTCGGCCTCTCGGCCGTGAAACGGGTCGGCGACGGCGCGGTGCGGGCGATCATCGCCGCTCGCGAGGAGCGGCCGATCGAGTCGGTCTGGGACTTCTGCGAGCGGGTCGACATGGCGGTCACGAACCGGGGCATGCTGGAGAGCCTGATCGCCTGCGGCGCGCTCGACTCCACCGGGGCCACCCGCCAGGGCATGATGGAGGTGCTCGAGCGGGCGCTCGCGAACGGCCAGAAGACGCAGGCCGACGCGATGGTCGGCCAGGGCTCGATCTTCGACCTCGAGGGCGACGGCATGAACGGCTCGGGGCCGATGTCCCGCAGCCACCCGCCGGTGGTGGGGGAGGAGTGGCCGCGCGACGAGCTGCTGCGGCGGGAGAAGGAGGTGCTCGGGCTGTACGTCTCGAGCCATCCCCTGGCGCCGCTCCGCGACCAGCTCGCGCGCAAGGTCGACGTCCCGCTGAAGGCGATCGAGGAGCTGCCCGACGGCAAGGTGATCACGGTCGGCGGCATTGTCTCGGGCGTGCGCCAGCTCCTGACAAAGAAGGGCGACCAGATGGCGGTGGCGGAGCTCGACGACGTGACGTCGACCGCCGAGGTGGTCGTCTTCGCGAGCACGTGGGAGCTGTGCCGGGCGACGCTGCGCCCCGACGCGGTCGTGCTCGTGAAGAGCCGGGTCGACCGGCGTTCCGAGGGCAAGGTGCAGCTGCTGGCTCTGGAGGTCGTCCCGTTCGAGGCCGTCCCCGACCAGGACGTCGTGCGCCTGCGCGTCGACGCCCGTGTGGTCGGCGCCGGGGTGATGGACGAGCTGAAGACGCTGATCGGCGAGTACCCCGGCCAGGCGCCGGTCGAGCTCGAGGTGCACACCTCCGCCGGGCCCAAGATGCTGCGGCTGGGGCCGGGCTTCCGGGTGCGGCCCGACGGCGACTTCCTGGCCGAGGCCCGGGCGCTGCTCGGCGCGGCCGCCCTCGTCTGACGCGTGCCCGCGGCCGTCTTCGCGGTGTTCGACGGCGATATCGCCGTGCGGATGACCGACGCGCTCGCGGACGTCTACGCGGAGGCGTTTGCCGGGCCGCCGCACGACGAGCCGCCCGAGGCGGCCGTCCGGTTCCGCGACTCGCTCGCGCGCCACGCCCGGCTCCCGGGGTTCCGGGCGTCGACCTGGCCGTGCGGCCGCGCTCCCGGCACCGGGGGATTGGCGGGGGCCTGCACGACCTTCTGGTCGAGGGGCAGCCGCACGCGCGAGCCGTGCTCTCTGCCCGCCAGGACGACGCCGGCGCACAGCGGCTGTACCATGCTCGTGGCTGGCAGGAGATCGGGCGCGACCTCGCCTTCGTCCCCGGCGGCGATCCGTACGTGATCCTGGCCCGCCGTCTCGCTGGGCATCCGGGCTGATTCCTAGAATGACGCGTTCATGATCGTTGCCGATCTCATGCTTGACCTGGACGTGTTCCAGGGGCCGTTCGACCTCCTGCTCGCGCTCGTCATGCGCGAGGAGATCGAGCTGGCGGAGCTGCCGATCGCCGAGGTGGTCGTCGCCTACGTCGAGCATGCGTACGACGACGGCGTGCTCGACCTCGAGTCCGCCAGCGAGTTCCTCGTCCTGATCGCGGCGCTGCTCGAGATCAAGGTGCGCCTGCTCTTCCCGGGCGAGGAGGACGAGGAGGAGCCGTTCACGGCCGAGCAGGCCGAGGCGGAGCTGCTGGCGCGCCTGCTCCAGTACCGCCGCTTTGCCGCGGCCGCCCGCTGGCTGACCGACAGGGCCGGCGCCGAGCAGCGCGTGTTCCGGGCCGGGCCGGCGCCGCTGGCGCCGCGGCCGCAGCCCGAGGTGGTGCCGTTCTCGGAGGACCCGTGGGCGCTGCATGCGTCCATCGGGCGCCTGCTGGAGCCGCCGCCGGAGATCGACCTCACCGCCGTCCGCCGCCGGCTGGTGCCGGTCAGCCACTTCCTGGCCGAGTTCCGGAAGGTCCTGCGCGAGCGGCGCGCGTTCGCCTTCGACGAGGCGGTGGCCGGGCTCGACCGGCTGGCCCAGGCCGCAGCCTTCCTGGCCGTGCTCGAGCTCTACAAGAGCGGGGAGATCGTCCCCGAGCAGCCCGCCGTGTTCGGCCCGATCCGGGTGACGCGGCGGGGCGCCCCGGGCGGCGAGCGGGCGATCGCCTGATGGCCGAGCTGACCCATACCGTCGAGGCGCTCCTCTTCGTCGCCTCCGAGCCGCTCTCGGTGCGCGAGCTGGCGGCGCTGACCGAGGCCGCACCGGCCCGGGTCGAGCGCGCCCTCGACGCGCTCGGCGACCGCTACGGCGAGAATCGCTCCGGCGTCGTGCTCGAGCGGGTGGCGGGCGGCTACGGATTCCGCGCCTCGGCCGCGACGGCAACGGCCTGTGCCCGCCTCGTCAACCGCGCCCAGAACCGGCCGCTCAGCCAGGCGGCGACCGAGACGCTGGCCGTCGTCGCCTACCTGGGCCCGGTGTCGCGGCCGGAGATCGCCCGCATCCGCGGCGTCGCGGCCGACTCGGCGGTGGCCGGCCTGCTGGAGCGCGGCCTGATCGAGGAGTCGGGCCGCGGGGACACGCCGGGGCAGCCGGTGCTCTACCGCACGACGGGCCTCTTCGAGCGCGCCTTCGGCCTCGAGGAGGGGCTCGCGAGCCTGCCCGGCCTGGGCGACTTCGACCTGCCGGACGCCGATCACGAGGCGCTGCGGGCACGGCTGCACGTGGTGGCCGACCAGCGTGCCGGTCAGGCTTAACCGGTATCTCGCGTCCACCGGCCTGGGCTCTCGGCGGGCGGCCGACGAGGTCATCCGTGCCGGCCGGGTGACCGTGAACGGGGCGGCCGCGGAGCTCGGGACGCTGGTGTCCGACGGCGATGACGTGCTCGTCGACGGACGTCCGGTGCAGGTGCAGGCAACCATGGTCGTGCTCCTGCACAAGCCGGCGGGCGTCGTCACGACCGCGCGTGACCCGCAGGGCCGCCCGGCGGTCGTCGACCTCGTGCCCGCGCCCGTGCGGCTGTTCCCGGTCGGCCGGCTCGACCGCGAGACGACCGGGCTGCTGCTGCTGACGAACGACGGGGCGCTGGCCGACCGGCTGATGCATCCGCGCCACGGCGTCCGCAAGACGTACGTCGCCCGGGTGGCCGCCGACCCGGGCGAGCCCGTCCTCGAGCGGCTGCGGCGCGGCGTCGAGCTCGACGACGGCCCCACGGCGCCGGCCGACGTGCGCCTCGCCGGCCCCGGCCGGGTCGAGATCACGATCCACGAGGGCCGCAACCGCCAGGTGCGGCGGATGCTGGCCGCCGTCGGCCACCCGGCCCGGGCGCTGCACCGCTCGGCGTATGCCGGCCTGGCGCTGGGCGATCTCGGGCCCGGGGAGTGGCGGGAGCTCACCGCCGCCGAGGTGGAGGCGCTCCGCCATGCCTGACGCGGTTGTCGTCGGCGCGGGCATCTCGGGACTGGTCGCGGCCCACCGGCTGCGGGCTGAAGGCGCCGACGTGGCCGTGCTCGAGGCCTCGGGCCGGGTCGGCGGCCGGGTGTGGTCGCCCACCGTTGCCGGAGTGCGGTTCGAGGCCGGGGGAGAGGCGGTCGACCTGGTCAACGAGACACTGCGCTCGGTCGCGGGGGAGGTCGGCGCCGAGCTGCGCGAGTCCGAGGTGGGGTGGGGCGATCACGGACCGGTGCCGGTCACATGGCACGTCGGCGGCCGGGCGTTCGCGCGGGCCGACGGCGCGTACCTGCGGCTCGGCGACGAGCTGGAGCGACTGGGGGGCGAGGCCGGGGGCGACGACGAGCTGACGGTCGCGGACTGGCTGGCCGCCCAGGGTGCCTCGGCCCACGAGCGGGCGGTGTGCGAGACGGCGATCGCGGTCACCGCCTCGACCGTGCCGCTGCGGCTGATGTCGCTGCGGGCGCTGGCGGTGAAGCACGCGGCCCGAAGCGGCGCGGGCGACGGGTCGGAGCTGCGTTTCGCCGACGGCGCCGGCGGGTTTGCGGAGCGGATCGCCGCCGGCCTGGGCGACCGCCTGCTCCTGGGCCGCTCCGCCGCCGCGGTGCGGGCGAGCGGCGACGGGGTCGAGGTCGCCGCGCCGGGCGGGCCGCCGGTCCGGGCCGGACGGGCGGTCATCGCCGTGCCGCTGCACGCGCGGGCGCGGATCGGCGGCCTGCGCCCGACGCCGGCCGGCCGCTACGGCGTCGCGGTGAAGTCGCTCTTCGTCCTCGACGACGACCTGCCGGACGATGCGCCGGCGGCCGTGATCACCGACTCGGTCATCGGCTACACCTACCGCCACGGCCCCCGCACGCTCGGCAGCTTCGTCGGCTCGACCCCTGCGGGGTGGCTGCTGCACCAGCCGCCCGCGATCGCCGACCGCGCGGTCGCCGAGGCGGTGCGGTCCTGTTTCGGGGCTCACGTGGCGCGGGTCGTGCGCGTCTCCTACCGGCGCAGCTATCTGATCTTCGCGCCGGGCGAGCTGGCCGGGTGGGGCAGCCGCCTGGGCGAGTCCGAGGGCCGCGTGCACTACGCGGGCGCCGAAACGTCCGCCCTGCCGAGCTTCATGGAGGGGGCGGCCCGGGCCGGTGAGCGGGCGGCCGCGGAGATCCTGGCCGCCGGATAACCCTGTCGCTGCCGGCCGCCGGCGCCGATACAGGGTCTGTGGAGGCCCATTTCTCGCGGGCGAACGGTGCCCCGGCGCGGGTGGGCGTCATCGGCGACGTGCACGCCTGCGACGAACCGCTCGCGCTCCTGCTCGACCACCTCCGCAACGTCGAGCGCGTCGACGCGATCTGGTGCGTCGGCGACATCGTGAACGGCCCCGGCGACCCCGATCGCTGCGCCGCGCTGCTCGCGTCGGCCGGCGCTCTGACCGTGCGCGGGAACCACGACCGCTGGCTGCTTGAGGGCGTCACGGTGATCCCCGACGCACACCGGCCCGAGGATCTCGCCGCGGAGACCCGTGCGTTTCTCCACGGCCTGCCGCGGAGCGCCGAGCTCGAGCTCGCCGGCGGCGTCCAGGCCCTGCTCTGCCACGGCCTCGCCGACAACGACATGAACACGATCACCGCGGACGACTACGGCTACTCGCTCGAGGCCAACGACGAGCTGCAGGCGCTCCTGCCCGGCGGCCCTCGCCTCGTGCTCAAGGGCCACCGCCACCGCCACGCCGTCTGGCAGGTCGGCGGGCTGACCCTCGTCGACGCCGGCACCCTGCTCCACCCCGACGCCCCGTGCGCGGTCGTGGTCGACGCCACCGCCCACACGATCGCACCCCTCCGCCTCACCGCCGCAGGCGTCGTCGCCGAGCCGGCGCAGCCGTTCTAGACAGCCCCGACGAAGCCCATGCGCTCCTTGATGAGCGTCACGACCTCGCCGGACACGGCCCGCGCCCGCTCCGCGCCCGCCGAGAGCACCGACCGCAGATGGGCCGGGTCGGCGCGCAGCTCCAGGTAGCGCTCGCGCACGGGGCGCAGGTACTCGACCACGGCATCGGCCACGTCGGTCTTGAACTGCCCGTAGCCGGCGCCGTCGTAGGCGGCCTCGACCTCCTCGGCGGTGCGGCCGGTGGCGACGGCGGCGATCTCGATTAGGTTCGCGATCCCCTCCTTGCCGTCGCCGCGGCGCACCTCGCGGCCGGAGTCGGTGACGGCGGAGCGCACCTTCTTCGCGACCGCCTCGGGCGGGTCGACCACGAGCACCGTGCCCTGGGGGGTGCCGCCGGTCGTGGACATCTTGCGGGTCGGATCCTGGAGGTCCATCACCCGGCCGCCGGTGCTGGGGATGGCCGCCTCGGGCAGCCGCAGCGTCTCGCCGAAGCGGCTGTTGAAGCGCTGGGCGATGTTGCGTGCCAGCTCGAGGTGCTGGCGCTGGTCGTCTCCGACCGGCACCCGGTCGGTGTTGTAGAGCAGGATGTCCGCCGCCTGCAGGACGGGGTACGTGAAGAGGTCGGCGCTGACCGACTCGCGGCCCTCGCTCTTGTCCTTGAACTGCGTCATGCGCGAGAGCTCGCCGAAGCTCGTAACGGCCCCGAGCAGCCACGCGCCCTCGGTGTGCGCGGGGACGTGGCTCTGGACGAAGAGCGTGCAGCGATCGGGTTCGAGGCCGGCCGCCAGCAAGGTCGCCGCGGTGTCGAGCGTGTTCTCGGCCAGCGTCTCGCGGTCGTACGTGACCGAGATCGAGTGCAGGTCGACCACGCAGTAGAACGCCTCGCCCAGATCCTGGTCGGTGACGTAGTGCCGGATCGCCCCGATGTAGTTGCCGAGATGCTTCTGCCCGGTGGGCTGGATGCCGGAGAAGACACGGGTCATGTGCGCGGCCACTGTAGCCAACGCCGCTCGGGACTTCGCCCCGATGCGCATCGGTAGGATGCTTGCCGAGATGGCAGCCCCACCCGAAACCTGGTCACCGTCGTCCTGGCGGGCGATCCCGGCCGAGCAGCAGCCGGAGTGGCCGGACGACGAGCACGCGCGCGAGGTGCGCGAACGGCTCGTGGGGATGCCGCCGCTCGTGTTCGCCGGCGAGGCCCGCAACCTGCAGGCGGCGCTGGCCGAGGTGGCCGCCGGCCGCGGCTTCCTGCTCCAGGCGGGCGACTGCGCGGAGTCGTTCGGCGACTTCTCCGCGGTCACGATCCGCGAGAAGCTGAAGATCATGCTCCAGATGGCGGCGGTGCTGACCTACGGCGCCATGCTGCCGGTGGTGAAGGTGGGCCGGATCGCGGGCCAGTTCGTGAAGCCGCGCTCCTCGCCGTTCGAGCTCGTCGACAGCGCCGAGATCCCGAGCTTCCGCGGCCACATGGTGCACGGCGACGCGCCCACCCTGGCCGCCCGTACGCCCGACCCGGAGCGGATGCTGCAGGGCTACCACCAGTCTGCGGCGACGCTCAACCTGCTGCGCGCGTTCACGAAGGGCGGGTTCGCCGACCTGACGAAGGTGCACCTCTGGAACCAGGAGTTCGTCGCCAGCTCGCCCGAGGGGCGGCGGTACGAGCGCATCGCGTCGGAGATCGAGCGCGCGCTGGCGTTCATGGCCGCATGCGGGATCGACCTCACGCGCGAGCGGCGCCTGCACGAGGTCGACGTCTGGACGAGCCACGAGGGCCTCCTGCTCGACTACGAGGAGGCGCTCACCCGGCGCGACTCGCTCACCGGCCGCTGGTACGACTGCTCCGCGCACATGCTCTGGATCGGGGAGCGCACCCGCGCCGCCGACGGCGCCCACGCCGAGTTCTTCGCCGGCGTCGGCAACCCGCTCGGCATCAAGGTCGGACCGACGGCGACGCCCGCCGAGGTGCTCGACCTGTGCGCCCGGGTCGATCCCGACCGCACCCCCGGCCGGCTGACGCTGATCTGCCGCATGGGCGCCGACCGGGCCGCCGAGGCGCTGCCGCCGATCATCCGCGCGGTGACCGACGCCGCCCACCCGGTCGTGTGGGCCTGTGACCCGATGCACGCGAACGTCTTCCGCACACCCGACGGGGTGAAGACGCGCCGGTTCGAGGACATCATGGCCGAGATCCGTGGCTTCTTCGCGGCCTGCCGCGAGTGCGAGGTGTGGCCGGGCGGGATCCACCTCGAGTTCACCGGCGAGGACGTGACGGAGTGCCTCGGCGGGGCCGAGGCGGTGCTCGAAGACCACCTGAGCGTCCGCTACCACACCCTGTGCGACCCGCGCCTGAACGCGCGCCAGTCGCTCGACCTGGCCTTCCGGCTGGCCGAGCTCATGCGCGGCGAGGAGCGGCCCGCCCCGGGAGGCGTGACCTGATGCGGGTCGCCGTCGTGGGCCTCGGCCTGATCGGCGGCTCGGTCGGCCTCGCCGCCGCGGGGCGCGGAGACGAGGTGGTGGCGTTCGATCCCGACCCGGACGCCGCGGCGGCCGGGCTCGAGACGGGCGCCGCCGCCGCCGTCGCCGAGTCGCTCGAGGGCGCCGTGGCCGACGCGGACATCGCCGTCGTGTGCGGACCGGTGGCCCGCCTGCCGGAGCTCGTCGCCCGCACGCTCGAGGCGACCGGCCCGGGCTGCGCCGTCTCGGACGTCGGGTCGACCAAGGCCCGGCTGATGGCCGATGCGGGCCGCAGAAGCCGCTTCGTCGGCGGCCATCCGGTCTGTGGCTCGGAGGCGCGCGGAGTCCGTAACGCCCGCGCCGACATGTTCGCCGGCGCGACCTGGTTCCTCACCCCGGTCGCCGAGACCGACCCGGAGTGCCACCGGCGCCTGCACGCGTTCGTCGCCGGCCTGGGAGCGCGCCCCGTCGCGATCGACCCGGACGCCCACGACCGCCTGGTCGCCCTGACGAGCCACCTGCCGCACGCCATCGCGAACGTGCTCATGAACCAGGCCGGCTCGGGCCGCGTCGACGGCCACGACCCGCTGGCGGCCGTCGGTGGCTCGTTCCGCGACATGACCCGGGTCGCCGGCGCGAACGCGCGCATCTGGGTCGACATCTTCCTCGACAACCGCGACGCGCTGTTGGACGGGCTGCGCGAGCACAGCCGCCGTATCGACGAGCTGACGCGCGCGCTCGAGCGCGAGGACGCCGGCTTCGTCGCCCGCTGGGTGGCCGAGGCGTCCGGCAACCGGCGCCGATTGCTGCAGGCGGCCTACCCGGCGGTGCCCGAGGAGCTCTACCGCGTCCGCGTCCACGTGCCCGACCGCCCCGGCGTGCTCTCCGGGATCACGCAGGCGCTCGGCGCGGAGGGGATCAACATCGAGGACTTCGAGCTGCACCACATGTCCGCGGACGTCGGCGGGACCGTTGTCGTGCTCGTCGCCGGCGCGGCCCAGGCCGAGCGCGCGGTGGAGCTGCTCGACGCGCAGGGCTACGGCGCGGTCGCGACGGCGGCGGTCGAGCCGTGAGCGCCGCGGCGGCACGCTTCTCGCCCGCGGGCGCGATCTCGGGCGAGCTCTCCGTCCCCGGGGACAAGTCGATCAGCCACCGGGCGGTGATGGTGGCGTCGCTCTGCGACGGGCCGGTCGAGGTGGTCGGGTTCGGGGCGTCGGCCGACACCCTGGCCACGGTCACGACGATGCGGTCCCTCGGAGTCAAGATCGAGCGGCCCGAGGACGACGTCCTGCACGTCCAGGGCGTCGGCCTGCGCGGCCTGCAGGAGCCGGAGGGACGGATCGACGTCGAGAACGCGGGCACGCTGATGCGCCTCCTGCCGGGCATCCTGGCCGGCCAGATGGGCGAGTTCGTGCTCGACGGCGACGAGAGCATCCGCCGCCGGCCGATGGGCCGGATCGCCGGCCCGCTGGCCGAGATGGGCGTCGCCCTCGAGACCACCGACGGCTGCCCGCCCGTCCGCATGCACGTCGACGGACAGGTCGCGCCGGTCACCTACCGGCTCCCGGTCGCGTCGGCCCAGGTGAAGTCGTGCGTGCTCTTCGCCGGCCTGTTCGCCGAGCGGGGGATGACCGTCGTCGAGGAGCCCGTGCCGACGCGCGACCACACGGAGCGCATGCTGCGCGAGGCGGGCGTGCCGGTCGACCGCCGTCCCGGCCGGGTCGCGGTCTCGCCGGTGACGCGCCTGGAGCTCGACCAGGTGCGGGTGCCGGGCGACTTCTCCTCGGCGGCGCCGTTCATCGTCGCGGCCACGGTCGTGCACGGCTCCGGGCTCACGCTGCGCGGCGTCGGCATCAACCCGACGCGCACCGGCCTGCTCACCGTGATGGAGCGGATGGGCGCGCGGGTGGGGCTCTTCAACCGCCGCCTCGCGGGCGCCGAGCCGGTGGCCGACGTCGAGGTGCGCCCGGCCGAGCTGGTCGCGACCGAGATCGAGCCCGAGCTGGTGCCGTCGCTGATCGACGAGCTGCCGCTGGTGGCGCTCCTGGCCTGCTTCGCCCGCGGCGAGACCACGATCCGCGGCGCCGGCGAGCTGCGGGTGAAGGAGTCGGACCGGATCGAGACGGTCGTGGAGGCCCTGAACGCGGTCGGCGGCCACGTCGAGGGGCTCCGGGACGGCTTCCGCATCCGCGGCGTGCCGGCGCGGCTGCGGGGCGGGAGCGTCGACGCCGCCGGCGACCACCGGGTGGCCATGCTCGGCGCCGTCGCCGGCGTCTGCTCGCAGCACGGCGTGGACGTGCGCGGCTCGGACGCGCTCGGCGTGAGCTTCCCCGACTTCCCCGAGCGGCTGGCGGGCGTGACCGGGTGAGGCTGCGGTGGTGATCACGATCGACGGCCCTGCCGGCGCGGGCAAGAGCACCGTCGCCCGGGCGGTGGCGGAGCGGCTCGGCTACACCTACGTGGACACCGGGCTCATGTACCGCGAGCTGACCGCGGTCGCGATGGAGCGCGGCGTCGATCCCGAGGACGGCGACGCGCTGGCGACCCTCGTCGGCCAAGCGCCGTCACGGCCGGTCGACCTGCGCGGCGAGGCGGTGTCCGCGCGCGTGAGCGCGGTCTCCCGCCATCACCGGGTGCGGACGCGCATGCGCGAGCGCCAGCGCGCCCTGGCGCGGGACGCGGTGCTCGAGGGGCGGGACACGGGAAGCAGGGTATGCCCCGACGCCGACGTGAAGATCTACCTCACCGCCTCGCTCGAGGCCCGGGCCGCCCGCCGGGCCGTCGACCTCGGCCTCGCCGCCGACGAGGTCGGGCGCACCATCGCCGCCCGCGACCGCGGCGACGCCGAGCAGCTCGCGCCGGCGCCCGACGCGCACGTGATCGACACGTCGCGGCTGACCGTCGCGGAGGCGGTCGACGCGGTCGTCCGGCTGGTGGAGTCCGTGCCGTGACCGCGGCGGAGATGGCGGGCTACGACCGGGCCTGGGTGTGGCTGCGGCTCTTCCTGGGCGCGCTCGTGCGGGTGTTCCTGCGGCCGACGGTGCACGGCCGCGAGCACGTGCCGAGATCGGGCGCCTTCATGTTCGTGTCGAACCACGAGTCGTGGTGGGACATCCCGGCCCTCGGCCAGGTGCAGCCCCGCACCATCCGCTACATGGCCAAGAGCGAGCTCTTCCGCATCCCCGTCTTCGGGCGCATCATCGCCTGGGGCGGCGGCTTCCCCGTCCGCCGCGGCGAGCCCGACCGGGATTCCCTCCGGATCGTGCACGACACGATAGAGGCCGGCGGCGTGGTCGGGATCTTCATCCAGGGCACACGCCAGTCCGAGCTCGAGGGGGCGAAGGCCGGTGCCGGCCGCTGCGCCGTCGTCGAGGACGCGCCCGTGATCCCGGTCGCGGTCTGCGGCACGGGCACGTGGCGGCCCGGGCGCCGCGTCCACATCGCCTTCGGCCTGCCGCGGACGTACGAGCGCGGCGACCGCCGGCCGGCGCAGGCCTACCGGGAGACGGCGGACGAGCTGATGGCCGAGATCCGCGCCCTGTACGAGCAGTCGCGATGAGCGAGGACGGACAGCGGGTCGGCGTCGTGGCTGTGGTCGGCTTCCCGAACGCGGGCAAGTCGACGCTCGTGAACCGGCTGACGTCCTCACGCCACGCGGTGGTCGACGAGCAGCCCGGGGTCACCCGCGACCGCAACGAGGTGCTGTGCGAGTGGCGGGGGCGGACGTTCGTCCTCATCGACACCGGCGGCGTCGACGCCGGCGACGAGTCGCCGATGCAGGCGGAGGTGGCCGCGCAGGCCCGGCTGGCGGTCGAGGAGGCAGACGTGGTCGCGGCGGTCATCGACGCCCGCGCCGGCCTGGTCGCGGGCGACGAGGAGATCGCCCAGATCCTGCGCCGCTCGCACCTGCCCGTCGTGCTGGTCGCCAACAAGATCGACGACGCCGCCCACGAGCCGCTGGCGCTCGAGCTGCACCGGCTCGGCCTCGGCGACCCCGTCCCCGTCTCCGCCCTGCACGGCCGCGGCACGGGCGACCTGCTGGACGCGATCGTCGACCGGCTGGACGCGGTCGAGGGCGGCGGGCGGCCGGCGGACGACGGCGCCGACGAGATCGCCGTCGCCATCCTGGGTCGACCCAACGTCGGCAAGTCGTCGCTCCTGAACGCGATCCTGGGCCGTCCGCGGGTGATCGTCTCCGACCGGCCGGGCACCACCCGCGACGCGATCGACACACCCTTCGTGCGCGGCGACCGCCGCTTCCGGCTGATTGACACCGCCGGCCTGCGCCGCAAGCGCCGCCACCGCCAGGGGGTCGAGTACTACAGCGAGGTGCGCGCGCTGGCCGCGGCCGACCGGGCCGATGTCGCGCTCGTCCTGATCGACTCGTCCGAGGGGCTCGTCGAGGGCGACCTCTCGGTCGCCGACGTCGCCCGCAAGGCGGGCTGCGCGACCATCGTCGTGCTCTCGAAGTGGGACATCGCAACGACCACCGTCGAGGACGTGGTCGAGCGCCTGGGCGGCAAGCTGCGCCAGCGGCCGTCGATCGTCACCTCGTCCGCCGTCACGGGGCGCAACGTCGATCGGCTGCTCGATGCGGTCGAGGAGGTGTTCGACCGCTACACGTCCCGGGTCTCGACGGGCGAGCTCAACCGCGCGATGGCCGAGATCGGCGCCATGCGGGAGGCGCCGCGGCAGGGGCGCCGCCGACTGAACATGCTGTACGCGACCCAGTACCGCACCCGCCCGCCGCGGTTCCGGATCGTCACGAACGACCGCCGGCTGGTGAACCGCGACTACGGGTTCTTCGTCGAGAACCAGCTCCGGCGCCGGCTGGGGCTCGAGGGGGTGCCGGTCGTGGTCGACTTCACGACCCGGTCGTGATCGCGCGGGTGCACCCGCTCGTCACCGCGCGGGCGGTCGACCAGGGGTTCGACTACGTCGCCGCGGACGGCGTCGCGCGGGGGGCGCTGGTCGAGGTCGAGCTGGGCTCCCGGACGGTGCGGGGCGTCGTCACCGAGGTCGAGGACGGCGACGGCGAGGGCCTGAAGCCGGTCATCGCGGTGGTCGGGTCGGTGCCCGGGCCGCTGCTCGAGCTGGCCGAGTGGATCGCCGCCTCCTACGCCTCGACGCTCTCGCGGGCGCTCGGGCTCGTCCTGCCGCCGCCGGCCGGCGTGCGGGTGCCCGAGCCGTGGGTGCGGCTGGTGACGATGGAGGGCGCGACCCGGCGCCAGTCCGAGGTGCTCGCCCACGTGGGCCTCGCGCCACTGCCGCTGTCCGACCTGGTCGAGGCCGCGGGGACGACCCGCGAGACGGTGCGGCGGATGGCCGGCCGGGGGCTGGTGGCACTCGATCCGGCGCCGCAGGCGGCCGTCGACGACGTGCGGGTCACGCTCACCGGCGAGCAGGAGGCGGCGGTGGCCGCGTGCGTCGAGGCGCTGGTCACCGGCGGTGGCGACGTGCTCGTCCACGGCGTCACCGGATCGGGCAAGACCGAGGTGTACCTGCGCGTGATCGACGCGGCGCTCGCCCGCGGCCGCGGCGCGATCGTGCTCGTGCCGGAGATCGCGCTCACGCCCCAGACGGCCGCGCGGTTCACGGCCCGCTTCGGACCGACCGTCGCGGTGCTCCACAGCGGCATCACGCCGGCCCGGCGCGGCGCCGAGCACGCCCGGATCGCCGCCGGCGAGGCGCGCGTGGTGGTCGGCGCCCGCTCCGCGATCTTCGCCGCCGTCCCCGACCTGGGCGTGATCGCGGTCGACGAGGAGCACGACGCCTCGTACAAGCACGAGGCCGACCCGCGCTACGACGCCCGCCGCGTGGCGGCGAAGCGGGGCAGGCTGGAGGGGGCGGTCGTGATCTACGGCACGGCGACGCCGCGGCCGGAGTCGTGGGCCGGGATCCCCCGCCGCGTCAGCCTCCCGAGTCGGGTGGGCGGCCCGCTCCCCGCGGTCCAGATCGTGGACCTGCGCGCCGACGGCGGCTACCCGCTGACACGACCGCTGATCGACGCCCTGGCGGCGATCGACGACCGCGGCGGGCGGGCGATCCTGCTCCAGAACCGGCGCGGCGCCGCCTCCGCGATCCACTGCCGCACCTGCGGGCGCACCTGGCGCTGCCCCCGTTGCGACGTCTCGCTCGTCCTGCACGGCCGCCGGCTCGTCTGCCACCATTGCGGGCTCGCCCAGCCGCTGCCGCGTGCCTGTGCGAACTGCGGCTCGGTCGACCTGGCCCACATCGGGGCCGGCACGGCCCGGGTGGAGGACGACCTGCGCGGCCGGTATCCGCGGCTCGAGGTCATGCGCCTGGACGCCGACATCGCCGCCCGCACGGGCGAGCCCGAGGCGACGCTGCGCGCCTTCCGGCGCGCGAACGCGGCGGTGCTCGTCGGCACCCAGCTGGTCGCGAAGGGCCATGACATGCCGGGCGTCTCGGTGGCGGCCGTGCTCGACGCCGACCTCGCCCTCGCGATCCCCGACTTCCGCGCGGAGGAGCGCACGTTCGGGCTCCTCACCCAGCTGGCCGGGCGGCCGGGCCGGCCCGGCGACCCCCGCGGGCGGGTGCTGATCCAGACGTGGAGCCCGGAGCTGCGCCCGGTGGTGCTGGCGGCGCGGCACGCCGTGGGGGAGTTCCTGGAGGGCGAGCTCGAGCGCCGCCGCCACCTCGGCTACCCGCCGTTCCGGCGGCTGGTGCGGGTGCTGGCGACCGCCGACTCCGCGCCGGTGGCGCACGACGTCGCCGCGACGATCGCGTCCGCCGCGACGCCCGTCCTGGAGGGCGACATCGTGCTCGGCCCGGCGCCGCTCGGGCGCCTGCGCGACCGCAGCCGCAGCCACGTCCTCATCAAGACGGCCGCCGCCGGCCGGGCCGCCGCGGTCCTGCGCGGCCTGCTGCGCGACCTGGCCGCCGACCTGCGCCGCGCCCACGCCACCGCCGTGGTCGACGTCGACCCGCAGTCGTTCGGCTAGGGGCGAGGGTGGGGATAGTCCCCGCGACCGCGGGGACTGTCCCCGTTTGTCCGGTGGTGGGGCCAGGCTCCGCGACCGCGGGGACTGTCCCCGGTTGTCGGTGCCCGGTTCCGGTAGGCTCATCGCCGTGACCAGAGCTCTTGTGATCGTCGACATCCAGAACGACTACTTCCCGGGCGGGCGCAACCCGCTCGAGGGGCCCGAGGGGGCGGCCGCGAACGCCCGCGAGCTGCTCGACGCGTTCCGCGCCTCCGGCGAGCCGCTCGTCCACATCCAGCACGCCTGGGACGCGCCCGACGCCGAGTACCTGCAGCCGGGCACGCCAGGGTTCGAGATCAACGACGCCGTCCGGCCCGCGGAGGGCGAGACGGTCATCCGGAAGGAGAACCCGAACAGCTTCCTCGACACGCCCCTCGAGAAGCACCTGCGCGACCGGGGCGTGGACGCCCTGGTGGTGTGCGGGATGATGACCTCGATGTGCGTCGACGCGACCGTGCGGGCCGCGGCCGACCTCGGCTTCGCGACGACGGTCGTCCACGACGCCTGCGCGACGATGCCGCTCGAGTTCGGCGGCCGGGCGGTGCCCGCGGCCGACGTCCATACGGCCTTCATCGCCGCGCTGGGCGACGGCTACGCCGAGGTGGTCTCGACGGCCGACGTGGCCGCCACAGCCTCTCGGTAGGATTCCGCGCATGGCGGATGCCGAGACCGAGGCGACGACCGAAGCCGCGACCGAGATCGAACCCGAGCTGACTCCCGAGGAGGAGGCTGCCCGGGAGCGCGCCCGCGAGCGGGAGCGGCGCGAGCACCACGCGATGGCGATGCGGCTCGTGCGCCAGTATCCCGATCCGGCGCTGCGGGTCGCGGCGACCGCGATCTCCGAGGTCGACGACGACGTCCGCGGCCTGGTCGAGCGGATGGCAGACATCATGCGCCGCTCGCACGGCGTGGGTCTGGCGGCGCCCCAGATCGGCGTCATGCGGCGGGTGTTCGTGTACCGCACCGGCGCCGAAGACCCCGTCCGCGCGCTGATCAACCCCGAGCTCTCCGTCCGCTCGGACGAGACCGAGGTCGACACCGAGGGCTGCCTGTCGCTGCTCGGAGGCGAGGTGACGGTGCCCGTCGAGCGCCACGAGCGCGTCGTCGCCCGCGGCCTCGACGAGGCGGGCGAGCCGGTCGAGGTGGAGGCCGAGGGCCTCGAGGCGCGGGTGATCCAGCACGAGCTCGACCACCTGGACGGCGTCCTGATCATCGACCGGGCGCCGAAGGAGGATCGCCGCGCGGCTCTGAAGGAGCTGCGCCTGAAGGCGTGAGGATCGCGTTCTTCGGCACGTCGGCGTTCGCCGCCGGCGCGCTCGAGCGCCTTGTGCGCGAGGACGGGATCGATGTTGCGGTCGTCGTGTCGCAGCCCGACCGCCGCGCCGGTCGCGGGCGCAGGGCGGCGACTCCGGCGGCGGCCGTCACGGCCCGCGGGCTGGGACTGCCGGTGGTGCAGGAGGAGCGCGCGAGCGAGCGCCCGCCCGACGTCGAGGCCGGGGCCGTGGTCGCGTTCGGCCAGATCCTGCGCCCACCGCTGCTCGGCGCCTATCCGCTCTACAACCTGCACCCGTCGCTGCTCCCGCGCTGGCGGGGCGCCGCCCCGATCGAGCGCGCGATCATGGCCGGCGACCGCGAGACCGCGGCAGCCGTGATCGAGCTGGTCGCCGAGCTCGACGCCGGGCCGGTCCACGGCCTCGAGCGGTTCCCGATCGGCCCTGGGGACGACGCCGGCGCCGTCGCCGGGCGGGCGCTCGACCTGGGCGTGCCGCTCCTGGCCGCGGCGCTGCGGGGCGAGACGTCCGGGCACGCACAGGAGGGCGAGCCGACCTACGCGCACCGGATCGGCCCGGACGACCGCCGCATCGACTGGTCGCGGCCCGCCGCGGAGATCGCCGACCGCGTGCGCGCGCTCTCGCCGCACATCGGCGCCCGGGCGGAGATCGACGGGCTGCCCGTGACGGTGTGGCGGGCGGCCGCCGCCGCGGGCGAGGGGACGGCCGGCGCCGTGACCGCCGCCGGCGGGTCGCTGCGGATCGGCACGGGCGCGGGGGTCGTCGAGGTGCGTGAGCTGCAGCCGGCCGGGAAGCGGCGGATGACCGCGGCCGAGTTCCTGCGCGGCCGCCAGACACCTCCGGCCCGGGCGACGTGAGCGCCCGCCGCGCCGCCTACGAGGTCGTCCGGCGGACGTTCGAGGAGGGCGCCTACGCCGACCGCATCTTCCCCGCCGAGGCCGACCGCGCGCGCCTCGACGAGCGCGACCGCCGGCTGGCCATGCGGCTCGCCTACGGCACCGTGCAGCGCGTGCGCACGCTCGACCACGCCATGGCGACCCTCGCGTCGCGACCGCCAGACGACCTGCAGCCGACCCTGCGCGCGGCGCTCCGCGTCGGTGCCTACCAGCTGCTCTTCGCCGCCGGCATCCCCGCCCGCGCGGCCGTGAACGAGACCGTCGACCTGGCCAAGGCGGTGGCCGGCCGCCACACGGGGGGACTCGCGAACGCCGTCCTGCGCCGGGTCGCCGAAGCCGGCCCGGATTGGGTGGACGGCCTGCCGCCGGCCCTGCGCCACTCCTATCCCGACTGGGTGGCGCAGGAATGGGCCGAGATGCTGGGGCCGGAGGAGGCCGAGGCGCTGATGGCGGCCCAGAACGAGCCTCCGGAGCTCTCGGTGCGCGTGAACACCCTGCGGCCCGGCCCGCTCGACCTCGGCATCCCTACCCACGGCGACCCGGAGCTGCCCGAGGCGCTCGTGCTCGACGGGCCGTTCGACGTCGCGGCCAGCAGGGAGCTGGCCGAGGGCGCGATCTGGCCCCAGTCGCGCGGGTCGATGCTGCCCGCGCGCCTGCTCGCGCCCGAGCCGGGGATGCGCGTGCTCGACCTGTGCGCGGCCCCGGGCGGGAAGTCGGGCCAGCTGGCCGCCCTCATGGGCGACCGCGGCCGGCTCGTGTGCGTCGAGCGCCATCCCGGCCGCGCGGCCGCGCTCGGGCGAACGCTGGCGAGCCAGGGCGTCACCTGCGCCGAGGTGGCGGTCGTCGACGCGCTGGACTTTCGGGAGGACGGCTTCGACCGGATCCTGCTCGACCCGCCCTGCTCCGGCCTCGGCACCCTTGCGGGCCGCCCCGACGCCCGCTGGCGGCGCACACTCGAGGCCGCGCAGGAGGTGGCCGCCCTGCAGCGGCGCATGCTCGACCACGCCCGCGGGCTGCTCACGCCGGGCGGGCGGCTCGTCTACTCGGTGTGCACGATCCGCCGCGACGAGGGCGAGGGCGTCGTCCCCGGGGGCCGCCAGACGCTGCCCCACCGCGACGGCACGGACGGGTTCTACGTGGCGGAGGCATCGTGACGGCGGCGGACGCTACAGTGGCGCCGATGCGCTCCTGGCCGCACGACGTACGGGTCGCGCCGTCGATCCTCTCCGCCGACTTCGGCCGCATGCGCGAGCAGGTGCGGGAGGTGCTGGACGCCGGGGCGCGCGTGATCCACATCGACGTGATGGACGGCCACTTCGTGCCGGTGATCACGTTCGGGCCGAAGATGGTCGCCGACGTCGCCGAGACGATCCACGAGGGCGGCGGCTTCGCCGACGTCCACCTGATGATCGAGGCGCCCGAGCGGCACCTGGCGCAGTTCGCCGAGGCCGGCGCGGACAGCATCACGGTGCACGTCGAGACCTGCCCGCACCTGCACTACACGCTGCAGATGATCCATGATCTCGGCTGCCGGGCCGGTGTCACCCTGAACCCGGCGACGCCGGTCGAGGCGATCGCCGAGGCGGCCCGCTACGCCGACGTCCTCCTGTGCATGAGCGTGAACCCGGGCTGGGGCGGCCAGGGCTTCATCCCGGCGACGCTCGACCGGCTGCCGAAGATGCGCGCGCTCGCCTCGGAGCGCGAGGGCGTCGCCGTCGAGGTGGACGGCGGCATCCACGACGCGACGATCGCCGACGCCCACGCGGCCGGCGCGAACATCCTCGTCGCCGGCTCGGCGATCTTCGGCGCCGCGAGCCCCGCCGACGCATACCGCGGGCTGGTCGAGCGGCTGGCGCTCGCCGGCGCTCGCTCCTCGTGATCGACGCGGCCGCCCGCCGCCATCTCGCGCGCTGCTCCGAGCTGGCCGAGCGCGGCCGCCGCACCGCCGCCCCCAACCCGGTCGTGGGCGCGGTGATCGTCCGCGACGGCGCCGTCGTGGGGGAGGGCTGGCACGAGCGACCCGGCGGCGACCACGCCGAGGTGGTCGCGCTGCGCGCCGCCGGCGACGCCCGCGGGGCCACGATCTACGTCAGCCTCGAGCCCTGCAGCCACCACGGCCGCACACCGCCGTGCGCGGACGCGCTGATCGCCGCCGGCGTCGCCCGGGTGGTGACGGCCATGATCGACCCCACCCCCAAGGTCAACGGCGCCGGGGCCGCCCGGTTGCGTGACGCCGGCGTCGCCGTCGAGGTGGCGGGCGGGGAGATCGAGCGCGCGGCCCGGCGCCAGAACGCCTGGTGGCTCACGCTCGCCCTCCAGGGGCGGCCGCACGTGACCTACAAGGCGGCGATCAGCACGGACGGCCGCACCGCCTCGCCCGCGGGGCCGCGCTGGATCTCCTCGCCGCAGAGCCGGGCTGCGGTGCACGAGCTGCGCGCCCAGGTCGGGGCGGTCGCGGTGGGCGTCGCGACGGCGCTCGCGGACGATCCGCTGCTGACGGCCCGCGATGTCGACCCGCCCGCCGAGCGCCAGCCCCTGCGCGTCGTGTTCGACCGCCGGGCACGGCTGCCGGCCGGGTCGCGGCTGGCGGCGAGCGCCGCGCCCGACGCTCCCGTGCTCGTCTTCGCCGCTCCCGGCGCGACGCCCGTCGCCGTGCCGCATGTCGAGACGGTTCCCGTCCCGTCGCCGGCCGAGGCGTTCGCCGAGCTCGGCCGGCGGCGGGTCGCGGCGCTCCTGCTCGAGGGCGGGGCGACGCTCGCGACGGCGTTCCTCGACGCCGGCCTGATCGACCGCGTGATGCTCTACCGGGCGCCGATCGAGCTCGGCGACGGGCCCGGGCTCTTCACCCGCGACATCGAGCTGCCGGAGCCGTGGAGCACCGCCCGGTCGGGCCCCGATATCCTCACCGTGACCGACCTGAGAGAGGCGTAGTCACGTGTTCACCGGCATCGTCGGCGAGATGGGGACGATCGAGGCGATCTCCGCCAGCCCGGACGGCGCCCGCCTGCGGCTCTCGGCGCCCGACACCGCGCCCGACTGCGCGATCGGAGACTCGGTGGCGATCGACGGCTGCTGCCTCACGGTCGTCGAGACGGGCGGGCGCGCGCTCGAGTTCGACGCCGTGGCCGAGACGCTGCGGCGGACGACGCTCGGGGGCCTGCGGCCCGGCGACCGGGTGAACGTCGAGGCGGCGATGCGCATGGGCGACCGGCTCGGCGGGCACTGGGTGCAGGGCCACGTCGACGGCGTGGGGGAGGTGACCGCGATCGAGCCGGACGGCGACGGCGTCCGGGTGACGTTCACGGCGCCCGAGGCCGTCGCCCGCTACACGATCGAGAAGGGCTCGGTGTGCGTCGCCGGCGTCAGCCTGACCGTCGCGGCGTACGACGACGACCGGTTCACGGTCGCGCTCATCCCGCACACGCGCGCCGTGACGACGCTCGGCGCCCTCGCGCCGGGGACGCGCGTGAACCTCGAGGCCGACCTGGTCGGCAAGTACGTCGAGAAGCTGGTCGGCGGGGCCGCGCTGGTACCATCGAACGCGCCGCAATGACCATGGATGCCGAATTCCTTCAGGCCTACCCTGACGTCGACGAGTCGGCGTTCGCGACCGTCGAGGAGGCGATCGCGGAGATCCGGGCCGGGCGGATGGTGGTGGTGGTCGACTCGCCCGATCGCGAGAACGAGGGCGACCTCACGATCGCGGCCGACCACGTCTCGCCCGAGGCGATCAACTTCATGGCGAAGGAGGCGCGCGGGCTGATCTGCCTCGCGCTCGAGGAGAGCCGCTGCGACGAGCTCGGGCTCCACCCGATGACGAACCACAACGAGGCGCCGCTGCGCACGGCGTTCACGGTCTCGGTCGAGGCCCGAAGCGGCGTCTCGACCGGCATCTCGGCCGCCGACCGGTCGCACACGATCAAGGTCGCGATCGACCCCGACGCCAAGCCCGGCGATCTCGTGCAGCCCGGCCATGTGTTCCCGCTGCGCGCCCGCGGCTACGGGGTGCTCGAGCGGATGGGGCAGACCGAGGCCGCCGTCGACCTGGCCCGCCTGGCCGGGCTGACGCCGGCCGGGGTCATCTGCGAGATCATGAACGACGACGGGACGATGGCGCGGGTGCCCGACCTGGCGACGTACTGCGCCCGGCACGGCCTCAAGATGATCACCGTCTCCGACCTCGTCGCCTACCGCCGCCGCACCGAGCGGCTGGTCGAGCGGATCGCCATCGCCGACATGCCCACCAAATACGGACCGTTCTCGGCGTACGGCTACCGGTCGGTGATCGACGGCCAGCAGCACGTCGCGCTCGTCTGCGGCGACGTCGACGGGGCGAAGGACGTGCTCGTCCGCGTCCACTCGGAGTGCCTGACCGGCGACGTCTTCGGCTCGTTCCGGTGCGACTGCGGCGAGCAGCTCGACCGGGCGATGTCGCAGATCGCGCAGGAGGGGACGGGCGTCCTCCTGTACCTGGCCCAGGAGGGGCGCGGGATCGGCCTCCTGAACAAGCTGCGCGCGTACGAGCTGCAGGAGCAGGGCTACGACACGGTCGACGCCAACGTGCACCTCGGCTTCCCGGTCGACTCGCGCGACTACAGCGTCGGGTACCAGATCCTGGCCGACCTCGGCCTGACGTCGATCCGCGTCCTCACGAACAATCCGCGCAAGCTGGAGGGACTCGAGGGGTACGGGCTGACGGTCACCGAGCAGCTGCCGATCGAGGCCGAGCCGAACACGTTCAACGCCGAGTACCTGCGCACGAAGCGCGAGCGGATGGGCCACATCCTGCACCACCAGGGCCTGCGCCTCGACGAGGACACGCCTCCGGAGCCGCCCCGGTGAGCGAGGAGGGCGCGGGCACGCTCACGGTGCCCGCCGGCTGCCACGCGGTCACCGCTGCGCCGATGGCCGGGATGGACGTCGCGGTCGTGGCGTCGCGGTACAACGCAGGGATCGTCCAGAAGCTGCTGGACGGCGCGATCGACCGGCTGGTCGAGCGCGGCATCGCGCGCGACCGGATCACCATCGTCTTCGTCCCGGGCGCCTGGGAGCTGCCGCTCGCATGCCGCCGGCTCGCCGAGGCGGGCGGCCACCAGGCGGTCGTCGCACTCGGCTGCGTCGTCCGCGGCGGGACGCCGCACTTCGAGTACGTGTGCCAGGAGGCGTCGCGGGGCGTGATCCAGGCCTCGCTCGACACGGGCCTGCCCGTCAGCTTCGGGCTCCTGACGACGGACACGATGCACCAGGCCGAGGAGCGCGCCGGCGGCCCGCACGGGAACAAGGGCGCCGAGGCGGCCGACGCGGCCGTCGACATGGCCCAGCTCATGCGCGCGCTCCCGCGCGGCCGCCGTATGTGAGCCGTCGGCGCCTGCTCGTCACCGGCGGCTCGGGGCACCTGGGCGGCGAGATCGTGCGCCGTGCGCGCGAGGCGGGGTGGGAGGCGGTCGGCACCTCGTACCGGACGCCCGGTCCGGCACGGCTGGACGTGCGCGACGCCGCGGGCGTGGAGGCCATGTTCGCGGATGTCGCCCCCGACTGTGTCGTGCATACCGCCTACCTCCAGGACGGGCCGGACGCGTGGGCGACGAACGTGGACGGCTCCGCGAACGTGGCGGCGACCGCCGCGGCGCGCAGCGCCCGGCTGATCCACCTCTCGACCGACCTCGTCTTCGACGGGCGGGCCGGGCGGCCCTATACCGAAGAGGACGCTGCCGGCCCCCTGCTCCAGTACGGCCGGTCGAAGGCGGCCGCCGAGGCGGCGGTGGCGGAGCGGTGTCCCGAGGCGACGATCGTGCGCACGTCGCTGGTCTACGGCGGCGAGGGCCTCTCCGGACACGAGCGGCGGATCCTCGACGTCGTCGACGGCCGGGCCGACCTGGCGTTCTTCACCGACGAGCTGCGCTGCCCGGTGCACGTCACCGACCTGGCGGATGCGTTGCTGCTGCTGGCGGACGTCGGACACGCCGGGCCGCTCCACCTGGCCGGGGCGGACGGCGTCAGCCGCTACGAGATGGCCTGCCTGGTCGCCGCGGCGAACGGCCGGAGGACGGCCCACCTGCGGACGACGACGAGCGCGGGCGTCGTCCCGGAGCGGCCACGCGACTGCCGGCTCGACTGCTCCCGGGCGGCCGCGCTCCTGGGCCGGCGGCTGCCTGGCATTCGCGAGGTGCTCGGGTAGGGGACTGTCCCCGCTGTGTCGGAGTACGATGGTCGCGGGTGGGGCTCCGGTTCAGAATCTCGGGATGCGTCGCGGTGTCGCTGGCGTTCGCGGCCTCGTCGGCATCGACGGCCGCGGCCGCGCCGGCGACCGTCGCCGTCACCTCCAAGCCGGTCATCGCGCTCGCCGCGAATCAGGGGCGTGTCGCCTACCGCACCCACTTCACGGACGGTTCCGGCGGCGTGTGCAACTCGGTGCACGTGCTCCCGCTGCTCGGCGGCCGCGAGTCCGTGCCGGTGCGCTGCGCGCGCGGCGGACGGAACGATCACGGGCGCGGGGTCGCCCTGGGGTCGCACACGCTGGTCTACGACGCCGTCGACGTCGAGCCGGAGAACGCGACCCACGACGAGGCCGAGACGACGCTCTGGCGGGTCGGCCGCAGCGGCAGGACGAAGCTCGCCATCGAGAGCTACGAGATCACCTGCTCCGGCTCGGGCATCGGCTCGTTCGCATACGGGGCGGGGACGGCGTTCACGCGCACGGTCATGACCGAGGTCGACCCTGCCATGTCGTGCCAGCTCGGATCGGGGGGCGGCCCGGGCGTCTCGCGGTTGACCGCCGCGAGCATGCGCTACGTCCCGGCGGGATCCAACACGGCGTCGACGCTCACGGGCGCGCCCGGGGCGGCCCGCCTCGCCGCCAGGTGGCCGACGCTCGCCCTGGTGCCCCTGAGGCTGCCGCAGGCCATGGGGAACCGGGTCACACCTCCGGCCCGGGGCACCGCCGCGCTGCAGTCGTGGAACCTGCGCACCGGGACCCGGACCTGCACGGCCGCCGTCGCAGCCACGCCGGCCGCGGTGGCGACGAACGGCGTCCAGATCGCCGCGATCGTGCCGGCGTCGCCGAGTCACCGGCTCGTCCGGATCTCGGCCGCCACCTGCGCCAGGCTCGGCTCGCGGCCGCTCGGCGGCAGCATCCCGCCGGCCCTGGCGATGGGGGCCCACGTCGCGGCCTGGGTGAGCGGCCGCACGATCATGACGCTCGACCTCGCGACGGGCCGTGTCACCCGGGTCTACCGCGCGATGCTCGTCCCGCACGGCCTCGCGATCAGCGACGGGCGGCTGGTGTGGTGGGTGAACGGCCGCCACGGCGGCCGCGTGCTGCGCCTCGCGCTGCGCTGAGCCGCCCGGGTCACGCGTATCCGATGACCACCCCGATGCGTCGGAGCAGCGCCGTCGTCTCCGGCGAGAGGACGCCGTCGCAACTGCCCTGGCGGGCGATGAACCGGCCCTCGTCCGCCTTGCCGGCGAGCCGGCGGAGCCCCTCCTCCGCCCCGGCGATGCGCGCAACGAGCTCGTCCAGCTGGGCGGTGAGCGGTGCGTAGCGGTCACGTCCTTCGATGAGCCACCAGCAATAGGGATCGACGTCCTCGAAAGCCTCGCCGACCTCGCGTCCGGCATCGTCCGGGACGATCCCGGCGAGCGCGGACATCTCGTCGACCATCAGCCGCGTGCTGGTGAACCAGCGCGTCGCCGTGGACAGCGGCCGCGGCTCGGGCGTCCGGTCCGCATGCAGGAGCCGTACGTGTCCCGGCGCGATTGCGGAGCGGGACATGACCCAGCCGTCGGGACCGGGCTCGATCGAGAGCCCCGGTGCATCGACCTCCCAGACGTCCACGAGCGGATGCTGGCCGAAGCCCACGAAGAACTCGACGTCGTCGAGCGACTCGCACAGGAACACGGCCTCCAGCTCCGGGCCGTAGGACCTTCCGTCGAGCTGGCCGCTCGCGATCCCCGTGGTGATCGTCATCCTCCGCCAGTCCAGCCCGTGCTCGGCAATCGACGCCCGGTTCAGGCTGGACGAGACGTGCCAGAGCCGCCTTGGCGACACGGCTAGGGGCCGAGCCGCTCGACCGTCCAGATCTCGCCCTCGCGGCGGTACCGGAAGCGGTCGTGGAGGCGATCGTCGCCGTGCTGCCAGAACTCGAACCGCGAGGCGACCAGGCGCAGCCCGCCCCACTCGTCCGGGCGCGGGACGTCGCCGTCCGGGTGCCGGGACACGAGCTCGGCGACCGCGGCCTCGAGCACGTCGCGGCTCGCGACCGGGCGGCTCTGCGGCGATGCGGCCGCCGAGAGCCGGCTGCCCGGCGGGCGCGTGCGGAAGTAGGCATCGGACTCGGCCGCGTCGATCCGGTGCACGACGCCCTCGACGCGCACCTGGCGCCCGAGCGGCGTCCAGTGGAAGAGCATCGCCGCCCGCGGGTTCTGGGCGATCTCCTGGCCCTTGCGGCTGAAGTAGTTCGTGTAGAAGACGAACCCGCGCTGGTCGAAGCCCTTCAGCAGCACCATCCGCGCCGACGGCGCTCCGGCCGTGGTGGCGGTCGCGAGCACCACCGCCTCCGGCGTGTCGACGGCGTCCGCGGCCTGGGTGTACCAGGCGGCGAACTGGCGCAGCGGGTCGGGGTCGAGGTCGGCTCGCCGCAGCGGCGGGCCGGTCACACCGCCTTCTGCACGCGGCCGCTCTTCAGGCAGCGGGTGCAGACGTACGCGCGAGTGGGCGAGCCGTTGAGCATGATCCGGATCCGCTGCAGGTTCGGGTTGAAGCGTCGCTTCGTCGCAACCATGGAATGGCTGCGGTTATGGCCGAACCCCGGCTTCTTGGCACAGATGGCGCACACTCTGGACACGGCGGCGGAGTATAGATGATGAATTCGGCGCGCGGACGCAACCACGGGGGCCGAACGAGCGTCTGAACCGGTGCATGGTGCGCACGTCGGTCAGCGCCGCCGGATCGACCTCCGCCGCGGGCACGTCCGGCTCCGTCTCGTTCGCCGATGAGGTGATCGCCCAGATCGTCGGGCTGACGGTGCTGGAGTGCTACGGCGTCGTCGGCATGGCCGCGACCAGCCTCACCCGCGGCGTCGCCCACCTGCTCAGCCGCGACCGCCTGACCCAGGGCGTCAGCGTCCGCCGCGAGCCCGCCGGCCTGGCGATCGACCTCTACGTTGTGGTTGAGTTCGGCCTCAACCTTGCGGAGGTGGCCGCGAACCTGCGGTCGCGCGTGAAGTACCAGGTGGAGAAGCTGACCGAGCTCGAGGTGGCCTCGCTGCAGATCCACATCCAGGGTGTGAAGCGCACGGCATGAGCGATGCCCATCGGATCGCGGTGGCGGCGGCGCGCGGCGCCGCGGCCGCCGTCGAGGCCAGCCGCGGCCGCCTGAACGACCTCAACGTGTATCCCGTCCCGGACGGCGACACCGGCTCGAACCTGGCCGACACGGCCCGCGAGCTCGTGACCGGCCTGGAGGCGGCGACGGCCGAGGGGCCGGCCGCCGTTGCGCTCGCGGCCAAGCGGGCGGTGCTGATGGGCGCGAGCGGCAACAGCGGCGCGATCCTGTCCCAGATCGTGGGCGGGTTCGCGGACGTGGCCGGCGCGGCCGGGGAGATCGATTCCCACGTGCTCGCGCGCGCCCTGCGGTCGGCCACGGACGCCGCCTACCGGCCGGTGCAGCAGCCGATCGAGGGGACGATGCTGACGGTCATCCGGGAGATGGCGGAGACGGCGGAGCGGCTGGCCGGGGGCGAGCTCGACGACGTGCTCGACGCCCTCCTCGAGGCGGGCGCCGAGGGGGTCGCCCGCACGCAGGGCATGCTGGCCGTCCTGCGCGACGCCGGGGTGGTCGACGCGGGCGCCGCCGGCCTGGTGGAATTCTGCCGGGGCGCGGTGGCCGGCGCGCGCGGCGAGCACATCCAGGCGCCGCTCGAGGCGATCGAGCGCCCGCTCAGCTTCGAGGCCGTGCACCAGGAGGAGTCGCTGTTCCGCTACTGCACGTCCTTCCTGCTCGAGGGCGACGACATCGACCGCGACCGGCTCGAGTCCGAACTGCTCGCGATGGGCGACTGCCTGCTGGTCGTGGGGGAGGCGCCGATGTGCCGCGTGCACCTGCACACCGACGACCCCGGCGCGGCCCTGACGCGGGCCGTCGCGATGGGCAGCCTCGACCGGGTGGCGATCGCGAACATGCACGAGCAGACCCGCCGGCGCGAGGAGCGGCTGAGCGCGGCGCCGACGCTCGTGGCGCTGCCCGGCGGGCGTGCCGACGAGGGCGGTCTGACCGCCGAGAACACGGCCGTGGTGCTCGACTCGACCGCCGATCTGCCGCACCCCGAGCGCGAGCACGCCAACTGGCGCATGGTGCCGCTGACGGTCCGCTTCGGCGACGAGCAGTTCGAGGACTGGCGCGGGATCGAGCCGGCGGAGTTCTACCGGCGGCTCCGCAACGGCGGCCCCCACCCGCAGACCGCGGCGCCCTCGCCGGGCGCCTACCTGCGCGCGTTCGAGGCCCTCTCGGGCTACGCCCACATCATCGTCCTGCCCGTCTCGTCGAAGGTCTCGGGAAGCGTGCAGGCGGCCCGGATCGCGGCCGAGGACCCGGCCTCCGGCGGCCGGGTGACGGTGCTCGACGGCCTCAGCGTCAGCGTCGGCACGGCGATGCTCGCCGACGGCGTCCAGCGGCTGCTCGAGGCCGGAACGACCGTCCAGGAGGTGACGGAGTGGGTCGAGTCGGCGCGCGACCGGCTCCGGCTCGTGATCTACGTTGACACGCTCGAGTATCTGCGCCGCGGCGGCCGCATCAGCCGCACGAGCAAGCTGGCGGGCAACGCGGTCGGCCTGCGGCCGCTGCTGACACTCCGCGACGGCGAGCTCGCCCTGTACCGGCGTGTCGTCGGCGGCCGGCGGCGGGCGCTGCGGGAGTTCGACCGCTTCCTGTGCGACCACGCGCCCCCCGATGCGGAGGTGCACGTGGCGCTCGCGCACGGCGCCGATCCGGCCGGGGCCGAGGAGGTGGCGCAGGCCGTGCGGCGGCTGCGCCCGAAGGCGCGGATCGAGCGCGTGTCCGAGCTCGGGGCGGTGGTCGGCACCCACGGCGGCCCCGGCACGCTCGGCCTGCTGGTGCTGGCGGAGCGTTGACGGTCCGGTTCGGGGGCGGGCCGGAGCCTGCCGACGGCTTCCCGGTCCCTC
>JAICJM010000176.1 GCA_025928435.1 Thermoleophilia bacterium
ATCACGACCACGGCGACCGACGACGACGGCGCGCGCGAGCTCCTGCGCGCCCTGGGAATGCCGTTCGCGGGCTGAGCCCGCAGGAAGAAGGACGAGAACAGGTATGGCGAAGACAGCTCTGAGGGTCAAGCAGTCGAGGGGTGCGAAGTTCCCCACGCGCTCGTATCACCGCTGCTCGCGCTGCGGGCGCTCGCGTGCGTACTTCCGCAAGTTCGGGGTGTGCCGCATCTGCCTGCGCGAGCTCGCCCACCAGGGCGTGATCCCCGGAATGACGAAGTCGAGCTGGTGAGGGGCGGTCATGATCACTGATCCGATCGGCGACATGCTGACCCGCATCCGAAATGCCAACACGGCGCTGCACGAGACGGTGGCGATGCCCGTGTCGGGGATGAAGCGCGAGATCGCGCGCATCCTCAAGGAGGAGGGCTACATCGACGACTGGAGCGTCGCCAAGGGCGACACCCACGACACGCTCACGCTGACGCTGCGCTACGGCCCCAGCCGTGAGCGCGTGATCTCCGGCCTGAAGCGGGTCTCCAAGCCCGGCCGGCGGGTGTACGCGAAGAAGGACCGGCCGCACCGCGTGCTGGGCGGCATGGGCCTTGCCATCCTGTCGACGTCCCGCGGCGTCGTGACGGGACGCCAGGCCCAGGAGCAAGGCGTCGGTGGAGAGGTGCTGTGCTATGTGTGGTGAGCGATGAGCCGAATCGGTCGCATGCCGATCCCCGTCCCCGACGGGGTCACGGTCGAGATCGCCCCCGGCCTCGTGTCGGTGAAGGGCCCCCGGGGCGAGCTCTCGGAGCGGATCTCGCCCCAGATGACCGTTGCGCAGGAGGACGGCCAGATCGTCGTGACGCGGCCGACCGACCGCAACGACCATCGCGCCCTGCACGGGCTCACCCGGTCGCTGGTCGCCAACATGGTCACCGGCGTGACGGCGGGCTTCACGAAGCGGCTGGAGATCCAGGGCGTCGGCTACCGCGCGGCCCTGCGCGGCTCCGACCTCGAGATGCAGCTCGGCTTCAGCCATCCCGTCACGGTGAAGGCGCCGCAGGGGATCACGTTCGAGGTGCCGCAGCCGACCCAGATCGTCGTCAGCGGCTCGAGCAAGCAGCAGGTCGGCGAGGTCGCGGCCCAGATCCGCAAGTGGCGCCCGCCGGAGCCCTACAAGGGCAAGGGTGTCCGCTATGCCGGCGAGCATGTCATCCGCAAGGTCGGAAAGCGAGCGTAGACCGATGGCCGTCAAGACCAAGCAGCAGGCCCGCCTGCACCGCCACCGGCGCGTGCGCTCGAAGGTGGTCGGCACCGCCGAGCGGCCCCGCCTGGCCGTGTACCGCTCGAACCGCGGCATCGCCGCCCAGGTGATCGACGACGCGGCGGGCCGCACGCTCGCGGCCGCCTCGAGCCAGGACAAGTCGCTTGCGAAGACCAAGCGGGCCGAGAGCCCGGCCGCGGTCGGCAAGCTCGTCGCCGAGCGGGCCAGGGACGCGGGCGTGGCCACGGTCGTGTTCGACCGCGGCGGCTACCTTTATCACGGGCGGGTCAAGGCGCTCGCCGACGCCGCCCGCCAAAACGGATTGGAGTTTTGACGTGGGGGAACCCAGGGTTCCCCCACGAGCCCCCTCCTTAAGAGGGGTGCCCGATACGCCTGGTCGCTCCGACGAAACGCGGTTTCGCCGGAGCACGAAGAAGTCCACTCGGCGTCGCATCGCCGATCGCAAGGAGACATAGTTCACCCATGGCAGTAGCCCCAAGACCTGGATCGCGTAACCCCGCCGCCCGCGGGTCGGAGGTGGCCGGCCGCGACCTGCAGGAGCGGGTCGTGAAGATCAACCGCGTCGCCAAGGTCGTGAAGGGCGGACGCCGGTTCTCGTTCACGGCGCTCGTCGTCGTGGGCGACGAGGTCGACCACGTCGGCGTCGGCTACGGCAAGGCGAACGAGGTGCCGTCGGCGATCGCCAAGGCGGTCGAGGACGCGAAGAAGAACCTCTTCCAGATCCCCAAGTACAAGAACACGATCACGCACCAGGTGACGGGCCGCTACGGCGCCGGCCGGGTGTTCCTGAAGCCCGCCTCCGAGGGTACCGGCGTCATCGCCGGCGCCGGCGTGCGGGCCGTGCTCGAGCTGGGCGGGGTGCGCGACATCCTGGCCAAGTCGCTCGGCACCGCGAATCCGATCAACCTGCTGATGGCGACGGTGCAGGGCCTGAAGGCGCTGAAGCGGCCCGAGGACGTGGCCAAGCTGCGCGGCCTGGAGATCCGCGACGTGATCAGGCCGCATTCCGAGGTCGTCGCCGAGGCGAAGGCCGAGGCCGACGCGGCCGCGGCGGTCGCCGAGGCGGAGGCGCCCCCGGCGCCGCCCGAGCCGGCCAAGCCGAAGGCCGCCCCGAAGCCGAAGGCGGCGGCCAAGCCCAAGGCCGCGCCCAAGTCGAAGGCCGAGCCCAAGGCGGAGCCGACGAAGGACGACGCCGCGGCAGACACGGCTCCGGCCGAGCCCGAGGCCGCCGAGGCGGAGGCCGCTCCGGCGGAGGCCGAGGAGAAGCCCAAGCCGAAGCGGGCGCCGCGCAAGCGGGCCCCCAAGGCCGACGCCGACAAGGTGGCCGACGCGGAGAAGCCCGAGAGCGGTGAGGGCGCCTGATGGCAAAGCTGCGGATCACGCAGGTGCGCGGCACGGCCCGCATCCGGCCCGAGCACCGCGGCACGCTGCGGGCGCTCGGCCTGCGCCGCATCAACGCCCAGACGGAGCGCGAGGACTCGCCCGTGCTGCAGGGCATGCTGCGGCGCGTGAGCTCGCTCGTGAAGGTGGAGGAGATCGATGGCTGACGAGACGACCGCCGCACCCGGCCTGCACGAGCTGCGCCCGGCCGAGGGCAGCCACCGCGACCGCAAGCGGGTCGGACGGGGCGAGGGCTCGGGCAACGGCAAGACGTCCGGTCGCGGCCAGAAGGGCCAGAAGTCGCGCGCGGGCAGCCACCGCATGCGGGCCGGGTTCGAGGGCGGCCAGATGCCGCTCTACATGCGCCTGGGCAAGCTGCGCGGCCCCAACCACCGCAAGTCGATGCCGATGGGCCCGTTCCGCACGCACACCACGCCGGTGAACGTGGGCGCCCTGGAGCGCTTCGACGCCGGCGTCGAGGTCACGCCCGACCTGCTGAAGGCGGCGGGCGTCGTCCGCACGCTGCGCCATCCCGTGAAGATCCTCGGCGACGGCGAGCTCTCGACCACGCTGACGGTGCACGCGCACGCGTTTTCGCGCAGCGCCGCCGCGGCGATCGAGTCCGCGGGCGGGAAGGCCGTGGTGATCGGCGGCCCGGCCGTGGCCGAGCCCGAGAAGCCCAGGCGGGCGGCGAAGCCCAAGGCCGCGCCCGCCGAGGAGCCGGCCGCCGAGGCCGAGGACGAGGCGCCCGAGGCGGACGCGCCAGCCGAGCCCGAGGCCGAGGCCGAGGCGGAGCCCGAGACCGAGGAGTAGGCGGAAGCCGACATGCTGCAGAACCTGATCAACGCCTGGCGCACGCCGGATCTGCGCATGAAGCTGCTCTTCACGGCCGCGATGCTCGCCATCTACCGGCTGGGCTCGTTCGTGCCGGCGCCGGGCGTGAACTCCGACGCGCTGTCGAGCGCGCTCTCGAACCAGGGCGGGATCTTCGGCCTGCTGTCCGTGTTCTCGGGCGGCGGCCTGGCCCGGCTGGGCGTGTTCGCGCTCGGCATCATGCCGTACATCACGGCGTCGATCATCCTGCAGGTCATGACGCCCGTCTTCCCCAGCCTCCAGGCCCTGCAGAAGGAGGGCGAGCTGGGGCAGCGCCGCATCACCCAGTACACGCGCTACCTGACGGTGGCGCTGGCCGGGCTGCAGGCGCTCGGGTACACGTACGCCTTCCACTCGAACTCGCTCGGCGTCACGACGTCCGGCAGCCTGATCAACTGGACGCTCGGGAACGTGATCCTGATCGTGATCACCCTGACCGCGGGCGCCACCCTGCTCATGTGGATCGGCGAGCTGATCACCCAGCGCGGCGTCGGCAACGGGATGTCCCTGCTGATCTTCGCGTCGATCCTGACGTCGGCCCCGGCCGGCATCTCCGCGTGGTGGAACGGCTCGACGTTCGAGAAGCTCTCGCTCCCGATCGTGGTCTTCGGCGTCATCGTCGCCGTCGTCTTCGTGCAGGAGGGGATCCGCAAGATCCCGATCCAGTACGCGAAGCGGATGGTGGGGCGGCGGATGACCACGGGCGGCTCGACCTACCTGCCGCTACGCGTGAACATGGCCGGCGTGATCCCGGTCATCTTCGCCGCCGCGATCATGGCCTTCCCGCCGACGGTGGGGCAGGTCGTGCCGTGGAAGATCGCCCACGACCTGGCCCGGTTCCTGCAGCCGGGCGGCTGGCCGTTCCTGATCGGCGAGGCGACGCTGATCTTCGGCTTCACGTTCTTCTACGTGGCCGTGATCTTCAACTCGATCGAGCAGGCGGACAACCTGAAGAAGAACGGCGGGTTCGTCCCGGGCGTGCGCCCCGGCCGTCCCACCGCCCAGTATCTCGAGCGGGTGCTGGTGCGGCTGACCGTGGCGGGCGGCCTCTTCCTCGCCCTCGTCGCGGTCCTGCCGTCGCTCTTCATCAAGTACGGCGGGTTCTCGCAGGCGACCGCGCGGGCGCTGGGCGGCACGTCGGTGCTGATCGTCGTGGGCGTGGCCATCGACACGATGCGGCAGATCGAGTCGCAGCTCTCGATGCGCGCCTACAAGGGCTTCCTCAAGTAGCCAAATGACACTCGACCTGATCCTGATGGGCCCTCCGGGCGCCGGCAAGGGTACCCAGGCCGGGCGGATCGCCGCCGAGCGCGGCCTGGCCCACATCGCCACCGGCGACATGCTGCGCGCGGCCGTCCGCGACGGCACGCCGCTCGGGCTCGAGGCCAAGGCGGTCATGGCCCGCGGCGACCTCGTCTCCGACGACCTGATCATCGCGATGTTCAAGGAGCGCCTGGGCGCCGACGACACGAGCACGGGCGTGCTCCTCGACGGCTTCCCCCGCACGCAGGCCCAGGCCGGCGCGCTGGACGACATGCTGCTCGGGCTCCACCGCCACATCGCCGCCGTGATCGTGTTCGACATCGACGAGGAGACCGTGGTGCGGCGCCTGTCCGGGCGGCGCATGTGCCGCGCCTCGGACCACGTCTACCACGTCGACTCGAACCCGCCCGCGGTCGACAACGTCTGCGACATCGACGGCTCGGAGCTGTACCAGCGCGACGACGACCAGCCGGACGTCATCCGCACCCGGTTCCGCAAGCAGTGGGTCGAGGCGGCGGCGCCCGTGATCGAGTACTACCGCGGCCGCGGGCTCGTCTCGAACCTCGACGCCGCGCAGTCGCGCGAGCAGGTGTCGGCAGAGGTCGACCGGCTGCTCGACGGGCTCGGGCCGCCGGCGTGATCGTCCGCAAGACCGACGCCGAGGTCGAGACCATGGCCCGCGCGGGCAGCGTCGTCGCCGCCACGCTCGACCTGGTCGAGGAGCAGGCCGGGCCCGGCGTGACCCTGGCCGAGCTCGACCGCATCGCCGAGGAGTTCATCGGGTCGCGCGGCGGCACCCCGACGTTCAAGGGCTACCGCGGCTACCCGGGGTCGATCTGCGCGTCGCCGAACGCGATGGTCGTGCACGGCATCCCCGGCCCCTACGCGCTCGCCCCCGGCGACCTGCTCTCGATCGACGTCGGCGTGACCCTGGACGGCTATGTGGCCGACTCGGCCATCACGTTCACGATCGGGGAGCCCTCCCCGCAGGCGGCCGACCTGATCTCGGCCTGCTACGAGGGGCTCGAGGCCGCCATCGCCCAGTGCCACGCCGGCAACCGGCTCGGCGACGTGTCGCATGCGGTGCAGACCGCCGTCGAGGCGCGCGGGTTCGGCGTCGTCCGCAGCCTGGTGGGGCACGGCGTCGGCCGCAACATGCACGAGGACCCGCAGATCCCCAACTACGGCCCTCCCGGGCGCGGCCCCAGGCTGGCGCCGGGGATGGTGCTCGCGATCGAGCCGATGATCACGGCCGGGTCGTACGACGTCGAGGGCGGCGACGACGGCTGGGCCGTCTACACCCGCGACGGCAGCCTGGCCGCGCACTGCGAGCACACGGTCGCCATCACGGACAACGGGCCGCGCGTGCTCACGCGCCGCGAGCCGCGTCAGGAGGCACCCGGCCGGTGATACACTTCTTCGTCGCTCAGGGCAACGGCTGTCCCCTGCCTGCTCAAAGCGCCCGTTTCGCCCCTCTGGAGGTTTCCCGTTGAAGGTGCGCCCCAGCGTCCGACCGATGTGTGAGAAGTGCCGTGTGATCCGGCGCCACGGCAACGTGCTCGTGATCTGCACCAACCCGCGCCACAAGCAGCGCCAGGGCTAGAGAGGTAGTGATCTAGATGGCACGTATCGCAGGCGTCAACCTCCCGCGCGAGAAACGGGTCGAGATCGGGCTCACCTACATCTTCGGCGTCGGCCGGTCGACATCGAACGCCGTGCTCTCCGAGCTCGGCATCTCGGCCGACACGAAGGTGCGCGACCTCACGGACGAGGAGGTCACCCGGCTGCGGACGCACATCGACTCCCTGACGGTCGAGGGCGACCTGCGCCGTGAGCGCTCCCAGAACATCAAGCGGCTCATGGAGATCGGCTGCTACCGCGGCCTGCGCCACCGCCGCGGGCTGCCGGTGAACGGTCAGCGGACACGCACCAACGCCCGCACCCGCAAGGGGCCCAAGAAGACCGTCGGTAAGCAGCGCAAGAAGTAACGCAAGGAAAGGATTGAATGCCTCCCGCACCCCGTAGAGGCGGCACGCGTGGCCGCGTCCGCCGCAAGGCCCGCAAGAACATCGCCATCGGCCAGGCGCACATCAAGACGTCGTTCAACAACACGCTCGTCGCGCTGACCGACAAGGACGGCGGCGTGATCGTGTGGAAGAGCGCGGGCGCGGTGGGCTTCAAAGGGTCGCGCAAGTCGACCCCGTTCGCGGCCCAGGTGACCGCCGACGCGGCCGCGCGCGAGGGCATGGAGCACGGCCTCCAGAAGGTCGAGGTCTTCGTCAAGGGGCCCGGCTCGGGTCGGGAGACGGCGATCCGGTCGCTGCAGGCGGCCGGCCTCGAGATCCTCGGGGTGAAGGACGTGAGCCCGCAGGCCCACAACGGTGTCCGGCCGCGGAAGCGGAGGCGTGTGTAATGGCCCACCTGGCAACGCTTACTGGGCGTCTGGCGGCTGCAACCCGTCGCCATGATGCGTCCTCGGTCGGGCCGATACTTGACCCAGTATCGGCGCTCCCTGCGTCCTTCCCTGGCTCGGGTTTCGCTCGCCAGCCATCCCAGCCGCGTCACCAGGAGGCCCATCGATGGCGCGCATGATCGGGCCCAAGTGCAAGCAGTGCCGGCGCGAGAACATGAAGCTCTTCCTGAAGGGCGAGCGCTGCCTGACGGAGAAGTGCGCCATCGAGCGGCGCGCGTACCCGCCGGGCGAGCACGGCCGCGGGCGCATCAAGCAGTCCGAGTACCTGCTCCAGCTGCGCGAGAAGCAGAAGATGCGCCGCTACTACGGCGTGCTCGAGTCGCAGTTCCGCGGCTACTACAACAAGGCCACCCGCCGCAGCGGCATCACGGGCGAGAACTTCCTGCGGATGCTCGAGCAGCGGCTCGACAACGTCGTCTACCGGCTCGGCTTCGCGGCCTCGCGGTCGCAGGGCCGCCAGCTGGTGCGGCACAACCACTTCACGGTCAACGGCAAGAAGGTGAACATCCCGTCGTACCAGGTGTCGGCGGGCGACGTCATCTCGATGCGCGAAGGGTCGGGGGCGAAGGCGGTCGTGACCGACGCCACCGATCTGACGGCGTCCGTGTCGCCCTGGCTCCAGGCCGACCACGACAACCTGACGGGAACGGTGCTCCGCCTCCCGGACCGGGCAGACATCGATACGCCCGTCCAGGAGCAGCTGATCGTGGAGTTCTATTCCAAGATCCTGTAAGAACCGGCGCCGGCCCCGCGACGGGGCCTGGCCCCATTATGAGACCAAAAGAGGCGAGACCAATTGCTTGAGATCATCCCGAAGATCACGTCCGAGGACGTGGGCGACACGCTTGGCACGTTCGTGGTCGAGCCGCTCGACCGCGGGTTCGGGTACACGTTCGGAAACAGCCTGAGGCGCGTGCTGCTGTCGTCCCTCGAGGGCGCCGCCGTCACCTCGGTCAAGATCGAGGGCGTGGCCCACGAGTTCACGTCCGTGCCGGGCGTGCGCGAGGACGTGACCGACATCATCCTGAACCTGAAGGGCCTGATCTGCCGGCTCCACGGCGAGTCCGGCGAGGTCGAGGTGCAGGTGCAGAAGGACGGGGCGGGGACGGTCACGGCGGCCGACATCGAGGCGCCGGCCGACCTCGAGGTGCTGAACCCCGACCTGGTCATCTGCCACCTGGCCGAGAAGGCCCGGTTCGAGATGACCCTGACGATCGCCCGCGGCCGCGGCTACGTCGCC
>JAICJM010000084.1 GCA_025928435.1 Thermoleophilia bacterium
ACGAGCTCGAGTATCGAACGGTCACCGATCGGCATCAGCGGTTTCGGGAGGACCGAGGTGTACGGCGCGAGCCGGGTGCCCCTTCCGCCGGCGAGCACCACCGCCTGGACGGAGGCGCGCGGGCCGCGGCCGGTGGCCGCCCGCGGAGCGGACGGCGTCGTGGTGATGTCGGTGCCCGCGATCGTCATCGTTCCTCGCTCACAGCCCGGCCCCGATCGTCTGCGGGCGCCCGACGCCCAGCATGCGGCAAAGACCATCCTCGAGCCCGACCTGCGGCGACCAGCCGAGCAGGTTCGTCGCGCGGTCGATGTCGGGGCGGCGGACGCGCGGGTCGTCGACCGGGAGGGCTTCGTGCACGATCTCGCTCGCCGATCCGGTCACCCGCACAACGGCCTCCGCGAGCTCGAGAACGGTGAACTCCGCGGGGTTGCCGAGGTTGATGGGCAGGTGCTCGTCGCTCGCCGCGAGCAGGAGGAGACCGCGCACGAGGTCGTCGACGTAACAGAAGCTTCTCGTCTGAGAGCCGTCTCCGAACACGGTGATCGGCTTGTCCTCGAGCGCCTGGCGGACGAACGTCGGGATCGCCCGCCCGTCGTAGGGCCGCATCCGGGGACCGTAGGTGTTGAAGATCCTCGCGATGGCGGTGTCGACGCCCTGCTGGCGATGGTACGCCATCGTCATCGCCTCCGCGTACCGCTTCGCCTCGTCGTAGACGCCTCGCGGTCCGATCGGGTTCACGTTTCCCCAGTAGCTCTCGGGCTGCGGATGGATGTGTGGATCGCCGTACACCTCACTCGTCGAGGTGAGCAGGAACCGGGCACGCTTCGTCTTGGCGAGGCCGAGCGCGTTGTGCGTCCCGTACGAGCCCACCTTGAGCGTCTGCAGCGGAAGCCGGGCGTAGTCGATGGGGCTCGCCGGGCTGGCGAGGTGAAAGACCACGTCCACGGGCTCGTCGATCGCGATGAACCGGGTGACGTCATGCTGGACGAAGGTGAATTCGTCCCGGTCCAGATGGGCGATGTTCTTGAGTGATCCGGTATCGAGATTGTCGATGCAGATCACACGGTGGCCGCGTGCCAGCAGGTGGTCACAGAGGTGGGATCCGAGGAACCCCGCTCCGCCCGTGACGACTGCCGTGCCTGGTTCTCGATTCATGAGAGCGATCGTAAGATCCGGTTACGTATTGGACAACTGGCCGATGGTCTAGTGTGCGGCCCTGCCTAGCCCGCGTCCGCCTGGGGCACCGCCGTCCGGGCCCTCGGCGCCCGCGGTGATTGCACCATCCGGAAGCAGGCGACGAGGGCGAGCGAGCTGACGAGGTAGGCGAAGGCGGACGCCACCGCGGCGCCGGTCGAGCCGAACGGCGGGATGAGCAGCAGGTCGAGGACGATGGTCATCAGCAGGCCCGCGCCCATCGCCCACGAGTTCAGCCCCGGCCGTCCGATGCCGTAGAGGAACCCCGTCAGGACACCGCCCACTCCCTCCAGGACCAGTCCCGCGAGGATGATCCGCGCCGGGAGGACGGCACGATGGAACGCGGCCCCGTAGAGCGCCGGGATCAGCCACGCCGAGGCGAACCAGAGGGGCACGATCGCCGCCGCCAGCAAGGCCCCGGCCCGGGGCAGCAGGCGCCGGGCGTCCGCCGCCGCCGCCGTGCCTTCCTCTCGCGAGTAGCGCGGGTACAGCACGTAGGTGAGGGCCATTCCCGGAACCTTCACGAGCTCGGCGAACTTGGACGCGATCGCATACACGCCGAGCACCGCCGGCCCGGCCATGACGCTCAGCAGGATGAAGTCGAGCCGGAGGTTGAGCAGCGTCATGATCCCCCCCACCTGTGCGCGGAGCCCGTAGGCCGCGATCCTCCGCGCCAGTGAGGGCGACGGTGCCTGGGCGCCCCGGAAGAACCCCCGTCGGCGGAGGCGCGCAACCGCCCACACGAAGGTGAGCACGTCGGCCGCGATGAGCGCGGCGACGAGCGCGGTGTTCCCGGTCACGCCGGCCGCCCAGAGCAGCCCGTACGCGGGCAGGAACATGAGCTCCTCGTTCACGATCACGAGGTTCGCCCCTCGCATGTCGCCGCTGCCCTGGGCGCACGACTTGACGGTCGCGACGATCAGCTGGGTGAGGACGGCGGCGCCGGCCCACGCGATCAGCACCGTCCCGACGCCCTCGAAGAGGCGTCCGCCGGCGAATGGGACGAGCAACAGCCAGCACAGCGTGCCGGCGCCTCCACCGGCCAGGGTCATCGCCGCGATCGTCGCCGCGAGCCGGCGGTCGTCGCGGGTCGGGCCGGCCAGGAAGTAGGCCACGGCGCCGGGCAGACCGCACGAGATCACGACCCCGGCCAACCCCGGCAGGACGCGCAGCAGCGCGTAGACGCCCACGCCCGCGGCGCCGTCGGCACGCGCGATCAGCAGGGTGCAGACGCCCACGCTGGCGAGCGCCACGATCCGCGCGCCGACGTTGGCGAGGAGGGTGGAGAACGACCCGGAGACGAGGCGCCGGGCGACCCTGCGTGCGGCGGTCACCGTCGCTCCCAGGCTGCAGCGACCGCGACGATGGCGAACAGGGCCCACACGTGCCGGACGTGCAGGAGCTCGTAGACGGCCATCGTCGTCATCGTCCCGGCGACGCCCGCGGCGAGCGCCTGCGGATTGCGGAGCACGCCGCCGAGCGGCTCCGTCCCGCGCCGCAGAAGGGAGCCGGTGCGGACCAGCAGGCCGGAGATCACGATCACGAGTCCCAGCGCCCCGACGATGCCGCGCTCGAGCAGGGCCGCGAAGTAATCGTCGTGAGCCTCCTTGGGGTAGGGATCCATCGCGGCCTCCATCCGTGGCTTGGTGGACACCGGGCCCTCGCCGAGCGGGCCGCCGTCCGTGTACAGCTTGAGGCTCTCGCTCAGGACCCTGCTGCGCTCGGTGACGCTGGCCTGGCCGCGTCCGATCCCGTCCCGCAGGACCGCGTAGCCGCTCGTGTAGGCCCGCCGCTGGATGGCATGCAGGCTGATCGTCGACAGGCCCACGCCCGCGGCGACCACGAGGCAGGCGGTCGCCGCCAGCGCCGGGATCAGGCCCGACCGCCGGTACGTCGCGAAGACGAAGGTGGCGCAGAGGCCGACCGCGAGCGAGACGAGCCCGCTGTTCGATCCGGTCGTGACCAGGGCCGAGATCATCACCCCGGACACCAGGGACCGCACCGCCCGATTCCGGGGCCGGCCCGTGGCCCAGATGATCGCAAGGGAGATGAAGAAGTAGTTCGCGCACACGTTGGGGTCGCCGAAGGTCAGCGCCGTACGGCTTCCCTCGGTGGGGATCCGCCCGGTCAGCGCCGAGGCGCCGGTGGCCAGCCCGACGAAGAGCACGACGGCCCACGCGATGGAGCTGTACACCCAGGTCCTGAGCACGACGCCGGCTCTCCCCGGGCTCCGGCACACGTTGACCAGGGTCCAGCACCACGCGAGCAGCAGGAGGTCCTGCACCAGGGCGAGCAGGGCGGCGTCGGGGAGCGGGCCCGCGAGACCACCGATCGCCCCGCCGGTCATGAGCAGCCCGATCCCGAGCGCGTACGGGAACCGGATCTTCTCCCCGCTCGCCGCGGCCGAGAAAACCCACGCGGCGATGGCCATGACGATGAAGAGGTCGGCGGGGCCGAGGTTCCCGGGCCCACGGGGAACCGTCACGGGGAGCATGACGACCGCGGCCGCCGCGAAGACCAGCGGCAGCCTCGGCGGGTCGGCGCGCTCTTGCCCCCCGAGCCGGGACGGACGAGCGGCCCCGGGCCACGGTCCCCGGCGCGGCGGCGCGGCCGTCACGTCGGCGATCGTCATGCCGACCCGGGTGCGCGCGGCCGTACGCGAAGCCCGTGCCCACGTCCGCCCTCGAGGGTCATCACGGTACGTGTGCCCGCGCGGGAGCGGGCGGCGACCCCACCGCCGCCATGGCCGGCTGTGGCCGGCGGCGCAGGCTCGTGCGGCCCGTGCCGCGATGCACCGCTACGTCGCGCCTGAGGACGACCGCGACCACGGTCCAGAACAGGATGCGGACGTCCATGGCCAGGCTCCGCCTGCAGGCGTAGAAGCCGTCCAGCTCCATCTTCTGCGGCAGGATGCGGTCGAGGTAGTCCCGCACGCGGTCGTCGGCGTCGAGGATCGCGCTCTCGTTCGCGAACGCGAGCTGCGACAGGCCCGTGATCCCGGGCCTGACGGACTGGATCGGCGCAAAGTCGTCCGGACGCGTGGCCACGAAGGACGGATCCTCGGGCCGGGGCCCCACCAGGCTCATCTCGCCGCGCAGCACGTTCCAGAGCTGCGGCAGCTCGTCGAGCTTCGACCGTGCCAGCACGCGTCCCACCCGCGTGAACCGGCCGTCCTCGGTCGCGGTAAGCCCCGGCCCCCGCGCGCCGTCGTACATCTTGCGAAATTTCAGCATGCCGAACGGCCGCCCATGACGGCCGACGCGGCAGCAGCGGTAGAACACCGGCCCGGGGCTGTCGACCTTGACGGCGACGGCGACCACGAGCGCGACGGGGATCGAGATGAGGGCCAGGATCAGCGCCAGCGCGACGTCCAGCAGCCGCGTCGCCGCGGCATCTACCGGCCCGGCGCGGCGCTCCATCTGACTCGTTGCCATCCTCCTCCTCACGGGTTGCGGTGAGGGCCGGAAGCCGACCGGCTCCCGCTCCCCTGGACGTGGCTACGACATTACGAACCCGGCCGCGGCGGCTCAAGACCAGCCGACGAGAACTCCTCAAACGGCTAGGCCGAGGGTCGCGGCTACCACACGCGGTGGCCCGCCGCATGAAAGCGCCGGACGGCGCCGCGGTCCGGCCACGAGTAATACGAGCCGCGGCCGGGCTCGAGCGGCTGACGTACGATCGTCCCGGCCTCGATGTCGTCGAGCACCTCCAGGACGAGCTCGGCGGCGACGGCCTTCGACCGCCGCAAGAGGCTGTCGAGCGACTCGCCGGCGCGGATCTCGAAGGCCCGCTGCCCGCACAGGTCGCCCCCGTCGATGGTGTCGTTGACGAAGAACACCGAGACGCCGGCGCGGGCCTCGCCGTTCGCCAGCATCCAGAAGCTGGGGAGCACGCCGCGGTACTCCGGCAGGATGGCGCCGTGCACGTTCAGGCACCCGCGCGCCGGCAGCTCGATCAGCGGACGGCGAAAGATCTGCGGGCAGCTGACGGAGATGAGCACGTCGGCTCCGAGGTCGGCGAGCCGTTCGAGGACCTCCGCGTCGTTGACGTCGTCGACCGCGACGCAGGCGACGCCGTGCCCTTCGCAGGTCGCCCGGATCGACCGCCGCCGCGCCCTCGCTGCGATCGTCCGCATCGCGAGCTCGTACGTCGCCCGGAAGCCGAAGGTGCGGAGATACCGCAGAGCGGCGGCGAGCGGCGTCTGGTCGCGGTACAGCGGCGGAACGACGAACACGGCCGCGGTGTCGGGCCGGGCGGTCAGGACGCGGTCGAAGAACGCCGGCAGGTACAGAGGGTCGTCCGTGGTCAGGTAGACCAGCGTCACCGGACGCCCCATGCCGCGAGCACGTCGTCGAGGCGCCCGAAGCGCAAACGCCGAAGCAGCGCGGTCATCCGCCCCTCGAACGCCCGCCGGCCCATCTCCTGCGTCACGCGCAGCTTCCACGGGAGCCCGGGATGGCCCGCGAGCTCGCCGGGCGCAAACTCGTAGGGATGACAGTAGATCACCGCGGGCCGCCCGGCGCCGATCGCCCGGATGGCCCGCTCGAGCACGCGCTCCGGCAGCAGCCGGAAATACCCTCCCCCGGCGACCGGAAGCCGGAGTGGCCCGAGCCCGCACACCGCCACAGGGACCTCGAGCATCGAGCCGGCACGCAGGATGAGCCGATGGGGCTCGAGCGGCCATCCCGAGATCCCGTAGCGCGAGGCGCGCATCGGAAAAATCGACGAGTCGGTCGTGAATCCGGCCTCGGCCAGCGCCTCGAGGGCCCACAGATTTCCGGCAAGCACGGAGAAATCCTGCGCCCGGAAGGCGGTGACCTCCGCCCCGGCCGCGTCCTCGACCGTCCCCTTCGCCCGCGCCAGCTCGTCCCGCAGCGCGGCGGGGGCCATCCGGTCGAGCGGCCGGTGGCTGTAGCCGTGCGACTGGACCTCGTGCCCGGCCGCGACGAGCTCCGCCACCATCCCGGGGAAGGTCTCGGCCACCCGCCCCTGAACGAAGAACGTCCCCCGCACGGAGCACCGGTCGAGCGCCTCCAGGATGGTGCCGGTGTTCCGGACCACGCGCTCGGTGATCGGGGCGTCGTAGTCGATGCACGACTGGTACCAGTCCTCCACGTCGACGGTGAACGCGTGCATCGGCGCAGCCGGATCGGACGGCCTGTCGAGCGGCACGGGCATCGAGGAGATCCCGGCGCGAAGGAGGGGAGTTGGCGGGGTGGTGACGGACATGCGGCGAACCGGCGCGCCGAGGATACCCCCGGGCCGGGCGATGTCCAGACCGGCCTTCCGTCGTCGCACAAAGGCTCCCCAAACGACCAGGCATCGGCCGCGCGGGACCTGGCCGGGCGGGGGGTAGGCCCGGATCGGATCACCCGCTGCGAGCCACGCGGACCGGCCGTTCGGAGCGTAGGCAGCCGACCGCCGCAATGGAACAATCACCCCATGAGCGCACGACCGTGGACACTGGTGACGGGGGGCGCCGGCTACGTCGGCTCGCTCGTGGTCGACGAGATCCTCGCCCGCGGCACGCGGGTGCGGGTGCTGGACGCCCTGCTGCACGGCGGCGTCCCCTCCCTGCTGGGAGCCTGGGGGCGGCCCGGCTTCGAGTTCGTGCGTGGCGATGTCCGCGATCCGCACGTCAGGCGGGCCGCCCTGGCCGGTGTGGACTCGGTCGTCCATCTCGCGGCGATCGTCGGCGACCCCGCCTGCGCGCGCCGGCCCGACCTGGCGCAGGAGGTCAATCTCGACGCCACGCGGGCGCTCCTGGCCGACTGCGAGGAGCTGGGTGTCAGGCGGGTGGTGTTCGCGTCGACCTGCAGCAACTACGGCAAGATGCCCGGCGATGTCCTCGCGACGGAGGAGTTCGAGCTGCGGCCGGTCTCGCTCTACGCCCAGACGAAGGTGGCCGCGGAGCTCGACGTGCTGGCGAAGGGCCGCAACGGGCTCGAGACGTGCTGCCTGCGGTTCGCGACCGTCTACGGCTCGTCGCCGCGCATGCGGTTCGACCTCACGGTGAACGAATTCACCCGCGACCTCGTGCTCGGCGAGGAGCTCGTGGTCTTCGGCGAGCAGTTCTGGCGGCCGTACGTCCATGTCCGCGATGCCGCGCGGGCCGTGGGCGCGGTGCTCGACGCGCCGCGGGATGCGGTGGATGGGGAGGTCTTCAACGTGGGATCTACGGAGGAGAACTACCGCAAGCTCGACATCGTCGAGCTGTTGCAGCAGCGCCTTCCCGACGCCCGGGTGCGGTACGTGCACAAGGACGAGGACCCGCGCGACTACCGCGTCGCGTTCGAGAAGATCGACCTCGCGCTGGGCTACCGCCCCCGATGCACGGTGGGGGACGGGATCGACGAGATCATGGCGCTGCTCCGAAGCGGCATCGTCGACGAGCCCGCCGCCGAGGTCTACCGGAACTGAGGCACACGATGCCGCGGGCGGTCGGGAGCGGCGCGACCGCCATGCTCGGGCGAGGCACAACGCGGCGGGCCCGAGGGCGCCGGGCGGTGCCTGCCCGGGCGCTCGCGGCCATGCTCTTCGCCGCCCTAGTCATCCTGGGAGCCGCCGTGCGCGGGGGACGTCTCGAGGGGGTCGACCACTTCGCATCCATTCACCTCCAGCCGCTGCGGAAGGGGGACTGGAGCCTCCTGACGGCGCCTGCCGGGCCGGTCGCGGCGCCGCTCCTCCTGCTCGTCGGCGCGGTGGCCATGCGGCGCCCAGCCAGGGTCCGGGCGGCATGGATCCTCGTCTTCGCCGTAGGTGTCGCGATCGAGGTCGTCGGCAAACGCCTGGTGGTGCGCGCCCACGTCGACGCCGACCACCTGCCCTGGCATGCGCACGACGGCTTCCCGTCCGGGCACACCATACGCGGCGTAATCGTGGCCGGGGCCCTCGCGGCCGCCTGGCCGACCGCCCGCATCCCCCTCGTCGTCTGGGCGGTCGCAAACGCGGCGCTCGTGGAAACGACGGGGATGCACCCGCTCTCGGAGGTCGTGGGCGGCCTCCTCGGTGGGGCGGCCCTCGTCGCATGCGTGTGGACCTCGCGCTGACGCGCGCCCCGCGTCAGGGCTTGTAGACGGCGACGTCGTCCGCGTAGAACCCGGTGCCGGCCGCCGCCTTGGAGACGTAGGCGTTGAGATCCAGCGTCGACCCTCCGGGGGCCGCGGGGGTATAGGTGAGGCTGATCTGCTGCCAGGCGGTCGTGAGCTTCACCTGGGACGTGCCTGTGCCGATCAGCGTCGAGCCGGTGTATTCGCGGAACCGCAGGGTCAGCGTCGCCCCCGCGGTATCCGCCCGAACCCACATCGACGCGACATACGGGCCGGTCGAGCTCGTGGTCACCCAGTTCGGCGAGTCGTTCAGGAGCGTGGTCGCCGCGGTCGCGTTCGGGTTGGCGAGCTGCGCGGCGAACCCGCCGGAGTGGCCGCCCGCGACGCGGGCAAGGATGACGCCGGCGTCCCCGCCGGAGGTGTTCCACCCGGTGGTGTTCGTCTCGAAGCCGAAGTTGGCCGCCAGGTTCTGACGGACGGTCACCTGGGTCGTCGCCGCCGACGCGTTCCCGGCGCTGTCCGTGACCGTGACGGTGACCGTGTAGGTCCCCGCCGCGGTGTACACATGGGTCGCCGTGGCCCCGGACTGGGGGTCCGTCGGCGCCGACCCGTCGCCCCAGCGGAACGCGTACGTTGCGATCCCGGTGGCGTCGTTGTCGGACGACCCGGAGGCGTCGGCCGTCACGGCGAGCTGGCTCGGGCTCACCGCGATCGCCGCGAGCGTGGCCGCCGGCGGGTCGTCGGTCACCGTCACCACGCGTGTGGCGGTCGAGGACTCACCCGCCGTGTCGGTGACGCTCACGGTCACCGTGTACGTCCCCGCGGCCGAGTACGTGTGGCTCGCCGTTGCGAGGGCCTGCGGGCCGGTCGGTCCCGACCCGTCTCCCCAGGTGAACGCGTAGCGTGCGATCGGGAAGGCGTCGCCGTCCGTGGACGCGGACGCATCGGCCGAGACGGAGACGCCGATCTTCCCCGAGGTGGGGCTCACGGTCAGCGCCGCCACCGGCGGGGAATCGTTCGCGCTCACCGTGACCGTCCCCGTCGCGGTGGACGAATTGCCGGCGCTGTCGGTCACCGTGACGGTCACCTGGTAGGTTCCGGCATCCTGGTACGTGTGCGTGGCCGTCGGATCGCCCCGCGCGCCCGTGCCGGCGGAGGCGTCCCCCCAGTCGAAGCTGTAGGTGGCGATCGGCGTGCCGTCGGTGTCGGTCGACGCCGAGGCGTCCGCCGACACCTGGAGCGGCGCCGTCCCGCTCTCCGGAGAGACGCTCAACACCGCGTCGGGCGGGGAGTCCCCGGCCGCCGTGACGGTTCTGGTCGCCGTGGACGAGAGCCCGCCCGTGTCCGTCACGGCCACCGTGACGGTGTAGCTGCCGGGATCCTGGTACGTGTGCGTGGCCGTCGCGGCGGACTGCGCACCCGTCGCGGCCGACCCGTCGCCCCAGTCGAAGCTGTACGTCGCTATCGGCGTCGCGTCGGTGTCGGTCGAGGCGGAGGCGTCGGCCGAGACCTGCAGCGGCGCCGAGCCGCTCGTCGGCGACACGCTCAAGGCGGCGGCGGGCGCCGCCTCCCCGGTTACGGTCACCGCCTTCGTCGCCGTGGACGACAGGCCGGCGGTATCGGTCACCGTGACGTTCACGGTGTAGGTGCCGGGGGTCGAGTAGGTGTGAGTGGCCGTCGCCCCGCCCTGAGGGCCGGTGCCGGCCGACCCGTCACCCCAATCGAATGCGTATGTCGCGATCGGCGTCGCGTCGGTGTCGGTCGAGGCGGACGCGTCCGCCGACACCTGGACCGGCGCCGTCCCGGTCCCCGGCGCCACGCTCAGGGCGGCGGCCGGCGGGGCGTCGGGCGGCGTCACCGCGACCGTCTTCGTCGCCGTCGACGACAGGCCGCCCGTGTCCGTCACGGTCACGGTGACGGTGTAGGTGCCGGCGGATTGGTAGGTGTGCGCGGCCGTGGCACCGGCCTGCGCGCCCGCCGCGGCCGAACCGTCGCCCCAGTCGAAGCTGTACGACGCGATCGGCCAGGCGTCCCCGTCGGTGGACGCGGATGCGTCCGCGGAGACCTGAAGCGGTGCCGAGCCGCTCGCGGGCGACACGCTCACCGCCGCCGTCGGGGCGTTGTCGGCCGCCGGCTCGTACTGATATTCGAAGGCGCCCCGGTCGTCGTACGTCCGCGGACCGCTCCCCGAGTTCGTGACCTCCAGGTCGTCCACGCGCGGGCTGCCGTCGGCGTCGTTGAGCGGCTGGCCGCTGACGCCGGAGCTCGCGGAGTCGATCGCGGGCGATGCGGCCGTCAGGTGGAAGTCGCCACCCGTCGGTGACTTCCACTGCGGGTCGCCGTCGACTCCCTGCATCTCCTGGCCGGTAGCCGACTGGAACGCGGCGAGCGACCGGTAGCTGACGGAGTTCCAGATGAGGATGACGTCGGGCGTCGTGAGGTGAACCAGGTCGTAGTCCATCGTCGTCCCGGTGACCGACGCATGGTCGACACGGATGTCGCTGCGCGTGCGCGGGCTGTTGATGCCGTTGTCGACGCTGATGTTGTTCGCGATCGTCGTGCCCGTCGATCCACCCTCCGCATTGATCCCCGCCGTGACGTTCCTGTACGCGCTGTTGGCGATCAGTCTGTTCCCCGTCGAGGAGTAGTTGTCGATGCCGTGATCGCCGTTGCCGTACGTGGCGTTATCCGTGACGAGGTTGTTGTTCGAGCCGGTGTAGATCTCGATTCCGGAGTCCTCGTTGTCGTGTGTGAGATTGGAGGAGACGACGTTCTGTGTCGACCCGTACAGGCGGATGCCGCTGGCCGCGCGCTGGTACACCTGCGCGTTCGCCCACACCTCGTTGTCGAGCACCTGGCAGCCGCTGGCGGAGTCGAGATAGATCCCGTAACTCGAATTGTCGTGCACCTTGTTGAACGAGAACACGGAGCTCGTCGAGTTCGCGACGTATATGCCTTTTGCCGTCCCCCCGGACGTGGGTTGCCCGGCGAACGAGACGGTGTTGCCGATCAGCTTGACGTTGGACGAGTTCGACGAGACGTGGAATCCGTCGCTGGTCGACTTGGTGACGTTGAACCCCTCGATCGTCACGTAGCTCTTGTTGGAGACATAGAACCCGTACTTCCCCCCGGTCACCGTCACCTTGGCGCCCGGAGCGGCGGTGAAGGTGACCGGAGATCCCGCCGAGCCCGACCGGACGGTCACCTGCTCGTTGTAGGTGCCGGCCGAGACGACCACCGTCGTGCCGGGAGACGTCCGCGCGGCAGCCGCACTGATCGTGCAGAGCGGCACGGCGGACGTGCCTGCGCCGGTGTCCGAGCACGACGGGTTGTTCCCGGCCACGTAGATCGTCCCGTTCGCGGGAGGAAGCGGCGGAGGCGTCCCGATCGTGTAGGAGTCCATCACGCTCCCCTGGGCGCAGGTGACGTCGTCGGCGGAGGTCGGTGGGCCGCAGATCGCGTCGATGCGCATCCCCGTGCTGTTCACGTCGACGCGGAGGTGCTCGATGTGCATGGCCCGGTAGGCCGTGCGCGGGTCGGTGCTCGTCCACGGCGGCTCGAGCGTCGAGCCCCCGCCGCCGGTGGTGATGTGCGTGATCCGGTGGATGGGCTGGAACCGCTCGTAATCGTGCGAGTGGCCGTTCAGGTTCAACACGTACTTCGGATACTTGTCTCCGAGCGCATCCAGGGTGTTCGCGAGCGTCGTGTCGCCGGGATGGAGCCCCGTCGAGTACGCGGGACGGTGTCCGAACGTGACGATGTAGTTGATGGTGGCGTCGGCCTGGGCCGCCGCCATGACGGAATCCGCCCTGGCCGACCAGTCGCGCCAGGTCGCTGACGTGTATGGCTCCGGGTAGGAGATGAAGCGAACGCCCCCGGCGTCGAACCAACTCCAGTCCTCACCGCAACATCCGGCGGTCGGCGAGCCGGTTGCGCCCTGTGCGTTTGGGAGTGCGAACCGGCCCTTGTAATTCCGCAGGTCGTCGGCCGAGGGGGTCTCCCATTCGTGGTTCCCCCACGCCGGCATGTATGCGGCGGAGCGGCTCCACGCCATGACGTCGTTGAAGTGCTGGTCCACCGCGCCCTGGCCGTTCACGTTCCCGTAGGCGAGGTCCCCCACCACGAGCACGAACGCGGGGTTGTCGGCGGCGATCTGCGCCTGGGTGACGGCCACGTTCGGGTAGGCGTCCGAGCTTCCGACGTCCGCCTCCACGTCGAAGCGGAAGTCGCCCGTCGGATCGGTGGAGAACGTCCCATCGGGCCCGCCGCCGATCGAGTAGTGGTATGTCGCCCCGGCTTGCAGGCCGGTCAAGTCGGCCTCTTCGAACGGCCCGGATGACGAGAACGGCATCGGGCTCGGCGCGTGCGCGGCAACGGTCGTCCCGTAGCTCGACGTGGCGCCGTACTGGATGTCGGTCGCGGTCCCGCGCCAGTCGAACGTCACCGAGGTCGACCCGGTGTACGTGTAATGGACCTCATCCGCCGTGCCGCTCGACGCACCGCTCGGTGCGGCGACCCCGAGGCCGAGCGCGAGGGCGCACAGCGCCGCCGCCACGACGACGTGGGGGTTGATCCGCCGGCGGCTTCGCCGCTCGGACTGCGCTTCGTCGTCGTCTGCCGCCGAGGACGCCGGCGCGCCGCCGGGCGGCGCGTCGCGGGTGAGGTCCTCGGGAGAGGGCTCGGCGCCGGCCGGCCGCCTGCGACGAGCGGCCAGCATGCCGGCGGCGACCGCGAGCGCGTACATCGCGACGCCTGCCGCGGCGACGTTCCTGATCTTCCTGCGCTTGGCCCTCACACGCGTGGTCCTCCCGGAGATGGGCTCCGCCACGCTAACGACAGGGTCCTGCCCGGGCTACTCCCAGATCGGGCAGGTTTTGGTCTAGTAACGGACGCGTGGCCCGGTCGCTCACCGGGGCGCGCGGCTCAGTACGAGCAGCGCGTCACCAACTGGGATCGGCAGCAGGAGACGATGTGTGCGTTCGCCGTTTGCATCGTGTGCTCCGGCCCGGCTGGATGGTGCGCCTGCCGGCACCTCAGCGGCTGGCGTTGCTGGGCGCGTTCGCGTACGGCGAATCCGGGCCCTCGCCCGAGCTGCGGCGAAGCCCGGCGGCTTCCGGAATGGCCACCGACCAGGCCCGCGGCCAGGGGCTCTCATGTCGCCGCAACTCCTCCCGGTAGCGGGCTACGCGGGTTGCCCTGGCCGGGGCGGGCGCGACCGCCGCGCTCGCCGCGTCGGTCGCCGCCGAGCTGCTCGACGGCGACACGGTGAATCAGGCGGCGCACATCGTCACGGCGCGCTGAGGCCCTGTCAGGGCGCCGGCCGCTTCAGCGCGGGAGATCGGGATCCGGACGCTGATGGTGGCGCCCCGGCCGGGCGTGCTGGACACCTCAATCGATCCGTCCAGGGCGTCGATCCGGTCGCGCAGCCCGTGCAACCCGGAACCGCCACCGGGATCGGCGCCGCCGACCCCGTCGTCGGTCATCTGCACCTGAAGTGCCCCGCCGGCGCACGAGAGGCGGACGCTCCCCCTCGTCGCCCCGGGCGTGCCGCGCCATGTTCGTGAGCGCCTCGGACACCACGTAGTAGGCGGCGATCTCGACGGCGGGCGGGAGCCGCTCCGCGACCGTGCACTCCACGTCGACGGGCAGCGTCGCCCGGGCGGCGAGCGTGCCCACGGCGGTGGGCAGGCCGTGCTCCGTCAGCACGGGCGGGTGGATGCCGCGGGCGAGCTCGCGCAGCTCCGCGGTCGCGCCGGCGAGCTCGGCGATCGCCTCGTCCGCCAGGGCGGCCGCCGCCTCGGGATCGTCCGTCCGCCCGGCCTTCACCGCCCGCAGCGTCAGCGCGACCGTCATGAGCCGCTGCTGGGCGCCGTCGTGCAGGTCGCGCCCGATCTGGCGGCGCGTCTCGTCCTGCGCGGCGATGATCCGCGCCCGTTGCGCCCGCAGCTCCCTGCGCTCGTCACGTCGAAGATCACGCCGTGGAGGCACGCGCCGCCCGGGCCGGCCACCTGCCGGCCGCGCTCGAGCGCCCACGCCGTGCGCCCGTCCGCGCGGACGACCCGGTATTCGAGCGCGAACGGGCGATCCGCGGACGTCGCGGGCCTGACGGCCCGGTCCACCTCGGCGCGATCGTCGGGATGGATGATGCTCCCGAAGGTGCGGCGCGCACTCCCGACGAAGTCCGCCGCCGGGTAGCCGGAGATCCGCTCGATCTCGTCGCTGATCACGGCCATCGACCAGTCGGGGTCGAGCGCGCACCGGTAGATCGCGCCGGGCACGTTGGCCACGATCGCGGCGAGCTCGCGGTCACGCTCGTCCTCGTCCACCCGGCGCGGGCGACCGACGCGCCGGGCCGCCGAATCCTCCATCGCCTCGTGATAGCGCGGTACGGATATCCCCACCTCGCTCACCGGGCAGCCCCACTGCGCCGGGAGCGCCGAGAACCGAGGCTATGCGACGTTCGTACCTGAAGCTCGTATATCTCAGACCCTGAAGGAGGGGTAGGTGTCATCCTTCGACCTAGACTCAAACGCGGGCCGGCGCGTCGCGCACACGGGCGCCCTGGCTCGTATGTACGGCCGCTTCGCCCGCCACCCGTGGCGGGTGATCGCGGCCTGGCTCGCGATCTTCGTCGTGCTCGGCGGCCTGAACGGCGCCTTTCACGGGAAGCTCGTGGACGAGTTCAAGCTCCCCGGGTCGGACGTCCAGAAGGCGACCGACCTGGTCAACGCCAAGTTCGGCGGCCAGAAGGGCGCCGCGCTGCGCGTCGTGGTGGCCGCACCGCCGGGCCAGAGCCTGAACACGCCTGACCGCACCGCGGCGGTGAACCGGATGCTGGCGGCCGGGACGGCCTCCCAGCACTCGATCGACGAGACCGCCAAGGACATCAGCGCCATCACCGACCCGCTCAAGGGGAGTTCCCAGCAGCTCTCGAAGACCGGCCGGATCGCGTTCTTCGACGTCCAGTACGACCAGGAGAGCTTCAACATCCATCGTGCGGACATCGTGAACGTCGAGGACAGGATGCGCTCGATCGGCGACAAGGCCGGCATCGATGTCCAGTTCACCGGCGAGGCCGAGCAGGGCGACGTCTCGAGCAGCGGCAGCGAGATCATCGGCATGATCGCCGCGTTCATCGTGCTCATGATCCTGTTCCGGGCGCTCGTCCCCACGGCCATCCCGCTGCTCTTCGCGATCACGGCGGTGACGGGGGCGTTCATGCTCCTGTACCTCGCCGCCCGGTTCACCAACTTCAACACGGTGACCGAGATCCTGGTGCCGATGATCGGCCTGGGAGTCGGGATCGACTACACGCTCTTCATCGTGACCAGATTCCGGCAGTACCTGCACGACGGGTTGTCACCCCAGGACGCCGCCGCGGCGGCCGGCGCGACCGCAGGCCGCGCCGTCCTCTTCGCCGGGACCACGGTGGCGATCTCGATCACCGGCCTTGCGTTCATCGGCATCGACTTCATCACGAAGCTCGGTCTCGGCAGCGCGCTGGGCGTGCTGACGGCCGTGCTCCTGGCGCAGTCGCTGCTGCCGGCGGTGCTGGCGCTGCTCGGTCACAAGATCGATCGCGGCCGGCTCGGG
>JAICJM010000139.1 GCA_025928435.1 Thermoleophilia bacterium
GAGAGGCCGTCGGCAGCGGCGCGGATGTCGTCCAGCGTGACCACGAGGTGGGCGCGAAGGGTACCCTGTTTGCCCGACGATGGCCGAGCAACCCCTGAACGTGATGGTGGAGATCCCGCAGGGAAGCCGGAACAAGTACGAGTTCGACCCCGACCTGGGCCGGATCGTGCTCGACCGGACGCTCTGGACGAGCGTCGTCTACCCCGCCGACTACGGCTTCCTGATGCACACGCTGGGCCGTGACGGCGACCCCGTCGATGCCCTCGTGCTCGTCGCCGAGCCGACGTTCCCGGGCTGCGTGATCAAGGTGGAGCCGGTCGGTGTGTTCGAGATGCACGACGAGAAGGGCGAGGACGACAAGGTGCTCTGCGTCCCCTTCAAGGACCCGAAGTGGAGCCGCGTCCACGACCTCGGCGACATCCGCGTGTCGCTGCTCGACGAGATCGCCCACTTCTTCGACGTCTACAAGGATCTCGAGAGCGGCGCCGGCACCGAGATCGGCGGCTGGCGCAACCGCGCCTACGCCGACGAGATCATCGCCGAGGGCCGGCGGGCCTACGCCGAGCAGGCGGCCGCCGCCGCCGCAGCGGACGTCGCTCCCTAGCCGAGGATCGCCATGTCCACGAACTGCCCGAAGAGGCGGGCGGGGAGCGCGACGGCCCGCCGGGCGCCGACCCGATAGCGGGCGAGCCTCCCGCCGGCCGCCACGTAGTAGAGCGCCTCGCGGGCGCGATCCCAGCCGAGCGGCCGGTAGACGGCGGCGAGGTGCGGGCCGCCGATCAGGCGACCCCTGCCGGAGCGGAGATCGACGACCGCGACCCGCTGCGCCCCGCCGGCCTCGATGGGCAGGGCGAGGTAGCGCCCGTCGGCCGAGATCGCCCCGGCGTAGGTCTCCTCCCAGGGATGACGCCCGATGTGCGGGATCACGCGATCCGTCCCGTCCGTGAGGTCGGTGACGTGCATGGAGGGGCAGCGGAAGGCGCACCAGGCGATCAGGTTGCCGTGGACGGCGGCCGGGAACGAGCCGGTGAGCGTCCGCACCGTCCGCCCCGTGCGCGGATCCCAGATCGACATGCCGCGGTTCGTCTGCACCAGGAGTCCGGCGCGCACCGCCGCGACGATGTTCCGGGTCGGCGGCCGGTTCCGTGTAGAGACCACCGTCCTCCCGGCGGTCGTGACCTCGACGACACGGCGGACGAGCCGCAGGCCGGGCTGGTGCGGATCCTGGATCGCCACCCACACGCGCCCCGGCGTGGCCGAGGGGATGAAGTAGAGGCCGCGTCGGATCCTGCGCGAGCCGCCTGCGAGCGACCCGGGCAACGCGTACGGGCCGTCGCGGCCGTAGAACACGAGGCCGCCGCCGACCGCGGCCAGGTTCACCGGCGGATCACCGCCCGACCGGCCCGGGAGCGGGATCGAGCGCACGCTCGGATGCCGGCCGAGCGTCACGACGGTGCCGCGCAGATCGCGGACGTCGGCCAGGACGATCCGCACCCCCACGTGCGCATTCGCGACGTGGTTCGGCTTCGCGGTCTGCGAGGCAGCGCCGAGACAGGCCGACCCCATCGCGGCGAGGGCGAGCAGGCCCAGCAGGCGCGGCGCAACGGGATTCACTCATGGGGTACGCCGCGCGCCGGGCGCCGCGTCCCGGCTACGACCAGGCGCCGCCCTTGAACACCCGCTCGCTGATCTCGCGCGTCGCGGTGAGCGGGTCGAGCTTGCGCTCGTGCACCTCGTCGAGAAGGCGGCGCAGGTCGGGGTCGCGCTCGATCGCCTCCGACAGCCGTCGCCGCGCCTGCGCCACGGCGACCGCGACGATCTCGTGCTCGACGCTCTGGCGCCGGCGGGCGTCCAGCTGGCCGTGCTGCTCCAGATGGGCGCGGTGCTCCAGCACGGCCTCCCACAGCTCGGTGATCCCCTCGGAGCGGAAGGCCTCGGTCTCGACGATCGGCACCCGCCGGTGCGTCGAGGGGTCGAGCGCGAGCACCGAGCGGATCTCCGACCGCATCGTGCGCGCGGCCGGGTGGTCACTCTTGTTGATGACGATCACGTCGGGGATCTCCATCACGCCCGCCTTCAGCGCCTGGATCGAGTCGCCCGAGCCCGGCTGGAGCACGAGCAGCACCGTGTCGGCCAGCGACGCCACCTCGACCTCGCTCTGCCCCACCCCCACCGTCTCCAGGAGCAGCACGTCCATCCGGGCCGCGTCGAGCACGAGCAGCGCCTGCAGGGTCGCCTCGGAGACCCCGCCCAGGTGGCCGCGGGTGCTCATCGAGCGGATGAAGACGCCGTCGTCGAGGAAGTGATCGGCGAGCCGGATGCGGTCGCCGAGCAGCGCTCCGCGCGAGAACGGGCTCGACGGGTCCACGGTCACCACCCCCACTCGCTTGCCCTGCGCGCGCAGGTGGGCGATGACGCACGCGATCAGACTCGACTTCCCCACGCCCGGCGGCCCGGTGAAGCCGACGACGGCGGCCTTGCCCGTCTGCGGGTACAGCTCGCGCACGAGCTCGTACGCCAGCGGGTCGCGGTTCTCGACCAGCGTGATCGCGCGCGCGACGGCGCGCACGTCGCCGCTGCTGACCCCCTCGACCAGGGTGCGCAGGTCGGTCGGCCGCCGGCTCACCGCGGCTGCAGCGCCCGTCCCAGGGCGACCGCGAACGCGGCGTTGTCCTCCGGCGTGCCGACGGTGACGCGGATGCTCTCCGGCGCCCCGAACGGCTCCAGCGGCCGCACGATCACGCCCTCGGCCTCGAGCGCGCGCGCCAGGGCCCGGCCGTCGCCGACGTCGGCGGTGAGGAAGTTGCCGACGGAGGGAAGCGGCTGCATCCCCGCCTCGCGCAGCGCCGCCGCGAGCTCCGCCCGGCCGCGCTCGTTCAGCTCCCTGCGGCGCCCGACCTCGTCCCGGTCGTCGAGGCTCGCGAGCGCCGCGACGTGGGCGATCTCGGAGACGTCGAACGGGTTTCGCACCTTCATCGCCTCCCGCACCACCTCCGGCGGGCCGACCAGGTAGCCGATCCGCAGGCCGGCCAGGCCGTAGATCTTCGAGAACGTCCGCAGCGCCGCCACGTTCGGGCGCTCGTGGACGTGCTCGGCGATCGCGTCCGGGTAGTCCGGGTCGGTGACGTACTCGTGGTAGGCCTCGTCGACGACCACCAGCACATGCTCGGGGACGCGGTCGAGGAACGCGCGCAGCGACGCCCTCCCGACCATCCCACCCGTCGGGTTGTTCGGGTTGCAGACGTAGGCGATCTTCGTGCGCGGCCCGATCCGCTCGGCCATCGCCTCGAGGTCGTACGACCCACCGTGTAGCGGCACGGTCACCGGCGTCGCCGCCTCCTTGACGGCATCGAGCCGGTAGCTGGGGAACGACGGCCAGCCCATGAGGGCCTCGTCGCCCGGGTCGAGGTAGGCCATCGAGAGCAGCCCCACGATGGCGTCGGCGCCGTTGCCGATCGCGATCCGGTCGGGCGTCGTCCCGTGCCGGGCCGCCAGCCGCTCGGCCAGCTCGGCGCCCCGCTCCGGGTAGCGGTTCAGCTCCGGCGCGGCCCGCTCGATCGCCTCGAGCGCCGCCGGGAACGGCCCGTACGGCCCCTCGTTCGAGGCCAGCTTCACGATCCGGTCGAGCCCCAGCTCGAGGCGCACCTCGGCGGCGGGCTTGCCCGGCTCGTATGGCCGCAGGTCGGCGAGGGCGGGTCGGGGGCGCACGGGCCACTAGAGTACCAACGGCATGTCGGCCCGCGAGATCGGTCTGTTCCCGCTCGCCGCGGTGCTCGTCCCAGGCGAGCTCATGCCGCTCCACATCTTCGAGGAGCGCTACAAGCGCCTGATACGGGACTGCGAGCACGAGGCGCAGGAGTTCGCGATCCTCTTCGCGGACGACGACGGAACGCGCGAGGTCGGCTGCACCGCCGAGATCGTGGAGGTGGCCGAGCGCTTCGACGACGGCCGCCTGAACCTGGTCGTGCGCGGCGGCGAGGTGGTGCGCGTGCTGGAGCTGACCCGCGGCCGCACGTACATCACCGGCCGCGTCGAGCCGGTCGCCGACGCCGACGAGGACGCGGCCGGCGAGGCGAAGGCGGCCCTGGCCCTGTACCAGCAGGTGGCCGAGGCGACCGGCAACGAGCCCGACCCCGAGGTCAATGCCGACGTCGACCGCATGTCCTACGCGATCGCCGCCCGGGTCGAGTTCCCGCCGGCGGAGAAGCTGCGCCTGCTCGAGGAGCGCAGCGAGCGCGCCCGGCTGATGGTGATCGTCGAGCTGCTCGCCCGCGGCCTCGAGAACATCGCCGCCGCGGCCGAGATCCGCGACCGGGCGCACACGAACGGGAAGGTCGCCCCGCCCGGCGGCGGAACCTACTAGAGGACGATCCCGGCGCCGGCCCGGCGTGGGTCGCCGGCGGCCTCGAGCGCGTCGCCGCGGCGGACGACCGCGTTCGCCCCGCCGAAGTACAGGTTGAGGCCGGCGAACCGGTTCACGCGCTCGCCCCAGTGCTCCAGCTTCTCGAGCTCGGCCGGGTCGAAGCCGCCCTCGCAGTCGAGCCGGTCGCCCTCGACGTGGACGCGCGGGTGGTCGATCGCCTCGCGGGCGCCCATCCCGTGGTCGATCACGTTGATCGCGACCTGGGTGATCGCCGACCGCAGCCGGTTGGAGCCGCTCGAGCCGACGACCAGCTGGATGCCGTCAGGCCCGACGACCATCGTGGGCGCCTGCATGCTCGTGAGCCGCGTGCCCGGCGCCATCTCGCGCTCGGTCGCCAGATCCTCCTCGCCCATCATGTTGTTCAGGTGCAGGCCGGTGCCGGGCACGATCACGCCCGAATGGCAGCCGTTCGACGAGGTGAACGCGCACGCGTTCCCGGCCTCGTCGACGACCGAGATGTGTGTCGTGCCGCGGTCGGACGGGATCGCCGGCGCCGGGGTCGGCTCGCCGTCGAGGGCCGCCAGGAGCGCCGCCCGGCCCCTCCCCACCGCCTCGTCCGAGAGCATGTGCCGCACGAGGCCGCCGCGGTGCAGGAGCCGCTCGAAGCGGCGGTCGCGCATGCGCGCGGCCGAGCGCATCGCCTCGGCGTAGGCCCGCAGCGTGCGCGCCCGTCCCGGCGGCAGCGGCTCGGAGACGCCGCGCAGCACGGCCAGCATGTGCCCGATGAGCACCCCGCCCGACGACGGCGGCGGGTTCGTGAAGATCTCGCGGCGGCCGTGGTAGGCGATGCGCAGCGGCCGCCGCCATATCGCCCGGTAGTTCGCCAGGTCGGAGATCGTCAGCCGCCCGCCGGTCGCGTTCTGGTGGTCGACCATCGCCGCCGCCAGGCCGCCCTCGTAGAAGTCGCGCGGGCCCAGCTCGGCCAGGCGCTCGATGCTCCCGGCCAGGTCGGGCTGGCGCACCCGCTCGCCCTCCTGCACGTAGCGCCCGCCGGGGGCGAATACCGCCCGCGCCTCCTCGGTGTGGGTGAGCACCACCTCGATCGCCTTCAGCACCGCCTGCTGCCCGCCCCGCGACGCCACGCCGTCGTTGGCGGCCTCGGCGGCGGGCATGAGCAGGTCGCGCCACGGCATCGACCCGAACCGCCCGTGGGCCGCGGCGATGCCGGCGACCACGCCGGGGACGGCGCAGGCGGCCGCGCCGATGTGGAACACCTGTGTCGTCTGCTCGTCGAACGGCACGTCGACGCGGTCGAACGTCGCGAGCTGCCGGTCGGGCGGGAGGTCACGGCCCGGCGTCGTCGTGAAGGCGTCGAGCAGGTGCAGCTTCCCGGTCCGCGCGGGGCGCACCAGCAGGAACCCGCCGCCGCAGGGGCTGATCAGGCCCGGCTCGGCCGCCCACGACACCGCCGCCGCGGCGACCGTCGCGTCGACGGCGTTCCCGCCCGCAGCCAGGACGTCCGCGGCGGTGCGGGCGGTGAGCTCGTGGCCGGCGGCGGCTGCGGCTGGCATCCCCGGATCGTACGCCGGGGAGCGGGCGGGCAGGCGGCCGGGCTACGCGGCGGAGGCGTCCGGGCGCAGGCGCTCGCCGCGGGCAAGCCGCTCGCGCAGCACCGGCTCGGGCTCGTCCGTCTCGACGAAGTAGGCGTAGACCGTGCCGTTGTCGGCCACCAGGTAGGCGTGGCCGGACTCGGTGCGCTCGTGGATCATCAGGCTCTGGTAGCGCTCGGCCAGGCGGGCGAGCGCGTCGATGCTCTCGACCTCGACCAGGTCACCGCCGCGCGTGAGCGTCGACTGGACGGCGGCGATCATCGCCTCGCCGTAGCGGGCCTGGATGCGGGTGGGCTCATCGGCGCGGCGGTCGCGGCGCAGCCGGCCCAGGGCGATGACGGCCGCGGCGATCGCGGCGAGCAGGCCGACGGGGCCGAGGACCCGCGCGAGCGAGGCGGACATGTGCAGGCGCCCCGGGCCGATCGCGACCGTGGCCGAGCCGGCGGCGGTGAATGCCGAGGTCTGGGACGGGTGGAACACGCTCGCCGGGGCGGCCCGGACGGGCGACGCGGCGGCCGACGTCGGGAGCACGGGCGCGAGCTCGTACGGCGTCAGAGTGAAGGGCAGCCGCGGCGCGTAGTCGGCCTCGAACGGATGCTCGGCGAGCGTCCCGTGGGCCTGGACGGAGGGCACGAGCGTGAGCGTGAAGGACTCCGTCGGCGCCGAGGTCGCGGCCGCGACCCGCTGGACGAGGCGCTGGAGGCGGCGCAGATGCACGATCCCGGTCAGGCTGACGCGGCGGCCGGTGAACGGCGTCGCATCCTGCAGGCTGACCGTCCGCGACCAGCCGTTCGACGCGGAGAGGACGGCGGCGAGCGAGGCGGTGCCTCCGGCGCGGTCCACCCGGTTCGCGCGCAGGACGTAGCGGAAGCCCACCCGCACGGGGCCGACCAGGCGCGGGAACATCGGCTGGCCGGTCGTCACCCGGTCGCTGTCGTAGACGGCGCCGGCGATGGCGCTGGCCGAGTAGGAGAAGCGGCCGGACTGGACGTAGTGGGCCGACGCCGGCGCGGAGCGGCTGGTCGGCGACGTCCATGCGAGCGCCGTGAGGCCGAGGCAGGCGAGCACGGCGGCGAACGCGGCGGCGACGCCGCCGTACGACGGGGCGACCGAGGTGCGCCGGACGGGGCGCGGCTGCGGCACCACGGTCCGTCCCGCGAAGGGCCGGGCCTCCTCCGCCGGCTCCGGGGCCACCTCCGCGGCGGGCGCGCCCTCCCACTTCGGCGCTGCGTCCTTCCATTTCGGCTGGGGGCGGCCACGCCGGCGGCGGCGGCGCACCTGAGCTCCGGCCCCGCCGAAGAGCAGGAGCACCGCGACGAAGGCCGTGCCCGTCATGATTCCCGGCGAGCGCCGCCGCTGCAGCCAGCCGCCCAGGCCGGGCGCCATCACCCACATCTTGCCGATGATCCGGTCACGGCTGATGTCACCCGGATCGATCCAGGTGTTGTTGTCGCCCTTGAAGCGGTAGCCGCCGTCGCGGGTGATCGCGACGATGCGGTGCAGGACGGTCACGTGCAGCGACGGGCTGCGGTAGGCCGCGATGTCGCCGACGCGATACGTCCCGGCGGGCCGCACCAGGGCCAGGTCGCCCGTGCGGATCCGCGGGTGCATGCTGATCCCGTCGGTCACCACGTACGACGTCTGCCCGCCGATCGACGGCGGGGCGAGGAAGAACCACCCGGCTCCGAGCACGGCCAGAACGACGACGAGCGCCGCGATGCGGCGCCGGCGGTGACTCCGTGTTCGGGGGGTGAACGTCACATCAAGGCTCCGCACGTGGGCGGCGGGAGAGGGGATCCCGCCGCCCCGTGCTTCATGCTGGGTCGGTCTAGCGGGCGGCCGAGACCGTCAGCGTGTCGAGGTGCGCATCGACGCCCGGCAGGACGCAGTGCACGTGGAACGGCGAGGTGTGGGCGATGGTGCTGCCCGCGCCCGTGCAGTCGATCCAGCCGCTGCTCGGCAGGACGCTGCTCGAGTCGTCGAACTTGACCTGCACCTGCGTGGCGTTGCTGTCGAGGTCGAAGTCCACGGCCGACCAGGTCGACGGGTCGGTCGAGTCCTGGGTGTAGGAGACGTTGGTCACCTGGTACCCGGCGATGGTGGCCTGGCCGACGCCGCCGGCGCTGCCGGTGTCGACCGTGTTGCTGGTGGTGAAGGCGTAGGCGCCAAGCCCGGCGGCCGCCGCGATGACGACGAGACCGAGGCCGGCCGACCGCTTCAGATTGCTGAACATGTCGGTTTCCCTTTCGAAGCTGGCAAAGCTGGTGGTTTGGCCCCGATCCGCTGGGCTCGCCCTGGGCAATCGACCGGAGGCGCCCGGTTCTTGAGGTTATCCACAGGCAGGGTCTGGCAGACGTGCCCGCAAAGGTGCTGCAAATGGCATGCGCGTGATGTCCGTCGTCCTCAACCGGATACGCAGGTGACGGCGAGAACGGAGGTCACGATGACGATGAGGTGCGCACTGGCCGGGGCCGCTGCAACGGCCCTGCTCGGGCTCCTGGTTCCTGCGGCCGCGGATGCGGTCGGCGCCACTCCGGGCGTGGCGCTCGGCGGCGACGGCGCGTCGTGGCAGGGCCATACGGAGCGGTTCGTGGCCGCTCCGGCCGCGAACGGGACGAGCGTGACCGAGCTGCGCCGGGCCGGCGGGGCGACGCTGCGCTCGCGGACGATCCCCGGCAGGTTCGGCATCCCGATCATCGCCTACGACGGCAGCACGGAGCGGGTGCCGGCGACGAGCCCCGCCGTGGTCGTCGCGGGGCGTTCGAGCCCCGCCGCGCTCCCGCGCAGCACCACCCTCGTCGTGCTCTCGACGCGTGACCTGCACGTCGTGCGCCGGTTCACGCTGGGCGGCGCGTTCGCGTTCGACGCGCTCTCTCCCGACGGCGCCACCATGTACCTGACGCAGCACGCATCGCGCGCACACATCACGCGGTACACGGTGCGGGCGTACGACATTCGCTCCGGGCGCCTGCTCCCGGGCGTGATCGCCGACAAGACGAACCACGAGTGGCGGATGGACGGGTTGCCGGTGGCGCGGCTCCAGACCTCCGACGGGGTGTTCGCCTACACGCTGTACCAGGGCGGCGAGGACGGCGCGTTCATCCACGCGCTCGACACGCGGACGGGCACCGCCCGCTGCATCGACCTCCCCGGCATGACGAACCGGGACGTGATGTCGATGCGCTTGCGGCTGGCGGACGGCGGCGGGCGGCTCATGGTCGTGTCCGCCGCGAACGCCGTGGCGGCCGTCGACACGCGCACCTACGCGCTCGTCCCGGCCCGATCGCACCTGGTGCGGTCGGAGACCCAGCACAAGCGCGCGTCCTCCCCGCCCGACGACTCCCCGTCGTCGGGGTCGGCCACCGACGCCTGGGCGATCGGCGTGGTGGCGGCGCTGCTCGCCGCAGCCGGCCTGGTTGGCCTCCGCCGCCGGATGCCGCACAATCCGGCGCATGGCCGACGATCGTGAGGTGCTGCGCACGACATTCGACTCGGTGGCCGGGCGCTACGACCGCGCCCGGCCCACCTACCCCGACGCGCTGTTCGACGTCCTCCTCCGCCAGACGGGGCTGCGCCCCGGCGGCCGCGTGCTCGAGGTCGGCTGCGCGACCGGCAAGGCCACCCGCCCGCTGGCCGAGCGCGGCCTGCGCCTGACCTGCGTCGAGCTGGGCGCGGAGCTGGCCGCTGCCGCACGCGAGAACCTGGCCGGCTTCCCGGACGTCGAGGTCGTGCACGCCCCGTTCGAGACGTGGGAGCCGCCGGAGGACACGACGTTCGACGCGGTGATCGCGGCGACGGCGTGGCACTGGGCCGATCCGGCCGTGCGCTACCGCCGGGCCTGGGAGCTGCTGCGCCCGGGCGGCCACCTCGCCTTCTGGGCGGCCGTGCACGTCTTCCCGGCGGCCGGTGATCCGATCTTCGCCGAGCTGCAGCGGGTCTACGGGGAGATCGGCGCCGCGCGGGTCGAGGCGTGGCCGCGCCCGCGCGAGCTGCCCGACCAACGCGGCGAGATCCTGGCCTCAGGCCTCTTTCGCCGGGTGACCGTCACCCAGTTCGACTGGGAGGTGCGCTACGACGCCGAGGCCTACGTCGACCTGCTCGAGACGTTCTCGGCCCACATCGCGATGCGACCATGGCAGCGGGAGCGGCTCTACGCCGAGATTCGCCGGCGCCTGTCCGAGCGCCCCGACGGCCTCCTGCGCCGCCACTGGGGCGCCGCGCTGCACGTGGCCGTGCGGATCGACGACCCTAGATGATTGATCGGTAAGTCCGTGATGTCCAAGGTGCAAGCCCGACGGGCTTGCACCGGTCAGCGGTGACCTGCGATCACGCAGGGCACCACTGGGCTGCGAATCGAGCAGCGCAAGGACTAAAGGGAGCTCAGACCTGGTCGTATGGGCGCGACCGAGAAGCTGTCAAGGGCGACGCCCTTGACAGCGGTCCGAGGCGTCTGCGATGACGCAGACGCCGAGGCGCGATGCGACGGTTCGCAGCCGCAGCGCCGTCAGCACCTCACCTGACCACCAGCCGTCGTGCGTCCAGGCGCGCGGGA
>JAICJM010000189.1 GCA_025928435.1 Thermoleophilia bacterium
CATGTGTGCTATGAACCAGTCGGGTTCGCGACCCCTCGCCGTCGCCTCGGGCTGCCTGCTCGCGGCGGTCGCCAGCGCGGGGATCCTGGTCGGCGCCTACGCCGTCTGGAATCCGAACGGCATCGAGTTCGGGGCGGCCTGGCCCCTGGCCGCAGAGCTCATGGCGGTCGCAGCGGCGCTGGCACTCGGCCATGGAATGCACGCCCAGCGCCGACGCACCAGCCAGGCGCTCTTCGCCCTCGACCTCGGTGCGGCACTCGTCGCGCTCCTGGTGCTCTGCGCGGTCGCCTTCATCCTGAGCTTCAACCAGCTCTGACGCGGCGCCCGGCGGCGGGTCAGCGCACGAGCACCGTCAGGATCTGGTGGGGCCGGTAGTCGAGCTCGATCTCGCGGGCCGAGACCACGAGCGCGGCCTCCTCGTCCTCGAGCAGATTGGCGCGAGCAGCCCGGGTGAACGGCAGGCCAACGCGGATCCGGGCGCGGCCGCGCGCGCCGTGGGCCTCGTACAGCCGCAGCACGAGCGCGTCGGAGTCCTCCGCGCGCTTGACCGTGTCGAGCACGAGGTTGGGATCGTCGACCGCGAACCACGAGCCGGCCGCGAGCTGTCCGCGCGCCCAACGCATCGGCGTCTCGAAGCGGGCCGCCTCCGCCACGACGCCGGCCTCGCGCCAGCCTCTGGCGTGCGGCATGACGGCGTAGGCGAACCGGTGCCCGCCCATGTCGGCCTCGGGGTCGGGGTACTTCGGCGACCGCAGCAGGCTGATCCGCATCCGGTTCTCGGAGGTCGAGTAGCCGTACTTGCAGTCGGTCAGGAGCGCGACGCCGAAGCCGTGCTCGGAGAGGTCGGCGAAGCGGTGGCCGGGCACCTCGAAGCGGGCCTCGTCGTGGCTCGTCGTGTAGTGGGTGGGCCGCTCGGCGTGCCCGAACTGCATCTGGTAGGTCGCGTTCGCGGCCCGCACCGCGACCGGGAACAGCACCTTGAGCAGCGTGTGCCGCTCGTGCCAGTCGGCCTCGCAGTGGAACTCGAGCCGTGGCGCGCCGGCGTCGAGGCGCACGACCTGGCGCATGCCGCTCGCACGGCCGAACCGCCACCGGATCTCGACCTCGGCCCGCAGCGGATCCGACCGCACGACCTCGACCGAGCCGGCCGGCGGGACGTCCGTCTCCGTCTCGAGGTGGAACGGGTCGACGTCCCACGCGTCGTTGGCGATCGGGCGGTCCTCGAACAGCTGCAGCCGGTTCCCGGGCCCGGTCAGCCCCTCCCGGCCGGGGCCCTTCTCGATCAGCGAGCGGATCAGCCCGTCGGCGCCGATCGCCGCGCGCAGGCGGTCGTTCTCGAGCACGATCTCGCCGTCGGCCCGGGTCACCGTTACCGACCCGGGCGCTCCCGCGACCGCCCCCGGCCCGCAGGCCGGGGCGTCCACCCAGACGAGCTCGCCCCCGGGCCGCTCGGCCACCCCGGCCCGGGCGACCCCGAGCGTGTTCACCGGCGTCGCGCCGTCGCCCTCACCGGCCAGCCGCCCGAGCGCGTCCTCCGAGGCGCCCGCACAGATCTCCGCCGCCCGGGCGTGGTCGCGGGCCGTCTGCTCGTAGACCTCACGGATGGACGAGCCCGGGAGCACGTCGTGGAACTGGTTCAGGAGCACGAGCTGCCAGGCCTCCCGCAGCCCCTCCTCCGGATAGTCGCCCCCGTTCAGCCGGCCGGCAACGGCGGCCAGCAGCCCGGCGTCGTGGAGCGCGCGCTCGCATTCGCGGTTCGCCCGCTTGACCGCGCCCTGCGTGGTGTAGGTGCCGCGGTGGTACTCGAAGTAGAGCTCGCCGACGAGCACCGGCCGGTCGGCCGCATCCGCGGCCAGCCCCTCGAAGAACTCCTCGGGCGTCGTGATGGTCGTGCGCGGGACGCCCTGCAGGTCGCGCGTGCGCCGCAGCGTCTCGAGCATCGCCGGCGTCGGCCCGCCGCCGCCGTCGCCGTAGCCGAACACCAGGAGGCTGCGGCGCGAGAACGCGTGATCCTTGTAGTCGCGCGCGTTGCGGCGCATCTCGCCGATCTCCGCCTCCGCGTTGTAGGTGTCCGCCGGCGGGAAGTGGGCCAGCACGCGCGAGCCGTCGATCCCCTCCCAGTCGAACGTGTGGTGGGGCGGCCGGTTGAAGCGGTTCCAGGACAGCTTCTGGGTCAGGAAGCGGTCGATCCCGGCCCCGCGCATGATCTGGGGCAGCTGGCCGTTGTAGCCGAACACGTCCGGGTTCCAGAAGACCCGGTGGCGGCGGCCGAATTCGCGCGCGAAGTAGCGCTGACCGAGCAGGAACTGGCGCACGAGCGACTCGCCCGAGGGCAGATTGCAGTCCGGCTCGACCCACGTGCCGCCGACCGGCACCCACTGCCCGGTCTCGACCCGGTGCCGGATGCGGGCGTCGAGGTCGGGCGCGTTCCGGCGCACCCAGTCGTACTGGTAGGCCTGGGAGCAGCAGAACCGGAACTCGGGGTAGCGCTCCATGTACGCCGTCTGGCTCGAGAACGTGCGCACGAGCTTGCGGTGGGTCTCCTCCAGCGGCCACAGCCAGATCGTGTCGATGTGGGCGTGCCCGATCGCCGAGAGCTCGTGCACGACCGTGGCGTTGCGGCGCCCCAGGAGTTGCGCCAGGATCGCGCCCGCGGCCTCCCAGGTCGCGCGGTCGTCGTCGCGGAAGACGTTGCAGACCCGGTTCAGCTCGCGGCCGAGCTCGCCCGCCCAGGTGGAATCGAGCCCGTTGCCGGAGTCGGCCTCGAGCCGCTGCAGCACGTCGAAGTCGTGGTGCAACGCCCAGGCCTGCGGGTCGAACCGGGCGATCTCGCAGCGGTCGAGCACGACCGGCTCGACCGTGTCGTACACCGGCTCGAGCTGCCCGAACTTGCCGCTGCAGGCGAGCTCGATGCGGGCCTCGACCCGCTCCCCGCCCGCCGCGGCCTCCCGCAGCATGGCGTCGGGCCGGGGGCCGTGGCGGCTCGTGTTCAGGCCCTGCACCGGCCGGCCGTCCAGCCACAGCGTCGCCTCGCTGTGGCTGACGAAGAGCAGGTCGACCCTGCTTCCCTCCCACTCCGGCGGCACCGTCGCCCCGAGATCGAACCAGAAGGTCGACCAGGCGGGGCCGAACTGCTCGCCGAGCGAGGCCTCGCGGTACTCGAGCCTCGCCGCCTCCCCGACCGGGATGCGGCCGACCGGGCCGGCCACCAGCAGACGGTCGGGGGTGCGGCGCTCGGCGTAGACGAGGGCGCGGATCCGCTCGCCCACCTGGGCGATCCGGGCACGGTCGTACTCCGGGTGGCGGATCATCGCAGCCGTCCGGCGAGCGCCGCTACTCGCCGATCACGGTGCTCTCGTGCACCCGCCCCGCCGGCGGTCGCTGCAGGAAGGTGAAGTGCACCGCGCCGACCTCCGTCCCGGGGTTGTGGAAGCCCTCGATCCGCTCGACGGCGTCCTGGCCCCAGCGCACCAGCTCGTCGCGCTCCTCCGGGTCGTCCTCGACCATCCGCCGGATCCAGCGGGTGGCGAGCTTCACGTGCGTGAGCTCGTCCGCCTGCAGGTAGTCGGCCAGCTCGGCGATGCGCTCGTAGCCGCGCTCCGCCGCCTTCTCGCGCCAGATCCGCAGCGTCTGCATCAGGTTGGCCTCGGCCCACGAGTTCGTGACCGTGATCCGCTTCAGCGGGTCGTCCTCGTTCTGCATCCACCACCAGACGAGCGACCACGGCCCGTAGCCGAGCTCGGTGCCCATCAGCTCCTCGCAGGCCTTGGCCACGATCTCGATGTGCCGGGCCTCGTCCCACATCTGGTGGGCCAGCTCGGCGCGCATCTCCCATGGCAGGTCGGGGAACTCGGCAATCATCTTGCCCATCCGGTCTGTGGTCTCGACCTCGCCGTAGAGCAGCTGGTGGAACTTGCCGCGGAAGCCCTCGAGCGACCACTCGTCCTCGGTCTCGTAGACGGCGAAGTCGGACAGGTCGTCCGAGAACCAGAACGGCTCCTCGACCACCGGGTGCGGGAGCGGCGGCGCCTTCTTCTCGAACCGGTAGCCGCCCTTGCCGCGCTTCACCCGCGTCGCCGACCGATCGGCCTCGCGGGCGCTGTGGAACGCGAGCCAGTGCGACTCGATGCCCTGGCCGGTGACCCCGCCGCACTCGACCAGACGCTGCTCGAGGTCGGACTGCACCTCGAGCGCCTTGCGCCGGGCCTCGGGCTCCTGCGTGAGCGAGTCGAGCACGGCCTGACCCCAGGCGACGTGGGCCTGATCCATCGCGGCGGCCTGTCGCAGCATCCGCCCGGTGGGCGCGTCGGCGAGCGGGTCGGTCGCGTCGGCGTGGTAGACGTAGGTGCTGACCAGATGCGGCTCGAGCACGCGGTACACCGCCACGAGCCGCTCGACGGTCGTGCCCAGGTTCCAGACGTGCTCGCACAGGTGGGCGAAGTGGTCGGTCGCCGGCTCCTGCCGCTCGCGGCCGGAGCGCAGCTCGTACAGCCGCTCGCCGAGCATCGTGGCCGCCTGGGCGTGGTCGTACACCTGGTAGCCGAAGGCCGCCTTGTAGGCCAGCTCGGGGGTGGTGTGCGACCAGCCCCCGATCATCTCCATCAGCTGGATCTCGAGGTAGCGGTAGTTCGCGAGCCGCTGGGAGTTCTCCTTGACCGGGAAGCGGCCTCCGAAGTCGCGACGATCAACGATCGGCATGCGTCCGTCCTTTCCCGCGTTGCATCCTCATGCGACCACCGGTACCCCGTCGAACCGCACGATAGCGACGTCCTCGACGCCCGTTCGCTCCCGCAGGAGCACCATCGCGGCGGCCGGCCCGCCGGCGGCCAGCGGCGCGCCGTGCCACACGCCCGGGCTCAGGATCACGCCCTGGCCGGGCCGCAGCCGGAAGACCTCGAACGACCCCGGCTCGTCCCGGCCCGGATCCGCAGGGGCGACGTACACCAGGCAGTCGTCTGCGAGCGCGACGATCATCTCCGGCGAGCGCTCGTGGCGCTCGGCCCAGTCGAATTGCAGCGGTGCGGGCTCGAGGTCGAGGAAGCCGACCCCGTAGGCGTCGCCCGTCGCGGCCAGGCCGGCCGTCTCGGCCCACCACCGCCAGCCCGGGCCCTCGACGTCGGGGGCGCGGCCGGGCCGCTCGACGACTGTCCCGTAGGGGGCGAAGGCGTCGCGGTCGAGCGGGCGGACGGCGAGCCCGGCGCTCACAGCCGAAGCTCCACCGCCCGCCGCACCACCAGCCGCGGCGCCGACCGCAGGCCGGACGGCCGCGGCTGCGCGCTCAGCAGGTTAATGGCCGTGTTGGCGACCTGCAGCTCGATCGTGTTCGAGCCCGGCACGGCCTGGTCGGTCACCTCGACGCCGTACGGCGGCCACAGCCGCACGCCCGCCACCTGGCCGTTCACCGTCACCTCGAGCACGTCGTCGCCCGCGTCGGCCTCGAGGAACACGCGGGCGCCGTCCAGGCTCTCCGGCAGGTGGACGGCGGCCCGGTAGACGGCCGCGCCGGAGTAGAACGGGCAGCCCTGCTCGGTCCAGCTGGCCGGTTGCGCGCCCGCCGCGACCCCGGTGATGGCGCCGCCCGGCGTGACGCGGAAATCGCCGACCAGCTTCACCAGGTCGAGCAGCCCGTCGGTCGGGCCGCCGAGCACCAGCCGCAGCGCGATCTCGTTCCGGCCCCGCCGCACCAGCCCGGAGATGTCCACCACGGCGATCTGCGCGTCGAGCCCCGATGCCACGGGCGCCGCGTCGCAGGGGGCGTCGTTCACGAGCAGGCGCCACTCGATGCCGGCGAACCCGTCGATCAGGAGCTCGAGCCGCTCGGGCACGTCCTCGACGTCGAACCCGATCCGGTACCAGACCGGGATCGGATAGTCGCCCTCCGGCTCGGTCGGGATCTGGTACGACCACGCCCCCTGGACCATCGGCAGCCAGTCCTCGTCCCCTGCGCTCTCGGCGCGGGCGGCCCATTCCTGGATGACGAGGGCGTTGCGCCCCTCGAGCTCGAGCTCCCAGCCGTCCGCGATCGCGATCGGCTCGGTCGCCGCGCCGGCGTCGGCACGCACGACCCGCGACTCCCCGCCGCGCTCGACCGTGGCCTCCACCGCGCCGCCGGCGGCGTGGCCGCGCAGCCGGCCGCCCTCCGCCGCGTCCACCTCGAGGCCCGAGACCGCCGTCACCCGGATGCCGTCGCCGGCGACGGGCACCACGAACGCCGAGCCGACGGGCGGCAGCTCGAGCTCGAAGACCGTCCGCCCGTCCTCGACCCGCCACGGCACGATCGGCGTCGTCGTGCCGGTCGAAGGATCCCACAGCTGCGGCCGCACGTCGCCCCGAAGGCCGACCTCGGCCCGCTGCGGGGCCCCGGTCGAATTGACCAGGAACACCAGGTCGAGGTCGTCGTGCACGCGATGCAGGTAGAGCACCTCCGGGTTCGAGATGCGCACGTCCGGCTCGATCAGGCGGCCGACCGCGTCGGCCACGACCTCGCGGATGCGGCGCCGCTCGGCCTCGACCTCCTCGCCGATGTCGGCCGTCGTGCCGTCCTCGAGCCGAAGCAGGTAGCGGGTCGCACCGGACTCACTCGGCTCGACCACGAAGCGGTCGCTCTCGGGCACGCCGGGCTGGCGCAGCTCGCGCTGGCGCGCCTCGGGCAGGCCGCGCGAGAGCGAGGCCGCGGTCACGAAGGCGGTGCGGCCGCCGCCCGGGTGCTCGCGCTCGACGATCCCGAGCGCCGCCTCCGCGTCGACGCGGCCGACCGTCGCGGGATCGACGCCGAACAGGCGTCCCACCCGCTCGCGGACGTCGACCAGGCCGTCGCCGGCGAACGCCTCGCCCGGCAGGAGGACGGCACCCATGACGCGGCCGCCCTCGCCGACGAAGCGCTCGAGCCGCTCCAGCGTCGCGAGCTGGATGTGCGCCATCGGCGGCACCACCACGAGGCCGTGGCGCTCGTCCCCGACCACCAGCCGGCCGTCCTCGGCCGGCGCCGCCGCCAGCAGCGCCTCGTCCACGTAGTCGTAGTCGTGGTGGATGCGCAGGAAGAGCTCGGTGAGCGCGTTGAAGTCGTGCTCGATGCGGTCGCCGACCGGGCCGCGCTCCTGCGGCCGGTAGGTCGCGAACATCGCGTTGATCGGCCAGATCATGGCCACGTCGGCGACGTGGCGGCCGCCGCTCAGCAGGTGGCTCAGGCGGCTGACGTACCTGGAGAACGCGCCGTAGAACCGCCACCACGGGTACTGGTAGAACATCGACGGCGGCCAGTCGCGCTTGCGCGGCCCCTCGAGCGTGTAGTGGAACCCGTGCGGGTTCAGCAGGTTCACGCCGAGCACGTACTCCCAGTCGGTGATCCACTTCATGCGCTGCATGGTGGTGTCCATGAAGATCCCGCCGAAC
>JAICJM010000263.1 GCA_025928435.1 Thermoleophilia bacterium
CGGATCACGCCCGAGCAGCGCACGGGGCTGCTGGGGGTGACCGTGCGGTTCCTCGCCGGGGAGCAGGCCGTCACCGACGAGCTCGTTCCAATGCTGGCAGCAGCCCACCGGCTCCGCCGCTTCGACTGGACGATGTTCCTCGCGACCTTCCTGATGGAGGAGGCCAAGCACGCGGAGTTCTTCATGCGCTGGCACGAGCGGGTCGTCGGCGTGCTCGATCCGGAGGAGGTGGGGCAGCACTTCCTCGTCCGCGGGAAGACCGTCGACCCGACCGGCAGGTTCACCGTTCGCGACGTCATGTACGAGGCGCTGCCCGACTACGGCGGCCGGCTGATGGAGGCGACGCACTCCGGCACGGATGCCGAGGTCGAGCGTGCCTTCGTGCAGTTCTCGGCTGCGTACAACGCCTTCGTCGAGGGCGTGCTGACGATGCCCTCGTACGAGATCGTGATCGACACGACGGAGCGGTGGGACGCGTTTCCGGCGCTCAACCGGGGCTTCCGGCTGATCCTGTCCGACGAGGGCCGTCACATCACGTTCGGCACCATGGCCTGCCGCATCCTGCTCGAGAAGGATCCCTCCTACGAGGACGCCGTGCACGAGGTGTTCGACGCCTATCGAGGCAACATCGTCGGGCTCGTCGAGTATCAGAAGGCCGTACCCGACCTCGATCTCGACAAGTACCAGAACATGACGGTGCGCCACTCCCGCAACCCCTGCCGAGAGAGGGGGATCGCGCCCGACGAGACGCTGGTCGACCAGATCCTCGACGCGTCCATCGACTTCGTCGTGGGCGTCGAGGCCGGGTGATGGCCAAGCGCTGGACGTGCGTCGAGGCCGGCTGCAGCTGGTCGGTGGTGACCCCCGACAGCGAATCGGCCGTCCTCGCGGCGCAGGAACACATCGCGGCGGCTCACGGCAGCTTCGAGCTGGAGGAGATGATCGAGGATGTCCTCGAGGCCGTCGACGACCCCTGAGACCGGCGCCGCGCTTCGCCGGGTGGTCGAGCAGACCGTGTTCGTGCCGGTCCGCGGCGGTGACGTGACCGCCGAGGCGGTTGCCAGGCTCGGACAGGCCATCGGGATGGGGCTCCTCCGCCCCGGCGACCGGCTCCCGCCGGAGGCGCAGCTCGCCCGCGATCTCGGGATCTCGCCCGTCTCGCTGCGGGGCGCGCTCACCATCCTGCGAAACAGCGGGTTGCTCGAGACCCGCCGGGGACGGGGCGGAGGCACGATCGTCACCGATCCCGGTTCGCTTCCGCCGGCCGCGGGCGAGCTTCCCACCGAGGCGGAGCTCGCCGATCTCGTCGACTACCGCTGCATCGTCGAGGGCGGCGCCGCGGCGCTTGCCGCTCGACGGATCACCGACGCCCGGCTCGATCATCTCTGGGGGCTGACCCATGACATGGAAGAGACCCGGACGTTCCGCGAGTGGAGCGAGCAGGACACCCTGCTCCACCTCCTGATCGCGGACATCACGGGATCCAGCCGGCTGATGGTCGAAGTGGGCAGGCTCCGCGCCACCGTGTTCGAGATCTCCCAGCTCGTCCCGATCGCCGCCGAGGTGATCGAGCTGGCCAACCGCGAGCACGAGCAGCTCATCGATGCGATCGCCCGCCGCGACGAGCACGCGGCGACCGGGGCGATGGTCGCGCACATCGAGTCGACCCACGCGCTGTGGCTCGGGCTCGGGCGCGTGCCGCGGACACGGCGCCGCACCCGGGGCGCTTGACCGCCCTGCGCCGTTCTGCGACCGTGGCGATCGCATAGCAGCGCCCCCTCCTCGGCAGGAAGGAGCCCCGATGCGAACACGTGCGTCGAACGCGGCCGCCCTCGCGGCCGTTGCCCTTGCAGCGCTCGCCGTACCGTCGGTCTCGAGCGCAGGCGCCTCGGGCGTGGCCCGGCCCGCGTCCGATGCCGCCGTCCTGCGCCACCAGCTGCGCGCCCTGGTCGCTGCCGGCGTCCCCGGCGCCGTCCTCCTCGTCAAGGACGGCGACGAGCAGCTGCGCCTCGCGGCGGGGAGGAGCGAAGTCGCCACGGGCGCTCCGATGAGGGCCGAGAACCGCTTCAAGATCGGCAGCGTCACGAAGACGTTCGTCGCCACGGTGGTGCTCGAGCTGGTGAGGGACGGGAAGCTCCGCCTCGGCGACACGGTGGCGCACTGGCTCCCCGGGCTCGTCCCGAACGGTGCGCACATCACCGTCAGACAGCTCCTGCGGCACCAGAGCGGCCTCTTCGACTACTTCGAGGACCCGCGCGCGACCGCGCCCTACCTCGCCGGCGATCTGGACTACGTCTGGGCGCCGCGGGCCCTGATCGCGCTCGCGACATCGCACCCACCGAACTTCCCGCCGGGCACGGCGTTCTCGTACTCGAACACGAACTATCTGGTGCTCGGCCTGATCGTCGAGCGCGCCACCGGCCATTCGCTGCGTCAGGAGCTGCGGCGGCGGATCTTCAGGCCGCTGCATCTGAGCTCGACCAGGTTCCCGAGGTCCCGGCGCTTCGGGCCGCGGCTGGCCCACGGCTACCTGTGGAGCCCCCAGGGCAGGCAGGACGTCACCGGCGTCAGCCAGTCGCTGGGGTGGGCTGCCGGAGGAGCCGTGTCGAGCGCCGGCGACGTCGCCCGGTTCTCCCGGGCGCTGCTGGCCGGCCGCATCCTCCCGCACCGCCTGCTCCACGAGATGCGGCAGACCGTCCCGCTCGCGCCGGGCGTCGGGTACGGCCCGGGCATCATCCGCGTCGCATCGCCGTGCGGGCCGTTGTGGGGGCATGACGGGTCGTTCGCCGGATACCTGTCGGACACGCTCTCCTCCGCCGACGGACGGCATCAGATGGTGCTCCTGTTCAACCAGAACACCTTCGAGGACACGGCCGGCACCCCCGCCGCACAGGAGGCCGCGGCCCGGCTCATCCAGACGGCGGCCTGCGCCCGGCTCTGATCGCGACGCTCCGCTCGCGGACTCCGAGCTCGGGCGGGCATACCAGGATGCCGACCAGGCGCAGGGCGTGCGATACTCATCGAATCTTTACAAACTCCACACGGGTTTCGCCCGGCCTCGATCCCCGGACGCGATAAGACGCCATCGGCAGGGTTCGACGACGAGAGGGGGAGTCATGCGTAGACGACGCCACGGGGCGTCCGGCTGGGCACGAGCGGCGGCAGTGGTCGGCGTCCTGGCCGCGACGTTCGCCGTCTTTCCCGGCACGGCCTCCGCGTCCGGGTCGTCGGCGGGACCGCCGCGGCACATCTTCTACATCATGATGGAGAACCACTGGTACTCCCAGATCATCGGCAACACGCGCGACGCGCCGTTCATCAACCGGTTGGCGCGGCGGGCCAACCTGGAGGTGGGGTACTACGGCGTCACCCATCCCAGCATGCCCAACTACCTTGCCGCGTTCTCGGGCGGCTTCCAGGGCATCTGGGACGACTGTGCCGCCGGCGCGACGGTGACCTGTCCGCCGGAGGAGTTCGTGCCCGGTTCCGGTGACGCCACCGCCGGGCACTACCTGACGCAGGCGCAGATCGCGAGCGCCTCGGCAACGCCGCACCTGTTTCCGGGCGCGAACCTGGTCGACCAGCTCGAGAGCCATCACCTCACGTGGCGCGCCTACATGCAGTCGATCCCGTCGGTGGGCTCGCAGGTCGAGTACGCACCGACGATCCAGACGTCGACCGGGCCGGTCACGGTCGAGCTGTACGCGCAGAAGCATGACCCGTTCATGTACTTCCGCGACATCAACCATCCGGGCAGCGCCAGGCTGCAGCAGATCGTGCCGTTCGCGCATCGCTTCGCCCATGCCCTGCGCACGGGCGACGTGCCGAACTTCGTCTGGATCAGCCCCGACCAGTGCCACGACATGCACGGCACCGATCCTGCATCGGCGGCGCTCGTCGGCTTCCCGAAGTGCGGCTATCCCAACTCGGGCCTCGATCACGGCGCGATCCAGCTCGGCGACCAGTTCCTGCGCCAGACGGTCGGGATGATCACGAGCTCACGCGTCTGGAAGACGTCCAACTCGTCGATCATCATCACCTGGGACGAGAACGACTACAGCGGCTTCAAGGGCACGCCCACGAGCCCGCACGGCCGAAACGGCGTGATCCTGGGGGGCGGGCACGTCCCGCTGATCGTCATCAACTCGCACGGCGGCGGCCATCGCACCGTCTCGACGTTCGCCAACCACTACAACATGCTGGCGACGATCCAGCACGAGTGGCATCTCGGGTGCCTCGGCGCGACCTGTGGCATGGGCACGTCACAGCTCCTGACGCCCCTCTTCGACTAGCGGCACGCCGCGGCGGGCCGGGCGGGCGGGGCGGCCCGGCCCCCCCGCCCCGCGCCGCGGAAGCCTCAGGCGCCTCTTCCAACAGGCGAACGAGGCGCGCCGGGTCGGCGGACGCGAGCTGCCAGAGGAAGGGCGAG
>JAICJM010000270.1 GCA_025928435.1 Thermoleophilia bacterium
CATGGTAAGGAGGGGGTCGACGGTTCGAGTCCGTCAGAGGGCTCTGCAAAAGCCCCGCAAGCGCGGCTTTCTCTTGCGGCAAGACTTGCACTTCGTGAAGCTTGCTACAGGTACGGAGCACTCGATGGAGCTCCCCTATTTGCTCGCGCTAGCCGCGCTCCTGCGGGGACATCAATCGAGCGGGATGCTGTCCTTGTTTTTGACGAGCCAGGTGTCGAAGTCCTGAAGCTCCGGATTTAGAGATCTGGCAACCTCGAGGTCGCGCGCGCCGACGTAGGGCTCTTCGAAGTCACGCTTGAACTGGAACATGTTGCCGAGCTCGTCGGCAGCGGGGAATCCGAATGACCTGTAGGCGTCCGGGTCGACGTCCACGTACCGCACCTCTTCACCGAGCGCCCGCGAGAACTTCTCGGCGAGGTCGGCGCCGGTCAGATGCTCACCCGCGACGGAAACGATCTCGCCGATGTACTCGTCCCCGCGCTTGAAGATCCCGAGGGCAATCTTCCCGATGTCCGCTGCGGCCATGGACGGCATCCGGCTGGTGCCGAGAGGGAAGGTGACCGCGAGCACGCCGTCGTCTCCGCGCTTAGGCCCAAGGCCGAAGTAGAGGAAGTTCTCCCAGTAGAAAGCCGTGCGCAGCACGGTCGTCGGTACGCCCGCCTCGCGGAACGCGGCCTCGGCGACCTCCTTGGCGTCGAAATGCGGCACCTTGTACTTCTCTTGCAGCGTCGGCATCCGATCGTCGGTCACGAACCGACGCGTGTCCTCGAGCGACGACCAGATCACGTGCTCGACACCTGCCGCCTTCGCGGCCGCCGCCTGATTGCCGGCCTGCTCGATCTCCTTGTCGGCCGAGAAGTGCTCCCAGAAGTTCGTCACGCAGAACGCTCCGTAGGCGCCCGCGAAAGCTCGCTCGAGACTCGCGGGATCGTCGAGGTCCGCCTGCACCAACTCGACGCCGAGCTCCTTCAACGCCCCGGCCTTCTCCGAGTCGGGATCGCGCGTGATCCCGCGTGCGACGAACTCGTGCTCGCCGTCGGCAAGGATCGCCCGCACGAGGCCGCCTCCCTGGGCGCCCGTCGCGCCGACGACCGCGATCACCTTCGAATCGGTCATGCGTCCTAGCTCCTTTCGTTAGCGGACCCAAACTCCAACGCTCTACATGCAGAGCCAGCCGCCGTCGACGGCAAGGTTGACGCCGTTGATGGCGCCGTTCTCGAGCAGGAAGCGCGACGCGTCGACGACTTCCGCCATCGTGACGAGGCGGCCCGTGGGGGTTCGCTGGACGAGAGCTTGGTACCGCTCCTCGGGCATATCGACCCATTGCGGGCTGTCGCCGACGATGGCGGGGTGAAGTGCATTCACCCGCCTGGGAGCGAGCTCGATCACCAGTGTCCGGACGAGGCTGGTCATCGCTCCGTTCACGGTCGTCACCGTTGTCGAGCCGGGATACGGGCGGTCGCGAGCGAGCCCTCCGTAAATCAGGATCGCCGAGTCGTCGGCGAGTCGCGGCAGGAGGGCGTGGATCACCTCCGTGAAGCCGACAAGCTTGAGCGTTACGAGGCGGATCGCCCCGCCGATGTCGTAGTCCTTGACCGAGTTGGTATCGCGGTCGATCGCCGCCAGGGTGAGGTATTCGACGTCGCCGACGTCCGCAAGAGCTGCCGCGATGCTTTCGGGGTCGCTAAGGTCGAAGCCGATTCCGCGGGTGGAGCCGCCGATCTCTGCGGCGCACGCCTCGGCGGCGGCCTCGTCGCGGCCGGTGACGACGACATCCCGGCCCTGATCGGCATAGAAGCGCGCGAGCTCACGGCCGAGGCCGCGAGTCCCGCCCACGACGACCACGCATCTGCTCGACATCCTGCGTTTCTCCTTTCGAGCGCCCTGAGGGCGGGCCCGGAGGGTGCGGGCCGCCCCCAGGGAGGGACTGGTTAGACGGCGGCCGCCGGTTCCTCCGCGCACCAGTCGGGCAGCAGCCCGCCCTGCGAGAGGATGTGATTGCGCGACTCCTCGAGCTTGCGAATGACCGACTTCAGGTCGACGCCGACCAGTTCGCCGTTGCGCTTGAGGGCGCGGCCGGCGACGAAGACCGAGTCGACATTCGACGTGTCGGAGAAGGTGACGATCGTCCCGTGCGGGTCGAGCACCGGTGCCGTGTTGATGGCCTCGGTGTTGAGGAGCACGATGTCGGCCTGCTTGCCCGGCGTCAGCGAGCCGACCTTGTCCTCGAGCATGATCGAGCGAGCGCCGTCGATCGTCGCGAATTCGAGCACGTCGGTGTGCGTGAGTTGCGGGGCGAAGGCAACGTCCGGCGTGTCGGTGAACTCGAGGATGCGGTCGTAGGCGAGTGCGGTTCGCATCTGGGTGAACATCTCGCCAGGCACGCTCGAGACCACGTCGACGCTGAGCGAGGAGCGGATCCCGCGTGCGAGCAGCTTCCCGATCGGGGGTGGCCCATGTCCCATCAGCATCTCGACGTATGGCGCGACGGATGCTTTTCCGTTCGTCTCGGCGATCCAGTCGAGCTCTTCGTCTGTGAGGTCGGTCATGTGGATGTAGCAGATGTCCGGGCCCATCAGGCCGAGGTCGTGCATGTCCTTCACGGGCTGGTAGTGCAGCGTGTGGAGGCGCATGCCCACGTGGACGCTGATCAGGATTCCCAGCTCGCGGGCGAGAGCCCAGTCGTGCCTCGCGACGTCGGGTGTCACGTTCCCGGGCTGCCGCGCGGCCATCGCGAGCGTGATCAGGCCGTCGTCGGAGGAGAAGTACGTCTCGCGGATGCGACGGATGTCTTCGGGGTGGTTCAGTTCGCTGTACGACCACCACTCGCCGCCGGTCGGCATCCCGTGTGCGTAGACCGCGCGGATCCCTGCCTCTTTCAGGCCTTGGATCGCTGCGTCGGAGTGATCGGGGGTGTTGCTGATGTGCGACCAGTCGAGCAGCGTGGTAACGCCGGCGTTGAGCGCCTCTAGCGAGCCGGCCCAGTCACCGATGTAGACGTCTTCTGGGCGGTAGAAGCCGCCGACCTGGCCGAGCATCACGGCGAAGTAGTGATCGAGCGTGCATGAGGGAAGGACTCCACGGACGGGCGTCTGCCAGGTGTGCCGGTGCGTGTCGACGAAGCCGGGCATCACGATCATCCCGGCCGCGTCTACTTGCTCCGCGTCCGAGACTCCGAGATCCCGCCCGACATCGACGATCTTGCCGTCCTCGACGAAGACGTCGCCGTGCGCGATGTCGCCGACGTCTGGATCCATCGAGACGACGAAGCCGTTGCGGATCAACAGCCGCTGTGAGCTCATGCCTCTCTCCTTGGCTGATCGGACAGGAATAGATGCGGCGGCACACTCGCGCCTCTCGTAGGAGCCGACCAGTTCGCGTGCCACCCCATGTACAGCGACCATAAACGGAACCACGCGTTCTCGCAACGTAGTGCCCAAGTGGAGGCCGGGTCGTTCAGCCATCATTGACACTGTTCGCTCTACCTGCTCAGAATGGAGGCCGTGGATGTGGGCATCCCTCCATCCCCGACCCGGGCGCGAAGGTCGGCGGGTGCTTCTGGACGGGCGCTTGTGGCGAATGCCCTCCTCGGCGCGCGCTTTCTCCCGGTTTGGCTGGCGACTGCGGCGCTCGGGATCGTCGCCGCCTTCGAGGCGCCGTCGGCTTTCGGAAACACGTCCTGGTCGTACATTTTGCCGTACACGACTGTGCTCGCCGTCGCCGCGCTCGGCCAGATGCTCGTGGTCATGCACGCCGGCATCGATCTCTCCACTCCCGGAGTGATCGCAGTGGGCGGCAACCTGATCGCCGGCATCGGCGCCGGATCCGATCATCGCCTGTGGCTCGCGATACCGGCCTGTCTCGGGATGGGGGCGCTGATCGGGTTCGCCAACGGGGTCTTCGTCGGTCTGCTGCGGTTGAACCCCTTGATCGTGACTCTGGCCACGGGGCAGATCGTGCTGGCCTGGAGCAGCAAGTACTCGCGAGACTCGGTCACGTCGAATCCGTATGTCCCGACTGCGTTGTCGTCCTGGGCGACGAGCAAGCCGCTCGGTGTCAGCGCGGTGTTCTGGACCGGTCTCGGTCTCACGATCGTCGTAGCGCTCCTGCTGCGCTACAGCACGGTCGGCCGGCATTTTCAGGCGGTCGGGGCCAACTCCCGCGC
>JAICJM010000278.1 GCA_025928435.1 Thermoleophilia bacterium
CCGCCGTAGAGCTGGCCGACGCCGTCGATCTGCACCTTCACCCCGGCCGTCAGGGCAGGGTTCCCGCGGCACGTGCCCTCGGCCTCGACGTAGGCGTTCGCGAGCCGCGACGCCATGCTGGTCGCGAGCGCATCGGCCTCGCCGGAGGAGAGCACCGGGCGGTCGGCCATCGTCATCGATCCGCCGCCGAGCGCCGACCCGACGTCGCCGCGGTCGATCCCGATGGACGCGTCCGGCGTCCCCGCCGCCTGGCGCGACTCGATCACGTCCTTGGCAGAGGGGTCCCAGGAGCGGACGACCACCTCGTCGACCTGCTGCACGCCGGTCACCCGCGGCCGGAACGTCCACAGGTCGCCGCCCCAGCGCAGGGAGGGCGGCTCGCCCCCGTCGTCCTCGCCGGCCTTCGTGAAGCTGAGCGCGCCGCTTTCGACCTTGACCTCGAAGTCGATCCGGCGGGCGAGCCGCCACAGGAACTCCCAGTCGGTCTCGTTGTTCTGCTGGACGAAGTCGTGCACGTCGCCGGCGCTCGAGATCGTGCCCGTCTCGAGCCCGGCCCGGTCGGCCACCTTGCCCGCGATGTCGTCCGAGCTCATGTTCTGGTAGGTCTCGGTGATACGGGTGCGGTTGAGCGTGTGCGACTCGTCGTAGCCGCGGGCGGCCAGCACCGCCCCCTGGCGGCCGAACTCCGGCTCCACCGCCGTGATCTGGCCGCTGACGACGGGCTGGAGCGAGTCGCCGCCCGCGGCCGCCAGACTGATCTCCACCTTGGCGCCGACCTTCAGCGGACTCGAGTCGACGTGCTCGAGCTGCGGGTCGGCGATGGACAGGACGAAGGCCGCCGGCAGCATGTAGCGCTGGTCGGCCCGCACCTCGAGCAGGTTGGCGGCCAGGCGGCTGTCGAGCGGGTCGCCGTCGATCGTCACCTCGACGCCCGAGATCAGGGGCAGCGGGCTCACCCGTTCGCCCTCGGGATGGAGAGGGTGCGCCCGCGGCGGACGGCGAGCGGGTCGTCGATCCCGTTTGCCTCGGCGATCGTCCGCCACCGAGTCGGGTCGCCGTACATGGCGAAGGCGATCGACTGGAGGCTGTCGCCGTCGCGCACGACGTGCATCCGCAGGCCCGCGATGCCGGCCGTGGTCGGGTTCTGGCGCGGGCCGCCCGAGGCGCCGACGACCTTCTCGACCTGGGTCAGGGCGATGTCGGCCACGGCCCGCAGCGGCGTGCCGTCCACGTCGAACAGCGTGTAGCGCACACGGAGGCTGGTCGCGACGGCGGTGAAGCTCGAGACCTGGCCCCACGAGAACGTGACGGTCGGCGGGCGGGCCGTCTTCTTGCCCGACTCAACCTCCGGCTGCACCTCGAGCATCGCAAAGAGCTGGTCGGTCACGCCGGCGACGTCGTCGTTGTCGGTGTCCGCCGCGTCGAAGAGCAGCGTCAGCGTGAGCTCGCGCGGGTCTCCGCCGATGAACTCGCGCTGCGGGAACTCCTCGGAGAGCTGGCGGCCGGTGCTCCAGCGGTTGGCCTTGGTCACCGTGTAGTCGGTGGGGTTGAACCAGCACGCGAGCGGGTCCTGGCCCTCGATCAGGAGCTGGGCCTGCTGGAAGCCGGTGGATGAGTCGGTCGCGGCCACGGCTATTCCTGCACCACGAATCCGCGGTGGGCGATCTCGAGCGTCTCGGTCGCGGCCGTGTGCGAGCGGGCGTTCAGCACCGGCCCCTCCCACCGCACCGGGAAGGCGCCCTCGAAGCCCCACCGCCGGACCGGCTTGCCGTCCGGGCCGAGCAAGGAGACCGAGAGATTGCCGCGCTCGCCCGCCTTCGACGCCTTCATGTACCAGTCCATCAGCCCGGTCTCGTGCGTGATGCCGCGGCTGAGGACGAGGTTCGGGTAGCGCATGCGCCCGCGCAGCTTGTGGACGAACGCGTTCTGGCCGCCCTCGGCGTACTCCTCGATCTCGTACTCCGCAGCCAGGCCGTGGCAGTGGGCGAAGCGGCCGATGGTGCAGTCGTCGGCCTTGACCAGGAACCGCAGGCCGCCGACCGGATCGGGCGTCTTCGACCCCTTCTTCGTGGCCCGGTCGGAGCCGTTGATCGGCTTCGTCGCCTGGCCGGCCAGCTTCTGCGCGTCGCGCTCCGCCTTCTCGGCGGTCCGCTCGGCCTGCTGGGCGTCCTGGCGAGCGTCGGCGACGGCCTGCTGGGCCTCCTTGTTGGCGTCGTCGACGGCCTGGTCGGCCTGCTGCTCGGCGTCGGAGATCTGCTGCTGGAAGCTCATGGCCAGTCCCCGAGCAGGTTGCCCATGCGCTCGCGCTCGGCCAGGAGGTCGCGGCGCAGCCGGTCGACGACGTTCTCGTAGACGTGGTCGGCGGCGATGTCCTCGGGCGTGCGGGCGAGGGACGCGGCCTGCCCGGCCGCGCTCGCCGCCCGGCCGGCGACCGCCGAGGGGGGCGCGCCGGGATGCGGCACGTGCGGCACGTCGTGCGGGATGTGGCCGTCGGCGTGGGCGAGCGCGTGGCGGGCCTCGGCCTCGAGCTTGTGGGCGGCGCCCGCGGCCTGCTTCTCGAACTGGACGACCGCGCGGCCGGCCCGGGAGACCTCGAGCGGCACCTCGGCGGCCGCCGCGAGCGCCGCCGCCTTGGCCGCCGCCGCGCCGGGGATCGGCGGCACGTGGTCGGGCAGCCTGCGCGCCTCGTGCGCGGCCGTGCGCTCCGCCCCCTGCAGGGCGGACTCGGCCCGGCGCACGACCGGCCGGCTCATCACCTGCTTCTCGACCTGCTCGCCCAGCCGGCGCAGCTCCTTGGCCGGATCCTTCAGCGCCCCCTCGAGCCGGTGCTCGGCCTGCAGCGCCTGGTGCTCGAGCCGCTCGACGCCCTTGATGCCGCGAGTGGCGGAGCGGACGAGGCCCTCCGCCGCCTTGACGATCGGCTGGCGCTCGACCGCCCGGACGGCCGTCCGAATCAGCCGCCGCTCGGCGCCCTCGGCCTGGCGCAGGAGCCGGCCCGGCATCCGGCGCAGAGCCTCGGCCTCGCCGACGACGCGCCGCTCGAGGCCGCGACCCTCACGCTCGAGGTGGTGGGCCTCGCCGAAGGCCCGGCGTTCGAGGCCCCTGCCCTCCCGCTCCAGGCGATGGGCCTCGCCGAACGCCCGCTTCTCGAGGCCGCGGCCCTCGCGCTTCAGGTGATCCCACTCGTGCAGGGCCCTGTCCTGCCACTCGCCGGCGTCCTTCTTCAGCTTCGACCACTCGCCGCGGGCGGCGTCGGCGACCCGGTGGCCGAGCGCCTCGACCGCCTTCACCTCCTCGTAGTGCTGGACGAGGCGGGCGGCGCCGATGCCGACCCGGGCCGTGCGGTAGGCGGCGACACCCTTGCCACCGCCCTCGGCGGCCTCGCGCGCGCTCGTGTGCACGTGGCGCACGATCACCTGCGAGCGGCGGGGCGGCCCGGGCTGGTGCACGACGCGGATCACCGGCCGCGTCCCGCTCGGCTCGACGTGCGCTCGCTCGGCCGCGACGTTTCGGCGCACCGCCTCGTCGTGGGCGGGATCGGGCGCGTGCCGCGGCTCGGGGGCAGGCTCCCGTTCCGGTGGGGGCGGTGGGGTGCGCGAGAGCCGGAACCGCGGCCCCACCTCCTCGACCGAGCTGCGCAGCTCGATCCCGGGCGGGACGTGCGGGCGCGGCGGCAACGCCGGCTCGTCGGCGCCGTCCAGGAAGGACGGCCGCTCGTAGTCGGCCGCGGCGCCGCCGGCGAACGGCGTGCCCTCGGCGACGCCGTCGCCGAACATCCACCGGGCGGCGAAGTCGCTCAGGCCGGCGGCGGCGGCGACGGGCGCCGCGA
>JAICJM010000240.1 GCA_025928435.1 Thermoleophilia bacterium
ACCGCTGAAAGCATCTAAGCGGGAAGCCCACCGCGAGATGAGCTCTCCCATCCCCTCGAGGGAGTAAGGATCCTGGAAGACGACCAGGTTGATAGGCGGGATGTGCAAGCGCAGTAATGCGTTCAGCAGACCCGTACTAATCATCCGAGGACTTGATTTTGAGAACACCCTAACCCGCTATGGAGTTTTGAGGGTCGCGCGCGACCCTGACAAGTTTCCGGTGGCCATAGCGAGGGGGAAACACCTCTTCCCATTCCGAACAGAGAAGTTAAGCCCCTCAGCGCCGATGGTACTTGGCTTGAGAAGGCCTGGGAGAGTAGGTCGCCGCCGGGATAAATACGAAAAGCCGTCCCTCCGGGGCGGCTTTTCGTATTTCTGGCGGTGGTAGGCGCCCTCGCCCAGCGGGGACAGTGCTCCGTACACTGCCGCCCCGCCGGCCCTCGCCAACCACGCTCTGGTGTACGGAGGGCTGTCCCCCCCGAGCCGCCCCTCCGGAGAGACCATCGAGCCTCGAGGCGACACCCCTCCCGAACAGCAGCGGCAAGCACCGGCCTCCCGCCCTAGCCGGCCCTACGCCCCGTCGTCGTCCCCGTCCCGATCCTCGCGCTCATCGTCGAAGAGCCCGCGCGGCGGCCAGTCGTCCTGCGCGTCGCAGCGGCTCGTGCAGTGCAGGCTGGCGACGTTCTGCAGCGGCACCAGGATGTGCCCGTTCAGCTCGACGTGGGCGACGTCCTCGATCAGGCAGTAGGCCGTGAGGATCCCGTCCTGATACTCGCCCCCGAAGAGGGCGATCTCGACGGCCTCGCCCTTGTACCTGGACGTGTAGTCCTCCATCGGGCGGAACTCTAGTCCAGGTGCCCCGTCTCATTGAACGTGACGAGCGACAGGCGCCCGTGCCGGCGCTCGAAGGCCGTGATGCTGCAGTTGGCGACCGGGCCGATGCGCCAGCGCTCGTTGGCGTGCTCGGCGCCCATGCCGACGACCTCCAGGGTGATGGCGCGGATGTTTCCGCCATGGCAGACCACCGCCGCCGTGCCCCCCTCGGCCTCGGCCAGGACACGCTCGAAGGCCCGCACGGACCGCCGGTGGACGTCGAGGTACGTCTCGCCGTCCGGGTAGCCGGTGACGGCGCCCTCGAGCCACGTGCGGAACCAGGCCGGGTCGCGGGCCTCCACCTCGGCACGGGAGCAGCCGGTGAGGCCGCCGACGTCGACCTCGCGCAGATCCGGGTCGATCCGCGCCTCGAGGCCGGTGGCCGCTTCCACGGCCGCCGCCGTCTCGCGCGCCCGGGCGAGGTCGCTCGAGGAGAGCAGGTCGATCCCGGTCCGGGCCAGATGCGCCGCCAGCAGCGCCGCCTGCGCGCGGCCCGCGTCGTCGAGCGACCGGTCGGAGTGCCCCTGCCAGCGGCCCTCGGCGTTCCAGTCGGTCTCGCCGTGGCGGACGAGCAGGATCCTGGTCATGGGCGGAGATCATAAGATCCGGCGTCATGGATCTCGACGTGAAGGGGCTCCGCGTGCTCGTCACGGGCGGGAGCGACGGCATCGGGCTCGAGACGGCCCGGCTGCTGGCGCTCGAGGGGGCGAGCGTGGCCATCGCCGCCCGCTCGCCGGCCGACGCGGCTGACGCGATCGGCGCGACGGCCGTCCCCGTCGACCTGTCCGACCCGGACGCGGGCGAGCGGGCCGTGAGGGCCGCCGTCGAGGCCCTGGGTGGACTGGACGCGCTGGTGAACAACGTCGGGGTGGCCCGGATCGCGGCTTTCGAGGAGCTGACCGAAGACGACTGGGCCCAGGCCTGGAACCTGAACGTCATGAGCTACGTGCGCTGCATAACGGCCGCCCTGCCGGCCCTGCGCGAGTCCCGCGCGCCCGCGATCGTGAACGTCTCCTCGACGGCCGGCAAGCGCCCGAGCACGGGGATGCCACACTACACCGTCACGAAGGCGGCCGTACTCTCGCTCTCACGCCTGGTCGCTGACCTCTACGCGTCGGCGGGCATCCGGTGCAACGCGGTCTGCCCGGGCCCGACGCTGACGACGGCGTGGCTCGGCCCCGGCGGGCTCGCCGACCAGACGGCGGCCGGCTCCGACCGCAGCCGCGACGACGTCCTGAGCGCGGTCGGCGCGGGCCGGCCGCTGGGGCGGATGGCGACGAGCGACGAGATCGCCCACGTCGTCGCTTTCCTGTGCTCCCCGCGCGCGTCCTACGTGACGGGCGCCGCCTGGAGCGTCGACGGCGGCACCGTGCCGGTCATCATCTAGCGGCCTCCAGCGCCCGCACGGCCCGCTCCGTGGCGTTCACGCCGTCGTCCGCAGCCCGGATCGCGACCGCGGTCGCCCGCATCCCGGCGTGGTGCGCCCGGTCGGCCTCCGACGCGTAGGTGAACCGCCACCGCGCCGCCCGCTCGGCGATCAGCCCGTCGTCGGGCTCGATGCCGGTCGCCGCGAACACGCGGCAGTCGTAGGTGCGGCACGTCCGCGGCCGGTCCTCGTAGATCGAGCAGCCGCCGTCGACGAGCATCGGGCAGTGGCCGCGGGCGTCGTGGGGGAGGACGACGTGGCCCTCCGGCATGAGCGGGGCGGGGAAGAGGAGCTTGCGCGGGATCCGCGCGAGCGTCGCCGTTTCGTCGGGGCCAATGTGGACGAACTGGGCGGCGGTGCAGCAGGCCGTGCACCCGTCGCAGGGCACGTCGACGTCGCGCTCGCCGCGGATGGCGGCCTGCATGCCCGCCAGCCACGCTCCGAAATCGCCCGCCGCCAGATCGGCTTCCGCGGCCATTCCGAAACCGTAGCCGTGGAGGCGCATCGGTACACTCGGATACCGATGGCACACCCCTCCGGCCCTGTCGCAGACGCCTTCGGCGCCCGCATCCGCGAGCTCGAGCGCATGTCGCTCTCGGAGCTCGCCGTGGGCTCCTACGACACCGCCGGCCGGGCCCGGCCCGAGCCGGACGAGTGCTCCCTGCGCACGTCCTTCCAGCAGGACCGCGACCGCATCGTCCACTCGAAGTCCTTCCGCCGCCTGAAGGGCAAGACCCAGGTCTTCATCGCGCCGCAGGGCGACCACTTCCGCACGCGGATGACGCACACGCTCGAGGTGGCCGGGATCTCCCGCGGCGTCGCCCGGGCCCTGCGCCTGAACGAGGATCTGACCGAGGCGATCGCCCTCGGCCACGACCTCGGCCACCCGCCGTTCGGCCATACGGGCGAGGAGGCCCTCGACCGGTGCCTGAAGCGGCTCGGCTCGGGCTTCCGCCACAACGAGCACTCCCTGCGGATGGTGGACGTGCTCGAGCGCGGCGGGGCCGGCCTGAACCTGACCGCCGAGGTGCGCGACGGGATCCTGAACCACACCGGCACGGGCATCCCCGCCACCCTGGAGGGCCGCATCGTGCGCCTCGTCGACCGGTTCGGCTACGTGAACCACGACATCGACGACGCCGGCCGCGCGGAGATCCTCGACCCGGCCGACCTGCCGGACGAGCCCGTCGCCCTGCTCGGGCGCACGTCGTCGCAGCGGATCGACGCGCTCGTCCACGACCTGGTCGAGACGTCGGCGCGGGCCGGCGACATCCGCCAGTCTCCGCCCTACGAGGAGGCGCTCCTGGCCCTGCGCGCGTTCATGTTCGAACGCGTCTACCTCGGGCCCGTGGCCCGGGCCGACAGCGCCCGCGCCGCGGCGATGGTCGAGGAGCTGTTCGCCCACCACCTGGCCGGCGGCGACGCCCAGTCGGCGACCGACTGGGTGGCCGGCATGACCGACGGCTACGCCCTGCGGGCGCACGCCGAGCTCGGGGCGGCGGAGCGCTCGCCGGCGTGAGCCGCATCAGCGAGCAGTCGCTCGAGAGCGTCAAGGCTGCGGTGGACATGGTGGATCTGGTCGGGGGCCGCACGACCCTGCGCAAGGTCGGGTCGCGCTACACCGGCCGCTGCCCGTTCCACGACGAGCGCACGCCCTCGTTCTCGGTCGACCCCGTCGACAAGCAGTACTACTGCTTCGGCTGCCGGCGCGGGGGCGACGCGATCCGGTTCGTCCAGGACACCGAGAACCTCGACTTCGTCGGCGCCGTGGAGTGGCTGGGCGAGCGCTACGGCGTGGAGGTCGCCTACGACGAGTCCTCGCCCCAGGCCGAGAAGCGCCGCAACGAGCAGCGCCGGCTCCTGGCCCTGCTGGAGGACGCCGCCGGGTTCTACACCCGCTACCTGTGGGAGTCGGGCGAGGCGGAGGCCGCCCGCGCCTACCTGGCCGAGCGCGGGCTGACCGAGGAGACCGCCCGGTCGTTCCGGCTCGGCTTTGCGCCGACGGCGTGGGACCGTGTGTGCGCCGCCGCCCGGGCGAAGGGCTTCACCCCTGCCGAGCTCGAACGGGCAGGACTCTCGAGCCGAGGCCGGCGCGGGCCGCTCGACCGCTTCCGCGGCCGGCTCATGTTCCCGCTGGCGGACGCGCGCGGGCGGGTGCGCGGCTTCGGCGCCCGCCAGATGCCCGGGGGCGACCCGCCCAAGTACCTGAACTCGCCCGAGGGCGTGATGTTCCACAAGTCCGAGACGGTCTACGGGCTCGACCACGCCCGCGCGACGATCACGACGCAGAGCCGCGCGATCGTCGTCGAGGGCTACACCGACGTGCTCGCCCTGCACCAGGCCGGCATGCCCGAGTCGGTCGCCTCGATGGGCACCGCCCTGACCGAGCAGCAGGTGCGCGAGCTGGCGCGCGTCTGCGGCAGCGGGACGCTCTACCTGGCCTTCGACGCCGACGCCGCGGGCGAGGAGGCGGCGCTGCGCGGCATGCAGATGGCGCAGTCGACCGGCATGGAGGTGCGGGTCGTGGCCCTCCCGGACGGCCGCGACCCGGCCGACGTGGCCGTGTCCGAGCCCGACGCCTTCCGGGCGGCGCTCGAGCGCTCGTCGGGCGTGCTGGGGTTCCGCATCGGGCGCGTGCTCGCCGCCGGCGGGTCGCGTGAGCGCATCTATGAGGAGGCGGCACGGATCCTTCACTCCGTGCCGGACTCCCTCGAACGGGCGGAACAGGTGCAGCGTGTCTCGAGTCGGCTGAGGCTCGACAGCGACCTCCAGGCGCGCCTCGTGCCTCGGGCGGCCGGAAAAGGTCGGATGCAGTCGGCATCCAAGCGGCTCCGTCAGACGCCCCGGGAGCGGGATGAGCGCTTGTTCCTGGCCATGTGCCTGGCCCTGCCCGACCGCGGTCGGATTTTACTCGGCGACCTGGAACAC
>JAICJM010000064.1 GCA_025928435.1 Thermoleophilia bacterium
GGCAGCGTGAAGTCGGGCACGGGGTCGCCCGGTCGCGGTGTCATGGCCGTCCCTCCTCGCCGGTCGTGATCAGACGCCGGAGCCCGTCGCGGAGCGCCCCGGCGTCCGGGGTCGGAGAGTAGCGGCCGTCGGCAAGCTCGTAGACGCGGCAGGTGAGGCCGGTCGGCTCGTCCGGGGGCGGCGGCACCGGGTCCTCGCCGTCCACCCGGATCGTCGGCGATCCGCAGAACCCGAGCTCGGCCGCCTCCGCCTCGCTGTCCACGTGGCGCAGGACGACCTCGGCGTCGGGATGGCCCACGTCGGCCAGCGCCTCGCGCAGCTCGGCCAGCGCCTGCGGATGCGAGGGGCAGCCCTCCCAGTAGAGCAGCTCGATCGTCATTCGGTCCCGGCCCGGGCGAGCAGCGCGTCGAGGGCCGCGAGGAAGTCGGTGACCGCGCGGTCGTCGCCGAGCGTCTCCAGGCGCGCCGCGATCCGGGCCAGGGCCGTCAGCTCCTCGGCCTCGCCCTCGAGCGCCGCCGCGGCCCTCCGGGCGCGGCGCAGGAGCGCGAGCGCCGCCGCCGCCTGGATGCCGAACAGGCCGAGCAGGTCGACCTCCTCGATGCGGAAGCGGGCGTCGGCGGGCCGGTCGAGCACCTCGAGCACGCCCAGCGCCTCCTCGCCGTGCAGGAGCGGGACGGCCATGATCCCCTTGGGCACGAAGCCCGTCGACTGGGCCGTGTCGGCCGAGAAGCGGGGGTCGCTGGCCACGTCGGCCAGGACGAGCGGCTGGCGGGTGCCGAGCACCCACCCGGCGATGCCCGTCCCGGACGGGAAGCGGCGGCCGACCAGGGTGCCCTCGCCCTCGCCGACCACGGCCTCGAAGACCAGCTCGTCGGCGGCCTCGTCCAGCAGCAGCACGCTGGCCGCGCGGGCGTGGAAGATCGCGCGGGCCACCTCGACGATCGACCCGAGCAGGGCCCGGTGGGTGCCGTCGTCGGCGAGGGCACCGGCCGCGACGGCGTCCCGCAGGCGGCGTTCGTCAGCCATCGGCCGGCTCCGCGTTCGCGGCGGTGAGCCCGAGCAGGGTCTTCACCTCGGCCGGCGTCAGATGCGGGTGCTTCGCCCGGATGAGGGCGCAGACGCCGGTGATGTGCGGAGTCGCGAAGCTGTTCCCGGTCGAGCGCATGCGGATGCCGCCCGTCCAGGCGACGCTCACGTCGACGCCGCGGGCGAAGAACTCGACCGGCGGGTCGGGGTTGCGGTAGTAGGCCAGCGGGTCGTCGAGCTCGTGGCTCGCGACCGAGACCACCGACGAGAACCGCCAGGGGTAGCTCGCGACGGGCATGTTGTGGGCGGACGCGACGACGATGCTGCGCTGGAAATAGGCCGCGTCCGCGAGATCGTGCAGGGCCTCGCAGAACTTGCGCTTCGTCGTCGAGAGGCTCATGTTGATGACGTCGTAGCCCTGTTCGATCGCCCAGCGCAGGCCCTCGACCAGCACGGGCCCGCTGCCGACGAAGCCCTCGCCGAGCACCCGCACGCTGGCGAGCTCGCACTCCGGGGCGATCTCCCGGATGATCCCCGCGCACGCGGTGCCGTGGCCGCACACGTCGCCGAGCGTGTCGGGCTCGATCACGACCTCGTCGTCGGCGATCGAGACGGCGACGGCGGTGTCGACGCGGCCGACGGCGGGATGGTCAGCCTCGATCCCGCTGTCGACGATGCAGACCCGCGCGCCGCGCCCGGTCGATCCGCCCAGTGCCCAGTCGCGCGTGACCTGCGCCGGCCACGGCCGGGCGCCGGCCAAGGCCTGCACGGCCGTGCGGTCGACGGCGTAGGCGGGGAGATCCTCGGCGGGCTCGGTCACCAGCCCGCGATGCTAGCGAACGGCCTACCCGGCCGCTTCGTGGCGGAGCCCGCGCCCGTGGCGCCGCCGAAGGCCGGCGGCGCCACTCGGGCTCGCCGCCGCTACCTCATCCGGTGCGCTTCGACGTCGGGCTCGTCGTCGTCCTTCGTGCCCTCGTCCTTCTCCGCATCGTCCGGATTGAGCTTGAACTTGTGAGCCTCGACGTCCGGCTCGTCGTTCCGCTTGGTGCGATCGCGCTCGTCTCCCACGTTGATCCTCCTGTACGGCCGGGGACGTTTCCCCACTGGACGGTGGCAGGAGCAGGAATCTTCCCACACTCTTTGCGATTCCGGTAGTCCCGGGCCCGGCCGGTACAATCGCCCACCCGATGCGCGAGTCGCTCAAACCGCTGCGCGCCGTCCTCGCCAACCGCGCGCTGCGCCGCCTGCAGATCGCGTGGGCGGCGTCGATGGCCGGGTCGCTCGCGTTCCTGATCCCGCTGGCGGTTGTCTCCTACCACGAGGGCGGAGGCGCGACCGGCGTCGGCATCGTCATGCTCCTGCGGACGGGCGCCTGCGCCGTCTTTGCCCCCTTCACCTCGATCCTGGCCGACCGCGTGTCGCCGCGGCGAGTGATGATGGTGGCCGATCTCGTCCGGGCGGTCTTCATCGTGATGCTGGCGCTCGTCGTGCACGCGAGCTCTGGGATCGGCGCCGTCTACGTCCTCGCGGTGTGCGTCTCGGTCGTGTCGACGGTCTTCCGCCCGGCGCAGGCGGCACTCATGCCGGCACTGGCTCGCACGCCGGCGGAGCTGACCGCGTCCAACGCTGTCGCGGTGACCATCGAGAGCGCGGCGCTCTTCGCCGGGCCCGGGATCGGCGGCCTCACGCTGGCGGTGTCCGGGGCCGACACGAGCTTCGCCGTCTGCGCGGCGCTGCTGGTCGTCTCGGCCTGGCTGGTCGCGCTCGTCCCCGAGCCGCCGGTCGAGCCGGAGCCGGTCGGGAGGGAGGAGGGCGGCGAGGGCGCGCTCCGGGCGGCGACCGCAGGCTTCCGGGAGCTGGCGTCGACGCCGCTGCTCGCGACCGTCGTTGGGGTGTACGCGCTGCAGGCGCTGGTCGCCGGGGCGCTGGGAGTCTTCACCGTCGTCCTCGCGCTCCAGGTGCTGCACATCGGAAACGCCGGCGTCGGATACCTGGAGGCTGCATTCGGCGTCGGGGGCATACTCGGCGGCGTCGGGGCGGCCGCGCTCGCCGGCGGGCGGCGGCTGGCGGCCGCGTTCGCGGCGGGCGTCCTCATCTGGGGCGTCGGTATCGCCCTCGTCGGCGTCTCGACGTCGACCGCGCTCGTGTGCGTGCTGCTGGCGGGCGTCGGAGCCGGTAACACGGTCGTCGACGTCGCGGCGATCACGCTCCTCCAGCGCTCGGCGCCCGCCGACGTGCTCGGGCGCGTGTTCGGCGTCCTCGAGGCCGTCATGCTGACCGCGCTCGGCGCCGGCTCGATCCTCGCGCCGGCTCTGATCTCGGTGCTCGGCATCCGGCCGGCGATCGTGGTCACGGGGCTCACGCTGCCGGTCGCCGTCGCGCTGACCGGCCGCTGGCTGGTGCAGCTCGACGCGCTCTCGCCCGAGCAGCGGGCGCACGTCCAGCTGCTGCGCCAGCTGACGGTCTTCGCGCCGCTCTCGCTGCCCGCGATCGAGCAGCTCGCGGCCCACGTCGAGCGGGTCGAGGTGCCGGAAGGGACGGTCGTCGTGCGTGAGGGCGACCCGGGCGACCAGTTCTACATCGTCGAGGAGGGCGCGCTCACGGTCACCGTCGGCGGCCAGGCGCGCACGCCGATCCTGGCCGGAGGGTTCTTCGGCGAGATCGCGCTGCTGCGGGAGACACCGCGCACTGCCACGGTGACGGCGACGGCGGACTGCCGCCTGCTGACGGTCGAGCGCGAGCACTTCCTCGCGGCCGTCACCGGCCACGCCGAGAGCGCCGCGGCGGCCGACCTCGTCGTCTCGCGCCGGCTGGCCGCGCTGCGGCCCGCCGTGACGACCGTCTAGCGCTTCTTGTCCTCGGGCAGCCGGCGCATGATGTGCGCGACCACGCTCGGCGAGAGGTCGTAGCCCTGCTCACGCAGGGCGGAGCCCGCGTCCGTCCGCAGCGCCTCGCGGAAGCCGTCGTCGCCGCGCGCCCGCGTCAGGATGTCGTCCAGCTCGGTGTTGAGGAAGGGCAGCTCCTGGGCAGCCCGCGTCCACTCCGCCGGGGCCGGCTGCAAGATCCCGATCAGCCGCCCGAGCTCATGCTCGTCCATGCTCACATCCCCCCAGACGCTGCGCGCGCCGGATCTCTTCCGCCGATCTCCTTGCGCAGCCGGTCGAGGCAGCGGCTGATCCGGCTCGCGATGGTGCCGGGCGGCAGGTCGAGCTCGGCCGAGATCGTGCGGTAGGACTGGTCGCGGCAGAAGAAGCGGTCGAGGATGTCGGCGCACCCGGCCGGCAGCCGCACGAGCGCCTGGCGCACCGCGAGGGCCAGGTCGAGGTCGGACAGCCGGTCGTCGAGCTCGGTCACCGTGTCGTCGGAGAGCTCCTCGGTGGGATGGGCGCGGCGCAGGTGGTCGGAGCACAGGTTGCGGGTCACCTGGGCGATCCAGCCGCGCAGCGCATCGTCGTCGCGCAGGGTCTCCAGCCGCTCGAACACGCGCGCGAACACGTCCTGGAAGACGTCCTCGGCGTCGCTCTCGGACAGGCGGTAGCCGCGCATGATGATCGCGTAGACATAGCGCGAGTACTCCTCGACCAGATCGCGCCAGGCCTCGCGGTCGCCATGTCGGCACCGCTCGACGAGCGAGCCTGTGGCGAGCGCGGAGCGTGAAGGTGTGTCCATGTCCCCGGGCGGATGGTCTCGCGTGGGGGGCGTGGGGTCAAGCCGCTGCCGATCGCGGTGCACGCGGAGCTGCGCGGCGCTTCGGATAGGTTTCACCTCGGGCGGGTACACGGATCGCGAGAGGGATCCTTTGCGATCCAGACCCGGTTGGCGGACACATACCCTCCACTCTTGCGGTCGTGACCCGGCGGCGGGCCGTCTGTCGACCTTGACACGATTCCTACATGTACCAGAAACTGGAAGAAACGCTGTTCGCCTCCGGGCGTCCGCAATCGAGGAGAGCACAATGAACGTGATGTTCTGGCCCGGCAAGCGACTGGACGTTGCCGAAGAGGCCTGGCTGCGCGACCGAATCACAAGCCTTCAGCGCGCCGAGGATGCACGCGCCGGCGCGTGGGAGGCCGCGCGCAAGGAGCGGCTCTCGCTCGAGCGCTACCTGCCCGAGAACCTCGACGTCTGGACTCCCGATCAGCTCGAAAGCGGCGCGCACATCGGCCCATGGTGCGAAATGCCGCCGGCCACGGTCTCGGTCACCCCGGGGTCATGACGGCGGCCCGGCGGTCAGCTGCGCGTACTCGTCTTCGCTGATCACGCCTTCGGCGAGCAGTCGCCTGCTCGCCGAAGGCGTGCGCCGGTTGGTTCTCTCGGGCTGGGGTCGGGAAGCGGTCGTGCTCGCGCCGACCTGCACGAGGTCACCCTGAGCCACGAGGCTACCGACCGGCGCATCGTCGGGGTCGTGTTCTCCCGGGTAGAGCGTGATCGTGGCCGCCAGTCGGTAGAGCCCTGCCGTCAGTGACGGGCCGGCGGCGGCATGTGAGATGCCGTGTTCAGCACGGACGGTGCCCGTCATGCGGGCCATCAGGACGTCGCCGTCCGCGTCGAGCCTCCGTGCCGTGATCTCGGCGGAGTAGTCGAGCGTCGGTGCGGGCGGAGGCGCCGATCCGCGCCGGAGCTCCAGCGCGACGCCGATGGACTGGTCGGCGCCCACTCCTCGATGGAGAGGCCGGACCCGGGCCGTGCCGAGGCGCACCACCTCGAGGATCGGGGGCGGTTCGTCGGCGACCGGGTCGGCCGGAGCCGCGGGGACGTCCGCCGCAGCCGAGATGCTTCCGAGGCGTCGCGCCTGCCCGATCCAGTCCATGGCCTCGATGCGTCCTGGAGTGCACGCGGGTACGGCGACGGCAATGGCGAGCTCGTCCGGAGTGCTCGTTTCGACATCCCGATACGTGTGGATGCCGGCGGCCTGGAGTTTGCGTGCGACCGCGGACCCGATTCCCGAGATCCGCGTCAGATCGTCGATGTGCGCGGTTGCGGACGCGCCCGAGGATCCATGTGAGGGCATGAGAGCCTCCAGTCCTCGCGAGCCGGCCGGTGCCCGACCTCGCGGTCGGGCACCGGCAGAAGCGCAGCAGTCCGGCTCAGTTGATCAGGGCAGTGCCCATGTCCGCGAAGCCGGCGATGTCCGTCGCCTGGTTCTCATACATGAACTTCGCGAGCAGGTGGTAGATCTGCGAGCCCTGGTGCGGATCCGGCAGCACCGTGCCCGGGAAGTCGATCTTCCAGTCGTAGACCTTGGGATTCGGCTCGGTGTTCGAGGGCTTGAGCGTGAGGTCGAAGCACGGTGACAGCACCTGGTCGATCGGCCCACCCTGCTCATCGGCCCAGATGCACACGGTGGCGGTGCCGCCGAGCCAGTTGGGGAGCACCACGACGCCGCTGACGGTGAAACCCTGGTCGACGTCGATCACGTCGAGCGGCGCGCCGTTGGGATCGGTGATGCCTCGTACCTCGAGGTACGCGCCGCCGGGCGGCATGAACTGGATTTGCCCCTTCGCTGGCAGAGTCAACATGGCTGCTCCTTCGGTCGTGGCGAGGTCACCCTCCCACGCACGCGAGGACACCCACAAGAACAGGAAGGCCCGGATTGGAGCGAGTTCCGATTCGAAGAGTTCGATCTACCGGGCACCCGGATCCGGGCCGTTAGGCCCATCCGATGCATGGTCCGGGAGGGCAAAGACCTGGGTTCGCCGCCGCAAATGTGCCTTCTGCAGGATGCTGTGGACGTGGTTCTTCGCGGTCGACTCGGCGATGTAGAGGGACGCCGCGATCTCCTTGTTCGACTGTCCGCGACGCAACAGCGTCAGCACCTCCAGCTCGCGGCGTGTGAACTCCATCCCATCCGCGGCGACGTCGCCGTCTGCAGCTGCGTCGTCACAGCAGCGATCACCGGGCACGCCCACCACCGCCCTGCGGATGTCTGCGGGCGACGCTTCGGGCGGTAGATAGTCGTCGATCCCCGCCTCGACCCACATGGGGATCAGATCGTCATGGGCCCCCAGGCCGACGATTTGGATCCCGTCGCCCTGTGCGCGCAAGGCCCGCACGACGGCGATGCCGTCCGGCATGCGGGCGTCCATGACGGCGACAGTCGGGCTTCTCTCCGTGACCCGGTGGGTGGCCTCGTTCGTGTGCGCGGCGACGCCGACCACTTCGATCCCAGGGTCCGCGCGCAGGGCGGCGCTGACGCCGTCACGATAGATCCGCAGATCAGAAACGATGAGCGCTCGGACGAGTCCCACACCCCACACCCTTTGCCCCTAACCCAACCTTGACGGCCGATGGTAACGATAGTCACAGGGTTGCGTCAACCCGGTTTCGCCCTCGGACGCTTGATACCGTCACCCGCATGCGCGCCGTCCTCTTCCGCGACCCGGACCACCCCGTCGAGGTCACCGACGTCGAGCTCGACCCGCCCAAGGAGGGCGAGGTCCGCGTTCAGATCGCCGCGGCCGGCGTGTGCCACTCAGACCTGCACGTGCGCAAGGGTGACTGGGACGTGGCGGCCCCGCTCGTCATGGGGCACGAGGGCTCGGGGACGGTCACGGCGGTCGGGCCCGGCGTCACCACGCCGAAAGAGGGCGACCGCGTCGTTCTCTCGTGGGTGCCGAGCTGCGGGCGCTGCCGCATGTGCTTGGCCGGCTTCCCCGCTCGATGCGAGCTCGCCGCCAACGTGCTTCTGCCCCAGGGCGTGCTCTACGACGGGACGACGCGCTTTCACCGCGATGGCGAGCGCATCCACCACTACCTGGCGGTCTCCTCGTTCGCGGAGGAGGTGGTGGTGCCCGCATCCGGCGCGATCCCGATCCACGCCGACGCGCCGCTCGACGTGCTGGCGCTGGTCGGCTGCGGCGTCGCCACCGGAGTCGGCGCGGTGCAGCGCACGGCGGCCGTCCCGGACGGCGCGACCGTCGCCGTGATCGGCTGCGGCGGGGTCGGCCTCTCGGTCGTCCAGGGCGCTCGGCTCGCCAAGGCCAGCCGCATCATCGCCGTCGACCTCGACCCGGCCCGCGGCGAGCTCGCCCGCCTTTTCGGCGCCACCGATGCCATCGCGACCCGCGACATGGACGCCGTCCAGGCGGTGCACGACCTGACCGACGGCGGCGTCGACTTCGCCTTCGACGCGATCGGCAAGATCGAGACGACCGAGCAGGCGATCGGCATGCTCGGCATCGGCGGCATGGCCGTCGTCGTCGGCCTCCCGCCGACCGGCGCGACCGCCCGCTTCGAGCCGCTCGCGCTGGCCGAGCGGGAGCAGCGCATCGTCGGCTCGAACTACGGCAGCACGATCCCGGCCGTGGACTTCCCGGCGCTCGTCGACCTCTACCTGGCCGGCGACCTCATGCTGGACGAGCTCGTCAGCGGCCGCCGCCCGCTCGAGGACGCGGAGGCCGCGCTCCAGGATCTGGCCGCCGGGCGCACGCTGCGCACGCTGCTCATCCCCGGGATGTAGGGGGACAGTCCCCTCGGTCGGGGACTGTCCCCGTTTGCCACGCCGGTGGTATGCTCCCGCGCCTGCCTATGCGGTGACTATGTAGGAGAGGTGGAGGTGGACGACCGGCTGGTCTCGATCGGTGAGGCGGCGAAGGCGCTCGGCGTGAGCGTGGACACGCTCCGCCGCTGGGAGCGGTACGGCCGCCTGCAGTCGCAGCGCGACTCCCGCAACCGGCGCATGATCCTCGTCTCGGAGATCGAGCGGCTCGGCGGCCACATGCCCGCGCTGACGGGGGACGGCTTCTCGGCTCGCAACCGCTTCGAGGGCGAGGTGGAGAGCGTCGAGATCACCGGCGTCATCGCCCAGGTGGTGATCAGGGCCGGGCCGCACCGGGTTGTCTCGGTCGTGACCCGCGACGCCGTCGAGGAGCTCGGGCTCGCCCCGGGCATCCCCGCCGTCGCGACGGTGAAGGCAACGTCGGTGATGGTGGGGAGGATATGAGCACACGCTGGAAGGCACTCGTCCTGGCGGTGGCGACGATGTTCGCGGCCGCGGCCTGCGGCGGGTCGTCGGGATCCGGCTCCGGGGGCTCGTCCGGCGGCTCGTCGGGCGGGACGCTGACCGTCTTCGCCGCCGCGTCGCTCGTGAACGTGTTCGGCGACCTGCGGAAGACCTACCAGCAGCAGCACCCGGGCTGGAAGGTGACGCTGAACACGGCCGGGTCGGATCAGCTCGCGGCCCAGATCGAGCAGAACGCGCCGGCCGACGTGTTCGCGGCGGCCAGCCCCACGTACCCGGAGCAGCTGCAGGGCGAGAACCTGCTCGGCAAGACGACGACCTTCGCCACGAACTCGCTCCTGCTCGTCACGCCGAAGTCGAATCCGGCGCACCTGAAGACCGCGGCCGACCTCGAGAAGGGCGACGCGAAGGTGGTCGTCGCGGATCCGGCGGTGCCGCTCGGCTCCTACACCGAGGACGTGCTCGGCAACCTGGGCATCGACGAGACCACGCTGAACATCGTCAGCAAGGAGCAGGATGCCGAGGCCGTGCTGGCGAAGCTCACCTCGGGTGAGGCGGACGCCGGCTTCGTCTACATCACCGACGCCCTGTCCCAGAAGGCGAAGCTGCACGAGATCGGGTTCCCCGCATCGGCGGATGCGACGGCGACCTACCCGATCGGGATCGTCAGCTACAGCCAGAACACGAAGGCGGCGCAGCAGTGGATCGACCTGGTGGAGAGCTCCCAAGGACGGGCCGTGCTCACGCGGTTCGGCTTCGGAGCGGCGCCTACGGGCTGACGACGGTCCTGCTCGGCCTGGCGACGGCAGCGTTCTTCCTGCTGCCGCTGCTGGGCGTCTTCCTGAAGGGCGACCTCCGCCACGGGCTGGATACCGAGACGACCCGGGAGGCGTTCCGGGTGACCGCGGAGACCAGCGGCGCGTCGCTGGCGGCGATGCTGCTCGTCGGGACGCCCGTCGCCTACCGGCTCGCGACGACCGCGTTCCGGGGCAAGACGCTCCTCGTCACCCTGTTCGAGCTGCCGCTCGTGCTGCCCCCCGCCGTCGCCGGCCTGGGGCTGTTCGCCGCGTTCGGCCGCACCGGCCTGCTCGGCGGGGAGCTGAGCGCACTCGGCATCGAGCTGCCGTTCACGGCCGCGGCCGTCGTGCTGGCGATGACGTTCGTCGCCGGCCCCCTCTATCTGCGCCAGGCCCAGGCCTCGTTCGCCGCCGTCGACCGCGACCTGCTCGCGGCCGCCCGCACGCTCGGCGCGGGCCCCTGGAAGGTGTTCCTGCAGGTGGCGGTGCCGCTGGCCGGCCCCGGCCTGGGAGCGGGGGCGGCGCTCGCGTGGGCGCGCGCGGTGGGCGAGTTCGGCGCCACGATCATGTTCGCCGGCAGCCTCGAGGGCGTCACCCAGACCGCCCCGATCGCCACCTACCTGCAGTTCGAGCAGGGCGACTTCGGGACGGCGCTCGCGCTCGGCGCGACGCTGATCGCGGTGAGCGCGATCGTGCTCCTGGTCGTCAAGCTGATCATCCGCGGGAGGACGCTTCGCTTCGAGCCCATGTGACCTCCCCGGTGCGCGACTTCACCGTCGACGTCGCGCTCGACGTCACGGCCCCGACCGCGCTGGTGGGCCCGTCGGGAGCGGGAAAGTCGACCACGCTGCGCCTGATCGCGGGGCTCCTACGGCCGGCAAGCGGCGAGATCACGTGCAACGGCGAGACGTGGTTCGGGCCCGGCGTGAACGTGCCGGTCGAGCGGCGCCGGATCGGCTTCGTCTTCCAGGACTACGCGCTCTTCCCACACCGCAACGTGATCGGGAACGTCGCGTTCGAGGCCCGCCGCGACCCGGACGAGGTGCTGCGCCAGCTCGGGATCGAGCATCTCTCCCGCGCGCGTACGCGCGACCTCTCCGGCGGCGAGCGCCAGCGGGTCGCCCTCGCCCGCGCGCTCGCGACCGACCCGCAGCTGCTCCTGCTCGACGAGCCGCTGGCGGCGCTCGACCCGGGGACCCGCTCCGGCGTCGCCGCCGAGCTCGCCGACGTGCTCGAGCGCACGCGGGTGCCGACGATCACCGTCACGCACTCCTACGAGGAGGCGACGATGCTGGCCGAGCACGTCGTCGTCATCGACGGGGGCCGGATCGTCCAGTCGGGCACCGGCGAGGAGCTCCTGCACTCGCCGGCGAGCCGGTTCGTGGCCGATTTCGCCGGCGTGAACTACGTCGCCGGGTTCGCCGAGGGGCCGGTCGTCCACCTGCCGGACGGGATGCTGATCCACGTCGGCGACGCCGCCGAAGGACCCGTCGCCGTGCTGGTGGCGCCGTGGGAGATCACGCTCGGCCTCACGCCGCCGACCGACACCTCGGCGATGAACCATCTCCAGGGCCTCGTCGAGCGGGTGACGGTGCAGGGCAACCGCGCCCGCGTGCGGGTGGGCGGGCTCACGGCCGAGGTCACGCCGGGATCGGTGGAGCGGCTCGGCATCCGCCCCGGCCTGAAGGTCGTCGCGTCGTGGAAGGCCACCAGCACTCGGGTCGTGCCGAGGGCCGAGGGCGCGCGCCGCTAGTCGATGTGCTCCATGTCCGCGGGCAGGCCGACCCACGGGTGCATGCGCTCCTCCCATACCGAGACGCTCGGCGGCGGGAAGTCGCGGTCGGCGAGCGCTCCCACCGGCACCGCGATCAGATCGGTCCGGTCGCCGGTCGTGTAGTAGACGGTCGCGCCGCACTCGGGGCAGAAGTGGAACGTCCGCCCCTCGCCCTCGTCGGACACGCGCTCGTAGGTCGTGTGGCCGCCCTCGATCCGGACGCGGTCGGCGGGGAACCGGGCCTGGACCGCGAACGTGCTGCCCGAGCGCCGCTGGCACGCGTAGCAATGGCACATCGAGACCCGGACGGGGTCGCCCTCCGCCGTGAGCTGCAGCTGCCCGCAGTTGCAGGATGCCTCGTGCGTCTCCACGCCCCGCAGCCTAGTCTGCCGGCCCGCGGACGCTGCGGTGCGGGCGGCCGAGCCGCGCGCGCAGGCCCTCGACCGTCTCGTCCAGCCCCCGCAGCTCGCGCTCGAGGTCGGCGAGGCGGCCGTCGCTCCCGTCCGTCGGCCGGCCGGCGGCCGCCTCCCGCTCGCGGTAGCGGCGCAGCACCTTCAGCTGCGAGCGGACGAAGAAGCGCTCCCTGCGCGCCTCGAGCAGCCGCGGCTCCAGGTCGGCCTCCATGGCCCGATTATCGCGGAGCCGGGCGCGGGCTTCCCGTTCGCGGCATTCGGGCTTAGCATGGGATGCACTGAACGCCGTCTCGGACACCCGGGTGTGCCCCTACTGCCGCGAGCCGACGCGCGCCGGCTGGCCGCTCTGCGACGGCTGCGCGCGCACGCTCCCGGCCGAGCGGCCGCTGGCCGACCTGCGGCTCGTGAACGAGCTCGAGCGCTGGGACCGGGCCAACCCGCGGCCGCGCGATGCGGCGGCGCTCACCCGGCGGACGCTGAAGTGGCTGTGGATCGCGGTCGTCGTCTGCTCCGCGCTCGACCTGCGCTTCGGCCGGCATATCGGCACCGGCATCTCGTTCTGGGACACGCTGGCGGTGGGGACGATCGTGCTCGCCCTGCTCGCGACCCTGGTCGGGATGTTCCTGCTCGGCCTGCTCTCGGGCCGCGATCCCGGCGCGACGTGGCGCCGCGAGCGGGCGCAGGTGCGGCGCCGGCTGGGCGCCGGCACGCCGGCGGATCCGTAGCGCTCAAGTTCGACGCCGCCGATACCGACGAGGTCAGCATGCAGAACTCGATCTCCGGCTCGGCGGCCTCCCTCGCGCAGACCCTCGCGAGCGTCACGGCCCCGACGACCTCCACGACCACGCTGCTCTCCGGCGTCGCGAACCTCCTGGGGACGACCACCGACGACCTCATCAAGCGCATGCAGGGCGGCGAGAGCCTGAGCGACCTCGCCACCGCCCAGGGCGTCTCCCGTGACGACCTGCTGGCCACGATCAAGCAGGGCCTGCAGACGAACGGGGTCGCGGCCCGCCAGCCCATGGATCTGGACGCCATGGCCGCGAAGGTCGCCGACCGCAAGAGCACCGGGACGACCCGCCAGGGCGGAGCCGCCGGGATCCAGGCGGGGGGCGAGAGCCTCCAGCAGCGCATGGCCGACCTCAGCACGACCCTCGGCGTCACGGACGACGAGCTCGTCCAGGCGCTCCAGAACGGCCTCGCGCCCGGTTCGGGCGCCGCCTCGGGCTACGGGGTGAGCGCCTCGCTCCTCCAGGGCCTGCAGATCGACCAGCTGGCGTAGGGGCCTACGCGGCGTCGCGGGCCGCGGCCACCATGCGGGCCGGCATCGGCCGCGCGAACAGGTAGCCCTGGCCGGAGCGCACGCCGAGGCTGCGCAGGGCGGCCCGCTGGCCCTCGGTCTCGATGCCCTCGGCGACGACCGCCGCGTCGAGCGCCTCGGCCGTGGCGATGATCGCGCGCACGATCGCGTGCTCGCGGGGCGAGTCGCAGATCCCGGCGATCAGGCTGCGGTCGATCTTGAGCACGTCGACCGGGAGCTGGGCGATCCGGGCGAGCGACGAGTGGCCGCTGCCGAAGTCGTCGATCGCGATCCGGTAGCCGACCGCGCGCAGCGACTCGAGGTGGTCGAACAGGCGGCGGTCGTCCATCATCGCGGACTCGACGAGCTCGAGGGTGATCGCGCCTCGGCGCAGGGCGTGCTCGTCGGCCAGGCGGACGAGCCGGTCGCGCATGCGCCGGTCGAGCATGGCCGGCGGCACGTTCACGGAGATGTCGACGTCCATGCCGACGGCGCTCCAGCGGCCGAGCTGGCTGACTGCCTCGTCGACCACCCAGTGGGTGATGGGCGTCAGCAGGCCGGTGCGCTCGGCGGCGGGCAGGAACAGGCCCGGCGTGACGAGCTCGCCCGCGCGGTCCCAGCGCACGAGCGCCTCGACGCTCTGGACCGCGCCCGTGCCGAGGTCGACGATCGGCTGGTATTCGAGCACCAGCTGGCCGCGGGCGATGGCGTGGTGCAGCGCCGCCGCCAGCTCGAGGTCGCGGGCGGGATCGTCGGAGCTGCGCTCGCGCACGCGCCGGCCCTGGCGGGCGGCCTTGGCGTGGTACATCTCGGCGTCGGCGTGGTGCAGCAGCTCCTCGGCCGTGCGGCCGTCGTCGGGGAAGACGCTCGTCCCGACCGAGACGCCGATCACGACCTCGTGGCCCTCGACCGAGAACGGCGAGGAGATGGCGTGCTCGATGCGGGCCGCGAGCGACTCCGCCAGCTGGGCGACGTCGGCGCGGCTCCCGCGCGAGTCGCGCACGAGCACGAGGAATTCGTCGCCGGACTGGCGGGCGATCATGTCGGCCGACCGGGTGACGGCCCGCAGGCGGGTGGCGACGTGGCGCAGGAGCTCGTCGCCGGCGGCGTGCCCGAGCGAGTCGTTCACGAGCTTGAACGCGTCGATGTCGCAGAAGAGGACGGCGATCTGGGCCTCGCCCCGCTCCGCCTCGGCGACGGTCGCGACCAGGTGGTCGGAGAAGGACATGCGGTTCGGGAGGCCGGTGAGATCGTCGTGGTAGGCGAGGTGGGAGACGCGCTGCTCGTCCCGGCGGCGCTCGGTCACGTCCTCGCCGAGGGACATCGCGCCGCTGACGCCCCCGTCGGCGTCGTGGTGGACGATCGTCGACCAGGCGATCACGCGCCGCTCGCCGGTCGCGGTCAGCACCTGGTTCTCGTGGTGCGGGCGCTGGAGCTCGCCGCGCATCGACTGCTCGAACGCCTCGCGCGTCCACGACCGCTCGGGCGGCACGATCTCGCCGAACCAGTCCAGGCCGGCGACCGACGCCGCCGGGCGGCCGAGCAGCTCGGCCAGGTGCGGGTTGCAGTAGAGGACGCGGCCGGCCGGGTCGAGGTGCACCGCCGCGAAGGCGACGTTCTCGAGCGTGTTGCGGAAAAGCTGCTCCTGCTCGGTGAGCCGCCGCTGGGCGCCGACCCGCTCCGAGATGTCGTGGGTCGTGATCACGAAGCCGGAGGCGCGGCCCGCGTCGGCGTGGATCGGCCCCGCCGTCGCCCGCACGTGGACGGTGGTGCCGTCCGGGCGCGTGATCCGGAACTCGCCGTCGAAGCCGGCGCCCTCGCCGAGGGCGCCGGCCCACCGCTCGAGCACGCCCGCGCGGTCGTCGCGGCGCAGGATCTCGACCCAGCCGTCGCCCTGTACGTCCTCCTCCGGACGGCCGGCGAGCTCGCAGAAGCGCGCGTTCGCGTACCAGCAGCTGCCGCGCTCGTCGGTCTGGAGGATGCCGACCGGCGCGTGCTCCGACAGCGCGCGGAAGCGCTGCTCCGATTTGCGCAGCGCCTGCTCGTCGCGGTGGCGGGCGGTGATGTCGTGGGCGAGGCCGACGTGGCCGACGATCTCGCCGTGCTCGTCGCGCAGCGTCGTGACGGTGTGGGCGACGCGGACGTGGGAGCCGTCGGCGCGGACGAACGTCCACTCCCGCGACTCGGCGCCCCGGCCCGCGAGGGCCAGGAAGACGGCCCGGCCGGGCTCGACACCGAGTTCGCGCGCGGCCGCGTCGATCTCCTCCGGCAGGTGCAGGTCGAGCCCGCGCAGCCGGCCGACGACCTCGTGGGCTGCGTAGCCGAGCAGGCGTTCCGCGCCGCCGTTGAAGAAGGTGATGACGCCGTCGGCGCCGGTGGTGAAGATGGCGTCGCCGGTGGCGGCGGCGAGCACCCGGGAGTAGTGGTCGCGCTCGGCCCGCAGGCTCGCGACCAGCGCCTCCAGCCCGGCCTGGTCCACGCGCGGACCGCGGCCGCCGAGCAGCGCTCGGGAGGGCCGGGTCATCCGCCGAACTCCGGGCATGGCGTCGCGACCACGGTCATGGTTCCACCCTCAAGATCGGCGCGATCCGCGCGTGGTTGAGGGGAACGTCAGCGCCCGGCGGCCGCAGCGGCGACGGCCTCGACGACTCGGGCGGAGATCGCCCCGACCTCGTCGCGGTCGTCGGTGAACATCGACGGCTTGAAGCAGATCGACTCAAAGCCGCGGGCGAGCTCGCCGGGGACGGCGGCGAGCGCCTCGTCGAGGTCGGCGACCGCGTCCGGCCGCTCGAAGCGGCCGCGGATCCCGCCGACGAGCTCGAGCTCAGAGATGTCGCGGCCGGCCGCGCGCATGGCCTCCGCCAGCCGGGTCAGGTCGGCGTCGGTCGGTCTCCCGAACGGGTGGAAGCCGCTGCCGTAGCGCACGATCCGGCGCAGGAGGGCGGCATGCATCGACTGGCCCCCGAACCACATCCGCGGCCCGCCGGCGTGGAACGGCTTCGGGTCGCAGTAGACGTCGGCGAAGCGGAAGTGCTTCCCGGCGAACGCCGCCGGGCTCTGCGTCCAGGCCGCCCGCATCGCCTCGAGCTGCTCGTCCAGGATCGCGCCCCGCTGCCCGAACGGCACGCCGAGTGCCGCGTACTCCTCCTCGGCCCAGCTGACGGTCGGCTGCACGACCAGCCGGCCGCCGGCGAGCAGGTCGAGGGTTGCGAGCTGCTTCGCGAGCAGGAGCGGATGGCGCAGCGGCGCGATGATCGCGGCGAGCGCGACCCGCAGCGTCTGCGTGCGCGCCGCGATGGCGGCGGCCAGCACGATCGAGTCGGGCCAGGGCGTGTCCGGGTCCTGGTTTCCCGGCGCCGCGTAGTCGCGTGGGTTCTCCATCCGCCCGGCCGCGCCCGCCGACGGGCCGAGGACGACGTGCTCGGACAGCATGACCGTGTCGACGCCCGCCCCCTCCGCGGCGACGGCCAGCTCTACCAGCGCGGGAAGATCGTGGGGCGATGTGAGCGTCCAGTTCTCGGAAAGCACCATGACCACCCGCGCCATGCGGGAGATCGTAGGGGGACTGCGCCCGCCCGCGGGGGCAGTCCCCGTCGTGCCGGTCGCCCGTCAGCGCGGCGCGTAGGTCTCGCTGACGGCCTCGGCGATGTCCCGAAGCGTCTTCCCGGTGCGCTGCGCGGCCGCGCGCATGCGCCCGAACGCCTCGGGCTCGCTGAGGCCGTCGCGCTCCATCAGCAGGCCCTTGGCGCGCTCGATCACCTTGCGGGCCGCGAGGGCGTCACGCAGCGAGTCGGACTCCTCCCGCACCGCCAGCAGCTCGGCGTGGCGGGCGCGGGCGGTCTCGATCGCCGGGACGAGATCGGCCTCCCGGAACGGCTTCACGAGGTAGCCGAAGACGCCGGCCTCGACCGCCCGGGCGACGACGTCGCGCTGGGAGTAGGCGGTGATCATGACGATCGGGATCGGCCGGTCCTCGAGCATCGCCCGGGCGGCGTCGATCCCGTCCATCCCCGGCATGCGCACGTCGAGCAGCGCCAGGTCGGGCGCGCACGCGCGCGCGAGCTCGACCGCCTCCGCGCCGTCCCGCGCCTCGCCGACGACCTCGAACCCCGCCCGGTCGAGCATCGCGGCCAGGTCGAGCCGGATGATCGTCTCGTCCTCGGCGATCAGGACTCGGCCGGGAACCGGGCCACCGCCTTCCCGCCGCCGTCTCCCACCAGCTCGAGGCTGCCGGCCAGCTGGTCGCGCACGAGCGTGCGCGCGATCGTGAGGCCGAGCCCGTCGCCCGTCCCCGGCGCCGGGCCGCCGCCCTCGTCCGTGACGACGAGCACCACGTCGTCACGCTCGCGGCGCAGCTCCGCGCCGACCGCGCCGGCACCGTGCTCGACCGCGTTGCCGTGCAGCTCGCAGAACACGAGCGCGAGCGCGGTGGCCCGGTCGCCCGACAGCGGCACCGGCTCGAGACGTGCCCGGGCCGGCCGCTCCGGCACGCCGGTGCCGAGCATCGCCTGGAGCCGGCCGACCAGCCCGGCGCAGTCGACGCCGTCCACCCGCGAGGAGGTGAGCAGGTCGTGCACCTCGGCGATCGAGCAGATCCGGTTCACGCTCTCGCGCAGCGCCTTCTCGGCGGCCGGGTCGCCGGCCGAGCGCAGCTGCAGCCGCAGCAGCGACGCCACCGTCTGCAGGTTGTTCTTGACCCGGTGGTGGATCTCCTGGGCGAGCAGGCCGCGCAGCGCCGAGCGGGCCGACTCGACCGCGGCGGCACCCTGGTGGGCGACGGTGCGCAGGAGCGAGAGCTCCTCCGGCGCCCACGTCCGCGGTGCGTCGCACGAGACCACGAGCGACCCGATCCGGCCCTGCTTCCACGAGAGCGGCTCGGCGGCGGCGGTCTCGGCCGCGAACGGAGCCCGCGCCGCCATGGCGATCAGCTCCTCGTCGCCGCGCCCGGCGTCGCCGGAGCGGTACGCGACCGCCGGCCCGTCCTCGGAGTCGAGCACGATGGCGCACTCCTGCGCCCGCAGCGCCCGGCAGGTGCTGGCGGAGATGTCGCGCAGCACGTCGTCGAGGTAGAGCGAGGAGGTCATCGAGTGCGAGATCTCGGCCAGCGCCTCGAGCTCGGCGACGCGTCGCTGGGAGCGCTCGTAGAGCTTCGCGTTCTCGATCGCCTGGCCCACCTGGCCGGCGATGGCCGACAGCAGCGCCACCTCCTCGTCCGAGAACGTGCGCGGGCGGCGGGTGCGCACGTTGAGCGCGCCGGCGAGCCGGTCGCGGGCGAGCACCGGCACGGCCAGGATCGACTCGTACTCGTCCTCGGGCAGGTTCGGGAAGCCCTTGAAGCGCGGGTCGAGGTGGGCCTGGCCCGGAATCATCACCGGCCGGCCGAGCTCGGCTGCGACGCCCGTGATGCCCTCGCCGGGGCGCATCCGCGGCCGGTGGGCTGGATCGTCGAAGCGCGTGCCGTGGGTGGCCCGCAGCTCCAGCACGCCCGCCGCCTCGTCGTAGAGGTAGACGAAGCAGGCGTCCGTGGCCATCGCGTCGGCGACGCGCGAGGCGATCCGCTCCAGCACCTCGGCCAGATCCAGGCTGGAGCTGACTGCGGCGACCGTGTCGGTCAGGAGCTCGACGTGCCGGGTGGCACGGTCCGACGTCGTGCTCATGCGGCCGAGTGTAGTGCTGGGGACTGTCCCCGGGGAATCGGGGACAGTCCCCACCGGACTCGTCAGAGCGTCGGCAGGTAGCGCTCGAGCTCCCACTCGCTCACCTGCACGCGGTAGGCGTCCCACTCCTCCCGCTTGAGCGCGATCAGGCGGTCGCGCAGCTCGAAGCCGAGCGCCTTCTCGACCA
>JAICJM010000340.1 GCA_025928435.1 Thermoleophilia bacterium
CACCCGAGATCGAGATCGTGCCGCCGCGGCGGACGAGCTCGATCGCGAGGTAGAGCGCATGGAGGCGGTCGATGCCGGCCGTCTCCATCAGCTTCCGCTGGACCGGGGCCGGTAGGAGCCCGGTCATCTGCTGCATCGCCTTCGCCACCGGCGCTCCGTGCGCCTCCATCCCGACCGCGTCGACGACGGAGTCCGGGCCTCGGCCGCCGGTCGCCTCCCGCACAACCTCGACGAGAGTGTCGTCGTGGTCGCGGAGGTCGTAAACCTCGACGCCGTGAGAGCGGGCACGCTCGATGCGATCGGGGACGAGATCGACGGCGAGGACGCGGTACCCGCGGTGCTGCCCGATTCGGGTCGCCATCTCGCCGATCGGCCCGAGGCCGAGGACGAGCAGGGTGCCGCCGTCGGGAACGTCCGCGTACTCGACGGCCTGCCACGCGGTCGGCAACACGTCGGAGAGAAAGAGGAAGCGGTCGTCCGTCGGCCCCTCGGGCACCTTGATCGGGAGCGTATTGCCGAACGGCACGCGCAGGTACTCCGCCTGGCCGCCGGGCACCTCGCCGTAGAGAACCGTGTAACCGAAGAGGGCCGCGCCGGTCCCGTGCTCGCGCTGCTGGGTCGTCTCGCACTGGGACTGGAGCCCCTGCGAGCACATCCAGCACGATCCGCACGAAATATTGAACGGCACGACGACGCGATCGCCCGGGCCGACCGCGGTCACCTCGGGACCGACCTCCTCGACGACGCCCATCGACTCGTGGCCGAGCACGTCGCCTTCGTTCATGTACGGCGTCATCACCTCGTAGAGGTGGAGGTCGGAGCCGCAGACGCCGGAGGAGGTGATGCGGATGATCACGTCGTCCGGCTCGCGGATGCCCGGGTCGGGAACGTTCTCGACCCGGACATCGCGCTTGCCGTGCCAGGCGACTGCCTTCACAGGCCTAGCTCGTGGCCTGCTGGTTGACACCCGCCTTGAACATGCCGCCGGTGGCGATCTTCGTGAGGAGCTTGTCGGCCTGCGACTCCTCGTCGAGTGTCTGGTCCATCAGATCCCTGATGCCGTCGAAACCGCAGTCGCCGGCAATCTGCCTCGCCGTTCCGTAGGCGGCGATCTCGTAGTGCTCGACGCGCTGTGCGGCGGCGATCAGCGCTGCGTCACACGCCGTCGGGTCGCCACCCATCTGGATCGTCTCCTCGCCCTCGGCGATGAGACCCTGCATCCCCTTGCAGACCTCGGTCGGGTGCGAGATGCCGAGTTCTCCGAGGGCCTCTTCGACGCGCCTCACATGCTCCCGCGTCTCGTCGAGGTGATGCTGGAAGGCCTCGCGAAGCGGCTCGTGATTGGCCGCCTGAGCCATCTTCGGAAGCGCCCCGACGAGCTGCGTCTCGGCGCTGTGCAGATCTTCGAGCTGCTCCTGCAGGACGTCTTTCAGCGAATTGAACCCCATGTGCTTTCTCCTTTTCGAGTTGGCTTTTCCGGCTAGGGGTTCCGCTCCTGTCGAAGTGCAAACAAGGCGCCGGAGCTCCGGGCCCGCCGCGAGGCGGGCGGTCTCCGCTGCGCGTTGGCGGCTTAGCCGCCAACGCTCGCGGCTAAGGTCCGGGCGTGGCTGACGAGACGCTGACCGTCCGGGACAACCGCACGGGAACCGAAGTCGAGATCCCGATTTCGGACGGGACGATCCACGCCACCGA
>JAICJM010000109.1 GCA_025928435.1 Thermoleophilia bacterium
GCAAGCGACCGCCGGCATGGTCGCCGGAATCACCCGGCTCCTGATCGCGAACCGCGGCGAGATCGCGGTGCGCGCGATCCGCGCCTGCCGGGAGCTCGGGATCGAGGCGCACGCGGTGTACGAGCCGGCCGACCGGGGCGCGCTGCACGTCGAGCTGGCGGACGGGTCGACGCCGATCACGAGCTACCTCGGCATCCCCGAGATCGTGGCCGCGGGGACGGCCGCCGGCGCCGACGCCGTCCACCCCGGCTACGGCTACCTGGCCGAGAACGCCGATTTCGCGGACGCCGTCGAGGCGGCCGGGATGCGCTGGGTCGGCCCGCCGGGATCGGCCATGCGCGCGCTCGGCGACAAGATCGCCGCCCGCCGCCTGGCCGAGGAGGCGGGCGTGGCGGTCGCGCCGGGCTACGCCGGCGATGACCTGAGCGACGCGACGCTCGCGCGGGAGGCGCGGGCGCTCGGCGCCCCGCTGCTCGTGAAGGCGGCCGCCGGCGGGGGCGGCCGCGGGATGCGCGCCGTCGACGACGTGAGCGATGTGCGCGCGGCGATCGACTCGGCCCGGCGCGAGGCGGCCGCGGCGTTCGGCGACGACCGTGTGTACCTGGAGCGGCGGCTGACGGGCGCCCGCCACGTCGAGGTGCAGGTGCTCGCCGACGCCCACGGCTCGTGCATCCACCTCGGCGAGCGCGACTGCTCGCTCCAGCGGCGGCACCAGAAGATCGTGGAGGAGTCCCCCTCCCCCGCCGTCGACCCCGACGGCCGGGCGGCCCTGGGCGCGGCCGCCGTGGCGATCGCGTCGGCGGCGGGCTACGTCGGCGCCGGCACGGTCGAGTTCCTGGTCGCCGACGACGGGACGTGGTGCTTCCTCGAGCTGAACGCGCGCCTCCAGGTCGAGCACCCGGTCACCGAGGCCGTCGCGGGTCTCGATCTCGTGCGGGCGCAGCTCGAGATCGCCGCCGGGGAGCCGCTCGAGCTGGAGCAGGCCGACGTCGACCTGCGCGGCCACGCCCTCGAGTGCCGGCTCTACGCCGAGGATCCGGGCGCCGGGTTCGTGCCCGCGACCGGGCGCCTGGCCCGCCTGCGGCTCCCGGTCTGGCCGGGCGTGCGGGTGGACGCGGGCGTGCGCGAGGGCGACGACGTGGGCGTGCGCTACGACCCGCTGCTGGCGAAGGTGATCGCCCACGCCGAGGATCGCGACGCCTGCATCGAGCGCATGGCGGCGGCGCTCGCCGACACGGCGGTGCTCGGCGTGCAGACGAACCTGGGGTTCCTGCGCTGGCTGATCGACCGGCCCGCCTTCCGCGCCGGCGGCGCCGGGATCGACTTCGTCGAGCGGGAATGGCGGCCCGAGCTCGTGCCGCCCCTGCCCGAGGAGGTGCGCGCGGCCGCGCTCGCCGGTGGCCGCGACGACGTGTGGCATGCGTTCGGGCCGCCGCTGCCGCAGGTCGAGGTGGCCGACGGGCACGTGCTCCACGAGGGCTGGGGGTACCGCGTCGTCGCGGACGAGGCCGACGCGGGGCCGGCCGCAGCGGCGGACGGGTCCCTGCACGCGCCGATGCCCGGCACGGTGCTACAGGTGGACGTGCAGGAGGGCCAGGAGGTGGCCGCCGGCGAGCCGCTCGTCGTGCTCGAGGCGATGAAGATGGAGCTGGCGGTGCCGGCGCCGGCGGCCGGAACGGTCACGGCCGTCCTCGTGGCGGCTGGCGACCTGGTGGCGCGCGGCCAGGCGCTGGTGGAGCTCGACCCGACGTGAGCGACGCGGTCACGGTCGTCGAGGTGGGCCCGCGCGACGGCCTCCAGAACGAGGCCGCCGTCGTCCCGGCCGCGGACAAGGTGCGGCTGATCGAGCGGCTCGCAGACGCCGGGCTGTCGGTCGTCGAGGCGACGTCGTTCGTCTCGCCGAAGGCCGTCCCCCAGCTCGCCGACGCGGACGAGGTGCTGGCGGCCGTCCACCGCCGCCCGGGCGCGCGCTATCCCGTGCTCGTGCCGAACATGCGCGGGCTCGAGCGCGCGCTCGCGGCCGGCGCCGACGCGATCGCGGTCTTCACGGCCGCCTCGGACGAGTTCACCCGCGCGAACATCGGCATGACGATCGCCGAGTCGCTGCTCGCGTTCGCGCCCGTGCTGCAGCGCGCGCAGGCCGAGGGCATGTGGACGCGGGGCTACATCTCGACGGCGTTCGGTTGCCCCTACTCGGGCGCCGTGCAGCCGGCGGTCGTCGCCGGGGTCGCCGCAGCGCTGCGCGGGCTGGGGTGCGGCGAGATCTCCGTCGGCGACACGATCGGGGTGGGCCGGCCGGAGCAGGTGCCGGAGGTCGTCGAGGCCGTGACGGCTGCGGTCCCCGTCGAGGAGCTCGCCCTGCACCTGCACGACACGGGCGGACTGGCGCTCGAGAACGTGGCGGCCGGGCTCGATACGGGCGTGCGCATCTTCGACTCGTCGGCGGGCGGGCTCGGCGGCTGCCCGTTCGCGCCCGGCGCGCCGGGCAACCTCTCGACCGAAGCGCTGGTCAGCTTCCTGCACGACCGCGGGCACGAGACGGGCGTCGACGTCGAGGCGGTGCGCGAGGCGGGCGCGTGGATGCGGGGGCTGGTCGGCCGGTGAAGGCGCTGCTGCTCGACCTGGACGACACGCTCGTCCCCGACTACGCGTCGTTCCTCGAGGCGGTGGACGACTGCGCCGCAGCGCTCGGCGGCCCGGCCGGGATGGGCGCCGTGCTGCACGCGCGGGCGCGCGTGCGCTGGGGCCAGGCCCCCGATGCGGCCGCGCTCGAGATGCGCGACATGAGCTCGTGGGAGGCGCTCTGGGCGCCGTTCCCGGCGGGCACGGAGACGTGGGCGGAGACCTTCCGGCTCGGCGCCTGGCACGAGGCGCTCGCCCAGCACGGCGTCGACGACCGCGAGCTGGCGGAGCGGCTGGCCCGGGCCTACCGCGAGCACCGCCACAACCGCTGCCGGCCCTACGAGGATGCGGTGGCCGCGCTCGAGTCGCTGCGCGGTCGCATGCGCCTCGCCGTCGTCACGAACGGCACCGAGGAGCACCAGCGCACGAAGCTCGACGCGTCCGGCCTCACCGGCCTCTTCGACGCGATCGTGACCTCGGGCACGGTGGGCGCATCCAAGCCCGACCCGGCCATCTTCCGGGCCGCCCTGGAGGCAGTCGGGTGCGGCCCGGCCGACGCCGCGATGGTCGGCGACAATCCCCTCCGCGACATCGCCGGCGCCCAGCAGGCCGGCCTGCGCGGCATCTGGATCGACCGCAACGGCGGCGACTCCCGCGGCGTCGTCCCCGACGCGCGCATCCGCGAGCTCGGGGAGCTGGCGGGGCTCGGGTGGTGGTAGCGGCGCGAGGACTGGCGTACCACAAGATTTCGGCGTGCGGGAGTGGCCCGAAGGGCGGGCGTTTCCGTGCAGCGTGCGCGCCGGCTCGCCCAGCTCGGCAAGGTGCCGGCCCGACGCCTTGGCGGCGTCTGGGCGCTCGACGCCGCCGCCGCGAGTCGGCATCCGAGACGTTTTGGACGCCCGCTCTCGGCTCGATCGTCGTGGGCGGCCATCGACGTCCTGGATGGACGTGATCCGGGCGGCGTGTCTCGCTCGGAGAGGTTGCGTGCGCGCCGACGCGCACGCTCATTCGCGGACATCGAACCCGGAGACCTCTCCGGACGAGCTGAGCTGCGCACCTTCCATGCCCATCCCGGTGTCCTCGAGCGCCTCGACGCCGACCCGGCGCTCCTGATCGGCGGCGCCCGCGCCGCCGACCGTCACGGCGCGGAGATCATCGCGCTCGACGACCGCGAGTTCTACGTCCGACGTGGCGACGTCGATCAGGTCATCCATCGTCATGGGCTTCGCGAGGCACGGAGCGAGGATGCGAACGTCAAGCTTCGGATCTGCGATCGAGCGCCGTTCTCGGAGGATCGCGTGGTTTCCCCCGCAACTGCAGCCGTCGATCTGCTGGATGCCGGCGACGAGCGAAGCGTGCGGGCTGCCCGCCGGATGCTCGGAGAGCGGAACCGCGCACGGTCTGGTCTTCCTGCTGGGGCTCGAGCACGGCGCCGTCCCACCGAGGATCAGCGCCGATATCGACCTCATCGCCGACGTCCGAGCGCGACCACCCCGCCTCGCGAGCCCGGTGGATTGGCTCACCCATGAGGGGTTCGCACTCGAGTCGCCGGATCCCGACGGGTACGCGCACCGGTGTACGAGGGATCGAATCACCCCTGGACGTGCTCGCGCCGGACGGTGCCGGTGAGCGGGCGCCTCGCGGAACGAGCAGCTCGACCCGAACACCGCCGGTCCCCGGCGGCACCTACGCCCTCTCCCGGTCGCGGGATCTCGACGTTTCTCCGCGACCTTGCCTTCCTCTACTCGCTCGTGACGGATCCCATCGGTCTCCGCGAATCTCGGCGCACAGAACTGCGGGCGCCTGCGGGCCGTGGAGCCGCTCCGAGACCCGAGCCACTTCGCATGGCGGGAGCTCGGTCGGTCGGGTGCAGCGGAGGCGATCGCCGCTCACGCGATCGTCACCCAGAGTGACTGATCGGCGCGTCCGGCGCGTGGTGCGAGGCCGTTCATCGGGCCTTCGACCAGCGCCGTCGGCGCCAACTGTCACATGGTGCACGTGGAGTGTGGCGCCGAGGCCCCGCCGATCCGGCCACACTCCCCCGCATGGACTCCGCCGCCCTGATACACGCCGCCGCGGCCAACCACCGGTCGTGGTTTCGCCGCCTCGCCCGGGCCCGCGGCGGCCGGGTGGAGCGCGCGGGAGGCCTCGACCTGATCCTGGACGACCGATCCGCGACCATTGCCTTCCCGCGCAGCCGGCGGGTCGAGGCGGCGGTCGCCCGCATCCGCGAACTGGGCTCAGGGGAGGCGAGCTGCTGGACGGAACGCCCCGACCGCGACCTGGGCACGCGCCTCGTCGCCCGCGGGTTCGGGTGGGGCTGGCAGCCGCACTGGATGGCGCTCGACCTGGCGCACGTTCCCGAGCCCGACCCGCGCCACCAGATCGCCGTCGGCCACGTCCCGATCCCCGCCGCCGTGCCGTACGGCGGCGACCCGGACGCGCCGCCCGCCGTGCACGTGTCCATCACGGTCGACGGCGCGGTCGCCGGGCATGCGGCGATGAACCCGTGGTGCGGTGTCGACGGGATCTACTCGATGGGCGTCGACCCGGCCCGCCGCCGCCAGGGGATCGGCCGCGCGCTCACGATCGCCGCCTGCCGCATCGCCGCCGAGCAGGGCTGCACGCATGCCACGCTGAACGCGACCGGCGAGGGCGAGCTGCTCTACCGCGCCGTCGGGTTCGCGTCGCTCGGGTGGGTCAGACCTGGTGGTACGCCCCTGGCCCCGAGCCGACGCCGCGCCAGGTCGAACTGGCCGAGGCGATCGGCTTCGGCGACATCGGCGCCCTCACCTTCATCGACCCCACGCCCGCCGAGCTGGTCGGACGCCTCCCGGGCGATACCAGCCCGCTGCGGCTCGCGGTCGTCACCGACCGGCTCGAGTCCGCCCGCTGGATGCTCCAGCGCGCGCCGTCGCTCGTTCGTCGCCGGTTCGAGCCGTTCGGCGGCACGATGCTGCACCTCGCCGTGGAGTGGGACCGGCCGGACTTCGCCCGGCTGGCGCTGGAGCGCGGCGCCGACCCGGCCGCGCGCGACCGCACCCATCGCGGCACGCCACTTCAGTGGGTCGAGCACACCGGCGCGGCCGCCACCGGGGCTGTGCTGGCCGCTACTCCGAGCTGACGGTCACCTTCTCCATCGTGACCGGCTCGACCGGGCGGTCGCGGCCGTCGCGATCGACGCCCTCGATCGCCTCGACCACGTCGTGGCCGCTCGTCACCTGACCGAACGCCGTGTGCTTGCCGTCGAGCCAGGGCGTCGCGTCCGCCGTGACGATGAAGAACTGACTGCCGTTCGTGTTCGGGCCGGCGTTCGCCATCGCGAGCGTCCCCCGCACGATCTTGTGGTGGTTGATCTCGTCGCCGAACTTGTATCCGGGCCCGCCCATGCCGGTGCCCTCGGGGCAGCCGCCCTGGATCATGAAGTCCGGAATCACGCGGTGGAAGATCAGGCCGTCGTAGAAGCCCTCGCCGGCCAGCTTCTCGAAGTTCGCCACCGTCTCCGGCGCGTCGTCCTCGAAGAGCTCCAGCTCGATGGTGCCCTTGTTCGTCTCGATCGTCGCGGTCGTCGCCATGCGTGTTCAGCCCCCCGGTCGTGGATCGCTCGAAGTGGGCACCATAGCGATGCGCTAGACGCCGGCCCGCTCGAGAGCGGGGATGGCGCCCAGCCGCTCGTACTCCTCCCGGGCGGCGGCGACGTCGCCCGCGATCTCGAGGCAGCGGGCGCGCTCGAACCGGCACCCGAGCTGGGCGAACGCCTTCGTCGCCCGGGCGAGCGCGGCCTCGTCGCCGGCGATCCCGCGGGCGCGGTCGAGCTGCGCCATCACCCGCGGCAGCTCCTCGACCCCGGGCGCGGCGACGGCGTCGGCGAGCGCCGCGTCGAGCTGATCCCAGCGCCCCAGCATCGCCAGCGCCTCGGCCCGCACCGCGAGCGCGTTCGGGCGCATCGTGGCGAGGTGGCGCAGCTGGTCGAGCGCGAGCTCCGGCTCGCCCCGGCCGACGAGCGCCAGCGAGACGACCGGGTGGAACTCCGAGACCGGCACGTACCCGAGCCGCTGCTCGAGCTCCTCCGCCCGCTCCTGGTCGCCGCGGAGCAGGAAGATCGCCGCCGCGATGCCGCTCGCGCGCGCCGGCGCCTTCCCGGCCCGGCGGCCACCGCTGCGGCGATAGAGCGCCAGGTAGCGCTCGTACGCGCGCAGGGCCCGGTCCCAGCGGTCCCAGTAGAAGAACGCCTCGGCGATGTCGAGCACCGGCCGCGCCTGCCAGTGCGTCTCCTCGTCGACGCCGGGCTCGCCCGCCCGTTCGCCGGCCTGGACCGCGCCCGCGTAGTCGGCCACCAGCACGCGCGTCTGCGCCGCCTGCGAGCACGCGTCCATGCGCTCCTCGCGGCGGCTGTCCGGGAACGCCAGCTCGAGCCGGCGGTCGGCCAGGTCGCGGGCCTCGACATAGCGGCCGAGGGCGAGCAGGAGCACGGCGATCGCGTCCATCGCCGCCGAGCGCAGCGTCGAGCGGTTCAGGCGCTCGCCGATCGCGAGCGCCGCGCGGGCCGCCGTCAGCCCTTCCTCGAGCGCCACCCGGTCCGTGCGCTCGTACCGCCACCGGTTGAGCGCGCTCGCGACCAGCAGCCGGGCCTCGATGATCGGCACATCGGCCGTCCGCGCTTCGATCAGCCCCTGCGTGATCATGTCCGCGATCGTCATGCGCTTGGGCAGCTCGTCGAACCACGATCCCCACCGGGTGGGCATGTCGACCCACTTCCAGCGCAGGCGGGCGAGGTCGCCCGGCTCCGAGCCGGCGGCCTCGGCGTGCTCGAGCGCCTCGCCGTAGGCCTCCCACGCCTCCTCGGCCTCCTCCGTCATCCAGCGGGCGTCGCCGACCGCCTCCGCAGCCATCGAGCGCTCGCTCTCGCCGTGCGCGAGCGTCTCGGCGAGGGCAGCCTGGCGCAGCGCGAGGCCGTGCGCGTAGATCATGCGCGCGTCGGCCGCCGCCGCCAGCAGCAGCCGCACCGCGTCGGCCCGGGCCTCGCCGGCGCCCAGGCCGGCGGCCGTGGCGTAGTGGCTCGCGAGCGTCTGGCGGCTCACGACGGGGTCGGACTCGAGCGAGCGGGCGAGCGCCAGGTGCAGGCGGCCGCGCTCGGCCCGGGGGATGCTCTCGTAGGCGACGTCGCGGATCAGCGCGTGCTTGAACACCTGCCCGCCGCCGGGCTCCGAGAAGATCATGCCCCGCTCGGCCAGCCGGCGCAGGGTGCGGCCCAGGTCGGGCTCGGGGGCGAGCGCCGCCAGCTGCGCCTGGGTGAACCGGCGGCCGATCACCGACGCCCGCTGGAGCACCTGCTTCGACTCCGGTGTCAGCAGGTCGATGCGGGCCGCGATGACGCCCTGCACGGTCTCGGGCACGCGCTCGGCGCCCTCGTCCGTCATCGCCAGGATCTCCTCGAGGAAGAACGGGTTGCCGCCCGCGAGCGCGACCTCGCCGTCGTGGTCGCCGCCGAGCGCCGTCGCCAGCCGCTGCATCTGCTCCGCGCCGAGCGCGGACAGCGTCACCGTCGTCTCGTCGCGCATGCCGGAGCCCCAGCCGGGGTGCCGTACGAGCAGGTCGTCGCGGGCGACGCACAGCACGACGAGCGGGGCGCGCGCGTCGCTTCGGATCACCGAGGAGACGAGCTCCAGCAGCGCCGGCTCGGCCCAGTGCGCGTCCTCGACCACGACGAGCGTCGGCTCGCGCGCGGCCATCGTGAGCAGCAGCTGGCGCCAGGCGTCGTGGCCGCCCTGCGGGTCGCGCTCGTACTCGTCGCCGTCGCGCGGCGTTCGGCGCCGGTTCGACACCGTGCGCAGGAGCTCGTCGATCCATTCCGGGGTGGCGTCGGGGACGAGCGCGTGCAGGAAGCCGGTCACGCGCGCGATGGCCTCGTCGGGCTCGTCGTCGGGGCGCACCGTCGCCGCGCGCAGAAGCACGTCGCGCAGGGGCGCGTACGGCCCCGCCTCGCCGTAGGGCAGACAGCGGCCGACCCACACCGCGGGTGGCTCGTCCGACCGCTGCAGCTCGACGACCGCCTCCTCCAGCAGGCGGCTCTTGCCGATGCCGGGCTCGCCGATGATGGTGATCAGGTGGGGGCGCCGGTGCTCGACCGCCCGCTCGACCAGCGAGCGGATCAGCGTCAGCTCCGACTCCCGGCCGACGAACGGCCCGAACGCCCGCCGCCGGCGCCGGTATGAGCCGACGGGCGCCATCCGCTCGACAGCGAAGGCGGTCACCGGGCCGGCGCGGCCCTTCACCCGCAGCGAGCGCGGCGCGACGGTGCGCGCGAGCGGCTCGACCGCCCGGAACGTGCGCTCGCCGACGAGGATCTCGCCCGGCTCGGCCGACTGCTGCAGCCGCGCCGCCAGGTTCACCGCCTCGCCCGTGACCAGGAAGTCGCGTCCCGGGGTCGTGCCGGTCACGACGAGCCCGGTGTTGATCCCGATCCGCAGGCCCAGCTCCATGTCGCGGCGCTCGGCCAGGTTGGCCAGGCGCGAGCGCATGACGATCGCCGCCCGCACCGCCCGCTCGGGATCGTCCTCGTGGGCGACCGGGACGCCGAACACGGCCATCACCGCGTCGCCGATGAACTTCTCCACCGTCCCGCCGTACGCCTCGGCCGCGCGCGAGAGCTGGTCGTAGACGTCGCCGAGCAGCCCGCGCAGCATCTCGGCGTCGATCCGCGTCGAGAGCTCTGTCGACCCCGCCAGGTCGGCGAACAGCACGGTGGCGAGCTTGCGCTCCGCCGCGTCGCCGACGCCGAGGGCGCGGCCGCAGTTGGGGCAGAATCGGGCGCCCTCCGGGGGCAGGGCGCCGCAGTTGGGGCAACGGGTGGCTGTCATGGTCGTGATGGGTAGGATGCCCGAGGCCGACCGACCGGCCGTCCGCCCGGGATGCGAATCACCGCCGCCAACACCTCGCCTCTCCGAGCCAGCGCCGACGTGCTGGTGGTGACATTGGCAAAGCCTCCCACGCTCGAGGGGGTGGCTGCAGAGATCGACGCCGCGCTGGGCGGCACCATCTCCGACCTGATCAAGGCCGGCGAGATCCGCGGCGCCCGGGGCCAGGTGACGATGGTGCACGCCGGCTCCGGCGTGCGCGCCCGGCGGGTCGCCGTGGCCGGCCTGGGCAAGGAGCCCGAGGGCGATTCCGTCCGCCACGCCGCGGCGGCAGTCGCCCGCGCGGCCGCGACGGCCCGGGCGAAGACGCTCGCGTTCGCCGTCGACAGCGTGCCGTTCGACCGCGACCTCGCGAGCCGTTGCCTCATCGAGGGCGCCGTGCTCGGCGAGTACCGTTTCGACCGGTTCCGCAGCGGGCCGGCGAAGGAGCGGCCGAGCCGGCTCGACACGGTCACGCTCCTGAACGGCAAGCGCCGGGCGACCGAGCGCGCCGGCGTCGTCGCGACGGCCGTGAACCGCGCCCGCGACCTCCAGAACACGCCGTCGAACCACCTCGGGCCGGAAGGGCTGGCGGAGCGCGCCCGCGCCATCGCCGCCGAGCACAAGACGGTCACGACGACGGTGAACGACCGCCGCTTCCTGGAGCGGAAGAAGATGGGGGCGTTCCTGGCCGTCGCCGCCGCCGAAGGCCCGCCGCCGGCGCTGATCACGCTGCGACACAAACCGGCCAAGCCGGCCAAGGGCGTCGTCCTCGGCCTGGTCGGCAAGGGGCTCACCTTCGACACCGGCGGCTACTCGCTGAAGCCCGCCCGCAGCATGACCGGGATGAAGTTCGACATGTCGGGCGCGGCCGCGGTGCTCGAGGCGACGGCGGCCATCGCCGAGCTGAACCTCCCCATCGAGGTCGTGACGGTGGTCGGCGCGGTCGAGAACCTGGTGTCGGCGACCGGGATGCGCCCCGACGACATCGTCACCGCGGCGAACGGCAAGACGATCGAAATCACGAACACCGACGCCGAGGGCCGGCTCGTGCTGGCGGACTGCCTGTACCACGCCCGCCGGCAGGGCGCGACGCACGTCGTCGACCTGGCGACGCTCACCGGCGCGATGATCGTGGCGCTCGGCGATTGGCAGGCCGGGGTCTTCGGCCGCGACGACGCGTTCGTCGAGCGCATCCACGCGGCGGGCGAGCTGGGCGGCGAGCACGTCTGGCGGATGCCGCTCCACGACACGTACAAGCGCTTCATGCGCTCCGACGTCGCCGACATGCGGAACGCCTCGACGGCCGGCAAGGGCGGTGCCTGCTTCGCCGCCCGGTTCCTGCAGGAGTTCGCGGGCGACGGCCCGTGGGCGCACCTCGACATCGCCGGCGTGGCCGACATCGACACCGACCGCGGGGACGGGCTGGCCAAGGGCGGGAGCGGCTGGGGCGTGCGGCTCTTGGTGGAGCTGGCCCAGTCGCTGTGCTGAGCTTCGACCTCTCCGACGAGCATCGCCTGTTCCGGGCGACGGTCAGGGAGTTCGCGGAGGGGGAGATCGGGCCGCAGGCCGAGGCGCTCGACCGCGAGGGCCGCTTCCCGCTCGACCTGGTCGCGAGGGCGGCCGACCTGGGCCTCATGGGCATTCCCATCCCGGCCGAGTGGGAGGGCGGCGGGGCGGACACGCTCGCCTACGCGATCGCGATCGAGGAGCTCGCCCGGGTCGACCAGTCGTTCGCGATCACGGTCGCCGCGCACACGTCGCTCGGCACCCAGCCCATCAACCTGTTCGGGACGGACGAGCAGAAGGCGAAGTGGCTCCCGCAGCTGGCATCGGGACGGCGGCTGGCGGCGTTCGGCCTGACCGAGCCCGGCGCCGGCTCCGACGCGGGCGCCACCCGCACGACCGGACGCCTGGAGGGCGGCGAGTGGGTCGTCGACGGCACCAAGATGTTCATCACGAACGCCGGCACCGAGATCTCCGCGCTCGTCACCGTCACCGCCCGCACGGGCGAGGACGAGATCTCGAACATCGTCGTCGAGAACGGCACGCCCGGCTACAGCCAGTCGGCGCAGCTGAAGAAGATGGGCTGGCGCTCCTCGGACACGCGCGAGCTCGTGTTCTCGGGCTGCCGTGTCCCCGAGAGCAATCTGCTCGGGCCACGCGGGAACGGCCTTCGCCAGTTCCTCGAGATCCTCGACGGCGGCCGCATCAGCGTCGCCGCACTCGGCCTCGGCGCCGCGCAGGGGGCGTACGAGATGTCGCTGGCCTACGCGCGCGAGCGGGAGCAGTTCGGGCGCAAGATCGGGAAGTTCCAGGCCGTCGCGTTCAAGCTGGCCGACATGGCGACCGAGATCGAGGCCGCCCGGCACCTGGTCTACAAGGCAGCGTGGCTGAAGGACGCCGGCCGCGACTTCGCGCAGGTCGCGGCGATGGCCAAGCTCTACACGGGTGAGCTGTCGCGGCGCGTCTGCAACGAGGCGGTGCAGATCCACGGCGGCTACGGGTTCATGGACGAGTACGCCGTGAGCCGCTTCTACCGCGATCAGAAGGTGCTCGAGATCGGCGAGGGCACGAACGAGGTGCAGCGCCTGGTGATCGCCCGCGGCCTCGGTCTGTGAGCTCGTCGGCCGGCCTGACCGCGGCCGGCGTCGTGCTCTTCTGCGCCGTGTTCCTCGCCACCATCGTCTCGCGGATGCTCGCGCCCGGCGCCGGGCGGCGGCTGACCGACGAGACGGCAATCATCCTCGGGTTCGCGGCGCCGGCGCTGGCGCTGCTCTCGCCGTACCTGCACGACCGGCTATGGCCGCCGGCGGCGGTGATCGCGGCGGGGTACGGCGGCTTCTACCTCGTGCGGATGCGGCAGCTGCGGCGGGCCAACCGCGACGGGGTGCGGTTGCTGCTCGGGCTCGACAAGGACGCGACGTTCGGCGAGGTGTGGCAGAACGCCGAGCACCTGGAACCACGGCCGGTGACGAACCTCGGCCGGATCGTGATCGCAGGGGCGGCGGCCGCCCTGATCGTCGTCGGGTACGTCGTCGGGCGCTACGACACCGCCCTGGTCGCCCTCATGCTGGGCGCGGCCGACACGACGCTCAAGCCCGCGTATCACCGCGCCCTGGTGAAGCGGGTGCGCGACATCGCCCGCTAACCGGGGACTGTCCCCGGTTGCCCGCTCGTGCATCCGGCCGCAACGCGCGCAGGGCTAGTTGTAGGACCTCGCAGCGTGTGAGATGCGGGTGATCGGTGGCCGTCCGCCGAGCGCGCCGTGTGGTCGGTGGTGGTTGTACCACCTGACCCAGCCGGGAAGAGCGCGGGCGCGGTGGCTGGATGAGGGGTAGGCGAAGGCGTAGGCCCATTCGCGTTGCAGGATGCGGATGAAGGCTTCTGCTTTCCCGTTGGTGCGGGGCGTGTAGGGCTTGGTGCGGATGTGGCGGATGCCGTGGGCGCGCAGA
>JAICJM010000028.1 GCA_025928435.1 Thermoleophilia bacterium
GGCACGACGATCGCCCACGGCGTATATCTGCGCGACGCCGACATCGACCTGCTCGCCGAGCGGCGGGCGATGGTGGCGCACAACTGCTCGTCGAACCTGCGCCTGGCGTGCGGGATCGCGCCGGTGCGGCGGCTGGTGGCGAGGGGCGTCACCGTCGGTCTCGGCTCCGACGACATGGCGGTCGACGACGACGAGGACATGCTGGCCGAGGTGCGGATCGCCCACGTCGCCCAGCGGGTCTGGGACGGCCCCGAGCCGCCGCTCGGCGCGCGCGACGTCCTGCGGCTCATGTGGGAGGGCGGCGCCCGCATCGCGGGCCTGGAGGGATCGGTGGGCCGGCTCGAGCCGGGCTGCCTGGCGGACGCGGTCGTGCTGGACCTGGCCGCCGTCCGCGGCGTCTTCGGCTCGCCGCGCCTGGCGTACGAGGATCTGGTGGTCGCGCGCGCCGGCCGCGGGCACGTGCGCGAGGTCGTGGTCGGCGGCCGGGTGCTGGTGCGCGACGGCGCGCCCGTCCATGTCGACATGGACGCGCTGGCCGCGGAGGTTGCCGGGGCCGCGCGGGCGGTCGAGGCGGGGCGCGACCCGGCCCGCCAGGCGTTCCTCGAGCGGCTGCGGCCGTGGGCACTCCGGCACCCGCCGGCGTTGTAAAAGAGGAAGAGGAAGAAGAAGAAGAAGGGGCGCATCCAAGAATGCCGCGGCGTGGCTTACCCAGGCCCTTTCTGCTCGGGGGAGGAGACCGGTTGATTCGAGCGTTCAGTGGCGCTTGCAGCGTCGCCCCCCCGGCAAGCCGAGAGGCGGTGGTACCGACCCCATCTCCTCCGGCATGAGGAACGTGTGCGGAATAGGCTGTTCCTACTCGAGCAAGCGCAGCGTCACGTCGCCGGCGTTGCTGCAGGTTGCGGGAACGGCACTTTGATCTGATCCCGAAGCGGCTCCAGATCGACCTCGTACTTCGCGGGCACGGCGTGCTCGGCGATGAAATCAGCCGTAACTGTTAGTCGCTCATAAGGCCCCTTGCCAGCCAAGTAGGCGGTCAGGTTGGCGACGATCTCGACCCGCAGCGGTCTGCCGTCACACGCCGCCTTGTACTGGCTTGTCTGGAGATCCTGCGGCCAAGAAAAACCGCCTCGCTTGGCGATGAATGGTGCCCCCCAACCCTTGACCTCCACATAGTCGGTGGAGTCGTCGCCATCAGTCGAAAAGAGGTCACAGCCGTGCTGCTTCTCGAGGTGCGTCCCGGCGAGAGCCCGAGTTCAAGCGGTCGTCGCAACACTGCCTGTTGTCGAGAGTGATCGTAGTGGTTGGGATCCGAGGTCGGCCGGCGCTCCGTGGGAGAGCTGGCCGGGCGGCCTCGGCGGGCGCGTAGCGCCCGTTTCGGGGAGGGGTAGAGCCTTCACCTATGCGTATTCGGGGCTGAGGTGGCGCTTGACAGTGCTGGTGCTTGGGCGGTTTGTGACGTGTGCGCGGATTCTGGGTGAAGGCGCGGGTCGAGATCTACGGCGGCGGTGACGTATCAGACGCCGCGCAGGCGATCAGGTGTGTTGAGGGCTTCGGCGGGTGTCTGCCAGTCGAGTGTCTTACGCGGCCGCGTGTTGAGTGCGAGCGCGACGGCGGCGAGCTCGTCGCGGCTGTGCCTGGAGAGGTCGGTGCCGCGGGGGAAGTACTGGCGCAAGAGCCCGTTGGTGGTTTCGTTTGTGCCGCGCTGCCAGGGGCTGTGGGGGTCGCAGAAGTAGACCTGGATGCCGGTGTCGATGCGCAGCTTCGCGTGCTCGGCCATCTCGGCGCCCTGATCCCAGGTCAAGGATCGGCGCAGCTGGTCGGGCAGCGTCTGGATCGAGGCGGCGATCGCGTCGCGGACAGCTTCAGCACCATGTCCCGCTAGCGCCGGCCCGTTGTGGGCTCGTGGCCCGTCGCCGTGCCCGTCCATTCGGGGCAGGTGCAAGAGCATCACGTAGCGGCTGGCGCGCTCGACCAGGGTGCCGATGACGTGACCAACCCACGCCATCCCGTGCAGGTCGGCCAGTGGGGCGCGCACGCCCACGGCCTGATCCCCGGCCCCTTCTTCGGACAAGGGAGCTTCGGCGCCAGTTTCGACCATAGCGCCCGCGCGAGCACCGATGGCACCAAGGCGTACGTGTCGTACTGGGATCTCGGCGTATTGACCCTCGACATCAGCGACGTGCGCCACCCGCGCCTGATCGGCCGCACTCGGCTGCCCAGCGACGCCGACGGGGACGCCCACTCGGTGTCGGTCTTCCAGGGCAGAAGCCGCCAGTTCCTGCTCGAGAACGACGAAGACTTCGACCCGCGCTCGCCCGGGCACATCTTCTACGGAGCCCACGGGGTCGGCATCGAGAACGAGAGCCCCGGGGGAGCTGCGCTTTGGCTCCAGCCGAATCATCAGGTCACCGCGCCTGTCGTAAAGGCGAGGTTGCAGGGCTGCAAGCCGGCGGACTACCCCGCCGACACCGCCGGCAAGATCGTGGTCGTCAACACCCACTTCCCAGACTTCGACCCCAATCCCGGCCCAAATCCACGCTGCCGGATGGGCAAACAGGACTTAGCCGCCGAGCAGGTCGGCGCGGCTGCGGTCGTGCACCTCTTCATCTCCACTGCCACCAGCCCGCAGTTCTTCGATGCCGAGCAGGTCAGCATCCCGGTGCTTTACACCGATGCGGCGACCGGTCGGGGCATGGTCAAGGCTGGATCGGCTCGACTCATCGCGGAACCTCCGAGCTGGGGGTTCCTGCGTGTCTTCGACTCCCAGACCGGCCGGCAGTTGGCGAAGTTCGACCGGCCGCCGCACGTCCATGACGTGACGCCGCCAAACGGGGCCTGGTCCATCCACAACAACGAGGTGCTCGGCGACCGTGCGTACGCCTCCTGGTACAGCAACGGGATCGTGGCACTCGACCTCTCACCGCTCAACAGCCCCGATGTCCGGAACCCAACGATGGTCGGCCAGTTTGTCCCGGCCGGGGCGCCGTCGCAGAGTCCGGGGATCCCCAGCAACGTCGCGGTGGTCTGGGGCGTCGCCGTCCGCGAGTCCGACGGGGTCGTCTTCGCGAGCGACATGAATAGTGGGTTGTGGATCATCCGCCCCACCGGTCCGGCAGCCACAATCAAACCAATTAACCAGAGCACGAAAAGGGCGGCGCGAGTCAGTGTCGCCCTCCCGAACGTCCAGGAGGGCGACGCTCCGGCGGCGACGACCAAGCGGATTGGCGGCGAGGGCTCTCGATTGAGCCCCCGCCGTCGTTTCTGGTGGGTGTCAAGCGCATAGGGTGAACGGGGAGCCGGTGGTCTGCCAGGGTCGTGCCCGGCACCACCGGCTCCGCGCTGCGCAACGCGTCGATGAACACACACGCCGGGCTGGAGACCGGCTCGGGTCTGCAAGGTCTGCGCGACCGCGTCGTGGGCATCGGCGGGCGCTTCGAGCTTGGGAGTCCACCCGGCCGCGGCACCCACCTCTCTGCCCACCTTCCGCTGCGCTTCCGGCCTACGCCTGACGGTGCGGTTCCGCAAGACCCCCCGTTCTCATTCGACCTGAACGCGCAGCCGTGGAGCCCGGTGTGCGAGCTCCACGGCTGGGAGAGCGGTGGTATGCCTACGCCGTTGCCGCCACTGGCTGAGGCCCGCCGTGGCTGTGGTGTGCGCCGGCGTATTCGTCGAGGCGCAACACCATGGCGGCCAGCATGGCGCCGTGCTCGATGACCATCGCGGCGCCCATGCCGGCGACGATCTGCGCCCACACGAGCGCCATGAGCGCGACCGTCGGCAGGAACATCGTGGCGACCATCTCCACGGTGGGCCGCCACTCATGGCCGCGGTAGCGCATCCAGCCGGCCATCGGCAGCGACATGGTGACCGCCATCGCGAACAGCATCCACGCCGTTGAGAGCTCGGACCAGCTGGTACCGAACGCGCTGAACACCCATCCGGCTGGGACTCCGAGGACGATCATGCCGAGGAACATGGCGGCGACCATCTCCAAGTAGTGGAGAACAAAGCGGCGGGTCGAGCGGCCGCCATGCTTGCTTGAGTTCGCGTTGGATGACATGGGAGCCTCCGTGATTCGATGAGCCGAGGCAGATCGCCTTCGGAGCTGACCGGGACAGCGTCGGCGATCGGGTCGACCTCGGCAGTGGGACAGACCAGCGAATGGCCGGGGAGAAATCCGGCCACCGACGTAGGGCTATCCACACCATCCCGACCAACTCCCCAGCACACCTCCGGGACGGGCCTGCGCCCGTACTTGTCCAACCGGCTCCGACGAGCACCAGCATGACCCGTCAGTTGAAAGGCCGCTGGCGGAGTCGTAGGATCGTCGTGAGCTGACCGACCGGCAGGGTCGAGCGGGAAGAGGGTGGAGCGTTGCCGTCCCTCGACCGAGCCAGACCGAATCGTCGTGGGAAGCGGCACCCGCTCGTTTGTTTCGCGCCGAGACGGGCATCAGTTGGGAGGCGGCCGCAGCCCGGTACCGACGAGCGCCTTGGTGTGGCGGCTTCTGCCGCCGACGGATTCAGAACTGGTCACAAACCTGGGAGGAGACACCGTGACCGACAGATTCCCCACCGACACATCCGGGCTCTCCGACGCTGCCCGAAGCGACACGGTCGACCTTGGAGAGGGCGACAAGTTCCGACTCGGGATCCTCCCGGTGCGCAAGCGGCTGGGCGAGGACACGGTGCGCATGCTCGGCTACAACGGGTCGATTCCCGGGCCGACCCTCCGCGTTCCCGAAGGGTCGGAGATCCAGGTGGACGTCCACAACGAGGGCGACCTGGAGGCGACCGTCCACTGGCACGGGCTGCGGCTCGAAAACCGCTCCGACGGGACGCATGAGACACAGAAGCCGATCCCGATCGGCGGCGACTTCTCCTGCCGGGTGCAGTTCCCTGACCCAGGTCTGTACTGGTATCACCCACACATCCGCGAGGACTACGGCCAGGAGATGGGCCTGTACGGCAACGTCGTCGTCGTCCCGCGCGACCCCGACTACTGGCCGAGGGCACACCGTGAGCTCGTGCTGACGCTCGACGATGTCCTGATCGAGGAAGGGAAGGTGGCGCCGTTCAGCCGCACCGAGACCAACTACGCCGCGATGGGACGGTTCGGCAACCTGGTGCTGATCGCCGGCGAGCCGCACCTCGACCTCTCGGCCAAGCAAGGGGAGGTCATCCGGCTGTACCTCACCAACACCGCGAACACCCGCGTCTTCAACGTCGCGGTGCCGGGCGTGCGGATGAAGGTCGTGGGTGGCGACAGCGGCCGCGTCGAGCACGAGCAGTTCGTCGACTCGGTGATCCTTGCTCCCAGCGAGCGCGTGATCGTGGATGTGATGTTCGACAGGCCGGGCAGCTTCGTGCTCGAGCACCAGACTCCCGAGCGCACATACTCGCTCGCTGACATCCAGGTCGGCGAGGATCGCGCCGAGCCGTCGCTCGACGATGTGTTCACGCCGCTTCGGACGAACCCCGAGTTCGCCGAAGAGCGTGCTCGGCTCGAAGCCGAGCTCGCAGCCGCGCCGGACAAGACGCTTGCCTTCGTGGCCGAGATGGACATGGAGGCCCCAAGCCTCGGCGCGGGCGAGGAGCTGGTCTACACCTGTCCGATGCATGCTGATGTGGTCAGCCAGGAGCCTGGCAAATGCCCGAAGTGCGGCATGAAGCTCCTGCCGGCCGCTGCTCCAAGCGGCTATGCATGCCCGATGCACCCGGAGGTGACCAGCGACCAGCCAGACAAGTGCCCGAAGTGCGGGATGAAACTCGTGCCTGCGGCGCTCGTCGGAAGCGGCGAGAGCCACTCGCACGAGCACGGCCACCACGACCACGCCGACGACTCCTCGGGCCACGACCATGCTCCCGAGCACGAGCACGGCGAACATGAGCACGAGGTTGGTGGGATCGAGTGGGAAGACGACATGGTCGACGTGAATCGCCTGACGACCCCGGCCAACACGCGCTGGAAGCTGATCGACCGGTCAACCGGGGACGAGAACAACGCCATCACCTGGCGGTTCCGGGTCGGCGATCGGGTCAAGGTTCGGCTCGTCAACGAGATGGACTCCGACCACCCGATGCACCACCCATTCCACGTCCACGGCGCCGGCCGATTCCTGATCCTGGCACGAGACGGCCAGCCAGAGCAGAGCCTGGTATGGAAGGACACGGTGCTGATCCGCACCGGCGAGACCGTGGACATCCTGCTGGAGATGACTAACCCTGGTCGGTGGATGGCCCACTGCCATATCGCCGAGCACCACGAAAGCGGGATGATGTTCAGCTTCGACGTCGAGCCTGCCTGACCGCGACATCACGCTTCAAGACCATGACTCTGCACGATGTTCAACCAACCGCGACTCGGGCGCCCGACACGGATTCAGTCGGCAGCTACGACGTGCTCGTGATCGGCGCCGGCCAGGCCGGGCTCACCGTCGGGTACTACCTCCGAGAGGCGGGACTTCGGTTCTTGATCGTCGACGCCGCTGACCGGGTCGGCTCGGCGTGGGCGCAGCGATGGGAGTCGCTGGTTCTGTTCACCCCGCGCCGCTACAACGCCATGCCGGGCCTGCCCTTCGAGGGCGAACCCGACCAAGAACCGAGACGTGATGAGGTGATCGACTATCTCCACCGCTACGCGACCGAGCTCGACCTGCCGGTCGAGCTCGACAGCCCCGTCGCCGCGCTTGACCGCCGCGACGGGCACTACGCCGCCGAGCTTCCCGGACGGACGATCCTGGCCGACCAGGTCATCGTCGCGACCGGCCCGTTCCAGCAGCCGCGAACCCCCGCGTTCGCCTCCTCGCTCGCGTCCGACGTCCACCAGACCCACAGCACCGGGTACCGGCGACCAACCGACCTGCCGCCGGGACGGGTGGTCGTGGTCGGGGGCGGCAATACCGGCTACCAGATCGCCGAGGAGCTGGCCGTCGGCCATGACGTCGTACTCGCCGTCGGGTCACGGCAGACCCCGCTGCCGCTCCGGCTGCTTGGACAGCAGATCTTCTGGTGGCTGACGAAGCTCGGCCTGCTTGGAATGTCAGTCGAATCGCGCCTTGGCCGACGGCTGAGCGAACGCGACACGCTGATCGGGTCGAGCCCACGCAAGGCCAGGCGCTTCGGGATAACCCTCAAACCACGGGCCGTGGACGCGTCAAGGCGCACCGTCCGCTTCGCCGACGGCACAGAGACCGACGCGGCCGCGATCATCTGGGCCACCGGCTACCAGTCGGACTACTCCTGGATCCGGCTACCGGTCGCTGACGAACAGGGCCACATACGCCACCGCCGCGGGGTCACCGATCAACCCGGGCTCTACTTCCTGGGACTGCAATGGCAGTACACCCGCGGCTCAGCGCTGCTCGGCTTCGTCAGCGAGGACGCCAGCTACATCGCCCAGCAGATCATGGCCCACAGGCGAGCCACGCAGCCCACGTAATCGACGACGACCCGCGATCGAGGTTGGGCCCGATGCCGGGTTCCAAGACTGACGATATTCGTGTCAACCAAGCGGTCTACGAGGCATCTGCGCCCGCGCTTGCGCCCCCGATGAGCGCTCAGCTACTTGTCTGCTCCGGGACGCCGCACCCGACCGGGTGCGGACGCCCCACCCGAGTCACGTCGTGTCGGGTTCGTTAATGGCCACTGCAAGTTTGCCCCGTGCGCGCCCGGCGGCCAGGTGTCGCATGGCCTCAGCCGATCGCTCGAGTGGATACACGGTGTCGACGGCGGGCGTGATCGTGCCGTCTTCGACGAGGTCGTGGAGTCGTTGGAGGTCGGCTTGGCGTTCGCGGTTGACGATGAAGGCGAGCCGCTGCCCTACGAATGGCGACAACATCCGAGCCTGCAGCTGTCGGCCCATGCCGGTCACCGGGTCGCCGCCTTCGCCGCCGACGATCACGAGCGTGCCGCGCGGCGTGAGCATCGAGCGGAGCCTGGAGAGCGACGTGTCCCCACCGGTGTCGATCATGGCGTCGTAGGGGCCGCCATAGCCGTCGTCTGTGGCTTGGTCGTAGGCGACCACGCGTTGGGCGCCGAGCGACCGAACGAAGTCGGCCTTGGCCGCTCGCGAGACGCCGGTCACGTGTGCTCCCATGCCCCGTGCGATCTGGACGGCATAGCTGCCGACGCCGCCGGATGCGCCAATGACGAGCAGCGTCGATCCGGCCTTTACGTCCGCGGCGTCGATTGCTTGGAGGGCGGTCATGCCCGAGATCCCGAGCACCGCCGCCTCGACAAGGGAAAGCCGGTCGGGCGTCCGCACGAGCTTTTGCTCCTTGGCCTTGGAGTATTCGGCGAACGACCCTGTTGCCACGCCGAATACCGATTCGCCGACCGTCAGCCGGTGCACCGCGGATCCGGTTGCGACGACCGTGCCGGCCACGTCGCGACCGAGTACGGCTACGCGCGGCCGGCGTAGTCCGATCGCCAAGCGAGCGAGATACGGCCGCCCGGTCAGTAGGTGCCACGTGCCGCGGTCGACTCCGGCAGCCTCGACTCGCACGAGCACCTCGTCGTCGGCGATCGTTGGCACGGGAAGTCGGTCCATGCGGATGACGTCGGCATCGCCGTAGCGGTCATGCACAACCGCGCTCATTGTCGATGGGACGGTCACCCGATCAGGACGCACCGTGGTTCAGAGCGAGGTAGCGGTGGATGAGCGACGCGGCTATGGCGCCCCTCTCCGACGGCGGATGCGACCCGTTTTATGGAGCCAGCGCACCGACCCCAGCCGTCATCAAGCATTCCCGCAACACGAGAGCCTCCTCAGTTGTCGACGCTCCCGACAAGCCTCGCCGTGCGACACTACCCCACGCCCAGAAGCCGTCAAACCAACGGCGCGACAGGCGGCGCTGGTAGGGCTGATCGTCCGTGCGGAGCACCACGCAAGGAGCGACATGAGGGGCTTGGGTGTCTGCGACTGACCGGCCGGGCCCGAAAAATCGGCTCCGCGGGGGCCGGGTGTACCCTGGACCTCCGAGAGGCGACATCGCGGTGGCATCCCGGGCCGTTGTGCCGTCCCGTCCAGCCATTGGAAGGGGACAGGGGAGTGGAGGCGGCTCGCACCCATGAAGTGTTGCGTGCGGCTGACGAGGCCCTCGACCAGGCGTGGCGCCGCGGCGTGGGTGTCGACGAGGCGCTTGCGAGAACGAAGCGGGTGTGCGTCGCGGTGGGACGAGACCCGGTTATCGAGGACGCGAAGGTCAAGGTCGCCGCCGCGATGGGGTGCGAGCCGTCCGCCGCCTATGACACGCTCGTCTCCATCTCTCGGCGCACGAACTGCAATGTCCGCGAGGTCGCTCGGGTGCTCGCTGCCGGCCTAAGCGACGCCGTCCCGCACAGAGCAGACGGGTAAAATCGCGAGGCTGGTCGGGGGCAAACCAGCCAGCCTCGGCGAGTCCGAGGATCGGAGAACGGCTGGCGAGTCTTAGGGGGAAGAGTGGACGAAGATGCCTTCAACATGTCGGTGCGGAAGTTCCTCAAGACGTTGGGTGTGACCGCCCAGCGGGAGATCGAGGTCGCCGTGCGCGAGCAGCTGGCGGCCGGGGAGTTAAAGGGCGACGAGACGCTTGAGGCAATGGCGACGGTCTCGGTGCGCGGTTTGCCGCACGACGTCGTCGTTACCGGAGCGATCGCGCTCTCCTAGTGCGCTCTGGCCGGCGCGGCGCGCCCGCAGTCGCCTCGCGAATTCGCGGTCAGGGCACGGGACGAGCGGGCCGCCCAACGTCTCAGGCGCGCCCGCTCGGGATGAGCGATTCCGACGCTAGAGGGGTCCAACCCGCGGCGTCGGAGATCATGAGTTCGGTACACCACCTCCGCTCGGCTCAAACGCGGTCGGCAAGGCTCTTGACGGCGGGGGTCAAGCGCGTAGGGTCAACCGGGGAGCCGGTGGCCTACCAGGGTCGTGCCCGGCACCACCGGCTCCCGCGCTGCGCGCGCGTCGATGAACACCGACGCCCGTTAGGGACCGGCATCGTCGACCGGTTCAACGCAGCCTTCGGAATCGGCTCGGCCGGGTTCAGCGCGGGCATGGTCTGCGTGGCTCCCGACCGCCCCGTGACCAACCCGCCAACATCGCCTAGAGACCCGTCCACCACCCCGTGGCGAGTCGATTTCTTCGCACGACCGCCGCTGCCCGCCGTCGCCGAAGTGGGGTGATCTACGATCAGACTCTCGTGCTCCAACTCGACCTCAACGTCAAAGCTGACCAGGCACTCGCCAAGTGCCGCGAGTGCGGGCTCGTCGTCCAAAGCGACGGCGCGTTGGCGGCACGCCCCGCCAGCCACCACTGTCATCTTCGGATCCCAGGACCGATGCGTGACGGTGGCTGGGCGACTGCGCTTGCTCATGATCTACCGGCGCTCCCGGAGTCACCGCTGTCAGCAATCACATGACGCCCGACGAACGGTGGCTGGCTGCGACGTGGCCGTTCGTCCGCGACCATCTGCCGTCCGCGCCTGCGATGGTGGTCGAGATCGGGTGCGGGTCGCTGGGCGGGTTTGTTCCAGTGCTCTTGCGCGAGGGATACGACGCCGTCGGGGTTGACCCGCACGCGCCCGAAGGGCCTGGTTACCGTCGGGTCACGTTCGAGCACCACCAGCTGCCTCGGCCCGTGGACGCCGTGATCGCGTGTACCTCGCTGCACCACGTGGCTGATCTCGACCAAGTCGCCGACCGAGTACGCGCAGCGCTCGTTCCGGGCGGCGTGCTGGTGGTGGTGGAATGGGCCTGGGAGCGGTTCGACGAACCGAGCGCGCGGTGGTGCTTTGCGCGGCTCGCCCCAACGGCATTGGCGACCGATCCCGGCTGGCTGCACCGACGCCGAGACGAATGGAGCGCCACCGACCAGCCCTGGGAGACGTACTGGCGGGACTGGGCGAACGGGGCGCACCTTCACCCAAGTCGGGCCATCCTGGACACGCTGGAAGCGCGGTTCGACTGCGTGGTGCTCGCGGACGGACCGTACGTCTTCCCCGAGCTTGACGGCGTCACCGCCCAGGACGAGCAAGCCGCGATCGACACCGCCCAAATCCAGGCCACCTGCGTCTGCTACGTCGGCGTCGCGCGTGCATAGCACCCGTCATTCGGGCGGACGCCCACAACGCCTGTTTTGAGCTCCACATGCTCGACCCGGCGGAGCGCGCCGGTTTCTCACCGCCTCACGTCATGCCTCTCAGCGCGTGGGCCGGCGCGGCCGCCCAGGGCTTCGTCACATATCGCGGCGGCGTAGACGCAAGCCGCGCCGAGGAAGCTGATCGACATGAGCAGTGAGTAGCGGTCGGTTTGGCGGCAGGCATGCCGCGCCGCCGAGCCCAGCCAGCCGAGTCAGTTTGACTCGGCCCGCCGGCGCCCATCGGAATGTCCTTCGCGAGGGGCGGACTTGACGGTAGGCGGCAGGCAGGGGGAGAGTATGAATGCGGCGGCGTCGTGAGACTGACTCCTTTCTGGGAGCGATGGGTGGCGAAGGAACGGATCCCTTCAGCCCCGCTCGATGCGGGGTGGGTGGCTCTCGGTCGAGGAGACTGGGAGCGTGCCAAGGCTGCCTTCGAGGAGTCGTTGGCTGAGAGCGAGGCGCCGGAGGCGTTGGAGGGGATCGGCTGGGCTGGGCACATGCTGAACGAGGATGCGCTCACCTTCGACGCTCGCGAGCGGGCGTATCGTCTGTACCTCGACGGCGGCGATAAGAGTTCTGCGGGACGGGTCGCGGCCTGGCTGGCTGCCGACTGTCTCCTGTTTCGCGGCCAGGCGGCGGTCGCAAACGGATGGCTCCAGCGCGCGCACAGCCTCCTGGACGACCTCGAGCCCGGGGTCGACCACGGCTGGCTGGCGATCCACGAAGGCCACATGGCGGTTGCGTTGGAGGAGGACACCGCCAAGGCGCGGTTGCTCGCGAAGCGTGCGGTCGCGCTGGGGCGAGAGTTCGATGCTCCGGAGATGGAGATGCTCGGGCTCGGGCTCGAAGGACGGGCGCTGGTGAGCGACGGCGAGCTGGAAGAGGGCATGCGCCGTCTGGACGAGGCAACGACGGTCGCGCTTATGGGCGAAGCACGACTCCTGTATTGCGTCGCCTGGGCCTGCTGCTACCTGATCTCCGCCTGTGAGCGGGTCCGGGATTACGAGCGAGCGGCGCAATGGTGTGCACGCGTCGGCGAGTTCTGCGGTCAGCACGACATCTTCCTGCTCAATATCTGCCGGGCGCACTACGCGAGCGTGCTGTGTTGGCAGGGGCGGTGGGAGGAGGCGGAGAGCCAGCTGAGCGCGGCTGTTGAGGGCCTGCAGGCGTCGCGGCCTCCGATGGCCGGCGATGCGATCGCGCGTCTGGGTGAGCTTCGCCGGCGCCAGGGGCGGCCAGTGGAGGCGGAGGAGCTGTTCGCCCGCACGGAGACCCACACCCTCTCCTTGTTGGGACGCGCGGCGCTTGCGCTGGATCGCGACCAGCCGGCCGAGGCGGCTGCGCTCGCTGATCGGTACCTGCGGCGATTCCCCGACCCGGGCAGGGTCGAGCGCAGCGCGGGACTGGAAGTGGCGGTCAGGGCACTCGCGCGCCTGGGGGAGGCGGAGCGTGCGGGCGATGCGCTGCGGGAGCTGCGCCAGATCGGGGAGCGGACACGGACACGCCCGATCCGTGCAGCGGCGTGCTCGTCCGAGGCGACGATGGCGGTCGCACGCGGCGACCATGACGCGGCACGGCGCTTCTTCGAGGATGCGCTTGACCTGCTCGCGCCGTGCGAAGCTCGGTTCGACACGGGCCGCGTGCGGCTCGACCTGGCCGAGACTCTGACCGCGCTCGGTCGTGACGATGAGGCACGGCGTGAAGTCGGGGCGGCGATCTTGGACTTCGGCGAGATCGGCGCGGATGGGGAGCGTGCCCGCGCTGAGACGATGCTCGCGAAGCTCCTGGTGACGGATCGGAGTGTCGCTGCCGATGTGGCGGGCTCGCCGCTTTCCAGCCTGAGCAGCCGGGAGATGGAGGTGCTGGGACTCGTGTCTCAGGGCCTCACGAACCGCGACATCGCCCAGCGGTTGGTTCTGAGCGAGCACACCGTCAACCGCCATGTCGCGAACATCCTGCGTAAGCTCGGGCTCCCGTCGAGGGCCGCGGCGGCGACGCTCGCCGGCCGGTACGGGGTCGGCATAGCAGGATCTAGCCATTCGGACGCCCGCTCCTAGATTGGCTGGTTTCGGCGAGGCGCACACGCAGCCTCGGCCGTACGGTCTCTGACAGAAGCGCCCGCAACGCGGGTAGCAGTCAAGGAGGCCAGATGGCGGACACAGCAAAAGTGGTGATCAACCTCGCAACCGGACTCGAGGACGGCGAGCGCGTGACGGTCGCTCTCCTGGTCGCAGTTGCAGCCGTGGATCAGGGCAGGCAGGTGACGATGTTCCTGACCAAGGAAGCCGTGCGCATGGCCCTTCCCGGATACGCCCACGCGACCGCATGCGACGGCTGTCCCCCGCTGTCGCGCCTGCTCGAACAGTTCACCGCAGGAGGGGGGCAGTTGCTGGTGTGTCCCGTCTGCTTCAGCGCCCGCAAGCTCGACGATGCCGACCTTGCGCCCAACGCCCGGCTCGGCGGGGCGACCCCGCTTTGGGACTGGATTGGAGGCGACCATGCAACGGTCTTCAGCTACTGACCCCAGCGCGACATTCGTGGCCGCGCTTGCCCGGCGCGACTTCGAACGCCTCGGCGATTCGCTGAGCGCCACAGTGCGCATGCGGGCGTTAATCCCACCAGGCCCCGTCGAGGTGTCAGGGCGTGATCAAGCAGCGGCCAGGTTCGCCTCCTGGTTCGGCGGCCGGGAAGCGCTGGAGCTCGTCGAGTCGACCGGCGCCGCTGTCGGCGACCGCTTCCACATCAGCTACCGCCTCCGCGTGAAGGACCAAGGCGAGCCCTGGAAGATCGTCGAGCAGCATGTCTTCTGCACGATGGACGGCGCTCGGATTAGCGCGCTCGATCTGGTCTGTTCCGGATTCCGCACCGAGGCGGCCGCGGAGTGAACTTTGAGGGCCACCCGCTCGACATTTCAGAGCTCGCTCATTCGCCACGGGTTCTCGACATCCGCGCCGGTGACCTGATCGACACCTACGCCCGCTCCGCGTTCGAGGACACCCGGCGGAAGGCCGAGAAGTTTGGCGCCGCGGCACCACGGTTAGGGCCACGAAACCGGCGACACCCGCTGCATGACCCCGCCGACACCTTCTGCCGGTGTGTCAACGGTACAAACGCTGCCCCTGTGCCGCGTCGGTCGACCATGGGTCGCGACCATCGCTCCAATCCGGCCGCGCACGCTCGTCGCGCCTGGATCGGGTGATTGCAACCACCCACCGAGGGCAGTAGTGTCGGCCGGTTCGGCTCCGCACACAGAGGGGCCATGAAATGAGAGGAGTGGTTGAAATGGCTGGTCTGCACGTTGGTGATTTCGACTCCCCGGACGAGGTTCGGTCGCCCGACAAGACGAAGGTCGATGTTGTGCGGATGGGCGAGGCGACGACAGCGGCGCGGTTAACCTTGCAGCCCGGGTGGAGGTGGTCTGAGTGCGTTCGGCCGGTCGTCGGGACCGAAAGGTGCCAGGTTCGGCATGTGGGTTTCGTGCAGTCGGGGCGGATGCACGTCAGCCATGACGACGGATCCGAGATGGTCGTGGAACCGGGCAAGTCGTATGTCATTGAGCCCGGTCATGACGCCTGGGTGGTAGGCGACGAGGCGGTCGTCGCCTACGAGTTCGAGTCCAAGTCAGCCGAGGAATACGCACGCGGATAACGGGGAGAGCAGTCATCCCTCCAGCTTGATACTTTTTCAACATGGACGCGATGTCCGTGGATGAGCTCCTTGAGCGTGCGCGCAGCCGCCTTCACCGGGTGACGGCCTCGCGCGCGCACGAGGTAACTGCCCACGGCGCGCTCATCATCGACATCCGCTGCGCGTGCCAACAACAGCGCGACGGGCTGGTACCGGGCGCGATCGGGATCGAGCGCAACGTCCTCGAGTGGCGCGTCGACCCGCGCAGCCCGTGGCGAGACCCACGTCTGGGAGAGTGTCGCGGTCCGCTGATCCTCATGTGCGCCCAGGGCTATCAGTCGAGCCTGGCTGCCGCAGGCCTCCATGACCTCGGCATCACGAATGCAACCGATCTGATCGACGGGTTCGAAGGCTGGCGTGAAGCCGGCCTGCCGGTGCATGCGTGGGTAGGGGACGACGGGCCCGGGGAGTGACGATCGGTGGTAGAGAACGTCGGTGATCCGCGACGTGTTCGACGAGGTGTGCAGGAGTCGCTTCGCGCAGCCGAGCTGATCGGCGCGCTGTCGCTGGCCACCGATCTAGGTGTCGGCGAGCCTTTGGAGCATGGGCTTCGGACGACCGTGATCGGAGTTCGGCTGGCAGAGGTGCTCGGTCTGGACGATAAGGCCCGGCGGGAGGTCTACTACGTCGCGCTTCTTCGGTATGCGGGGTGCACGGCGGAGTCGCATCTCGACGCCGCGCTCTTTGGCGACGAGATCGCCGTGCGTGCTGCGATGGCGCCGGTCCTGTACGGCTCGCGCGCGGAGGTGTTTCTGGCGATTGCGCGCACGATGCGTGCCGGTGAGCCGGCTCGTTGGCGGGCGGTGGCGGTTGCGCGTGCGCTGGTGCAGCTGCAGGACGCGTTCCGGAAGGGCACTGCCGGGCACTGCGAGATGACGCAGGTGTACGCGCTTCATCTCGGCCTTGGAGGGAAGATCCAGGCGGCGCTCGGCGACGTGTTCGAGCGCTGGGACGGAAAAGGCTTTCCCGTCGGCCACCGAGGCGATGAGGTGCCACTCCCCGTGCGGGTCATGCAGGTCGCGGAGGACGCCGATCTTCAGCACGGCCTCGGCGGGTTGGAACGCGCCGTCGCGGTGGTGCGTCGGCGGGCCGGGGCGTCGCTCGATCCGGCTATCGCAGACGCGTTCTGCCATGCGGCGCCAGAGCTTCTCGACGGTCTGGATGGCGATGCTATCTGGGATGTGACGATGGGGGCGGAGCCGGGGGCTCCGGCGATCCTCGAGGGCGATCTGGTCGATGAGGGGCTACGGGTGTTCGGAGACTTCTCCGATCTGACGATCCCCTACACGCTCGGTCATTCCGCCGCGGTGGCCGAGCTCGCGGCGGCCGCAGGCGAGCTGGCGGGCCTGGACGAGACGGACTGTCTCGTCCTGCGCAGGGTCGGGTTCATTCACAACGTCGGGCGTGTCGCGGTGACGGCAAGCATCTGGAACAAGCCAGGCCCGCTCTCGCGCGACGAGCAGGAGAAGGCGCGCCTGCATCCGTACTACGCCGAGCGGGTGCTGCAGCAGCCGGAGCTACTGCGCTCGCTCGGCCAGGTCGCCGGCCGGCATCAGGAGCGATTGGATGGTTCCGGCTATCCGCGGGGCGCCCGCGCCGGTGACCTGTCGGCGTGCGACCGCGTCTTCGCGGCCGCCGACGCGTACAGGGCGATGATCGAGCCGCGGCCGCACCGTCCGGCGCACGATCCGGCCGTGGCAGCGGAGCTGTTGCGCGGGGAGGTGGGTGCCGGCCGTCTGGACGCGACGGCCGTCGGAGCGGTACTCGAGGCGGCCGGCCAGGAAGCGGGTCGGCTGTCGGCACCGCGGCCGAGCGGCTTGACCGACCGCGAGGCGGAGGTGCTGGGACTGCTCGCGGGCGGAATGATGACCAAGCAGATCGCGCATCGGCTGGGCATCTCGCCGAAGACGGCCGACCAGCACATCCAGCACATCTACGGGAAGATCGGCGTCTCGACTCGTGCAGGCGCCACGCTCTTTGCGGCCAGGCACGGTCTGGCCGTCGCCGAGCCGGCTCAGGCTGTATAGGGAGAACTCCGTATAGCCGCGCTGGCCGCTGCTGCTTACCGTCGGTCCTGACGGCAAGCGAATGGAGGCGGCTGTGGCGAACGGCAAGGTGGTCATCAACCTCGCGACCGGGCTGGAGGATCCCGAGCGGGTGACCGTTGCGTTCCTCGTCGGGACCGCGGCGGTCGAGCAGGGCCGGCGCGTGACGATGTTCCTCACGAAGGAGGCGGTGCGCCTCGGCCTGCCCGGTCACGCTGAGGGAGTCGCCTGCGAGGGCTGCCCGCCGCTCTCACAGCTCTTCCAGCAGTACACGGATGGCGGTGGCGAGCTGCTCGTCTGTCCGATCTGCTTCAACTCGCGCAAGCTCGACCGCGGCCAGCTGAACGGGAACACGACGCTTGGCGGTGCGACCCCGCTCTGGGAGTGGATCGGGGAGGAGCGCGCGGAGATCTTCAGCTACTGACCCCAGGGCCCGAAAGGCACTCTCATGAATACCACGGCTCCCGTGGACGTCGACGTCCTGCGCGCCGAGATCCGCAAGACCTACACCGACGTCTCAACCCAGCCAGAGCAGGAGTTCATCTTCCCGACCGGCCGTCGCTGGGCGCACGAGCTCGGCTACCCCGAGCCCGAGCTCTCCCGCGTCCCCGACGGGACGGTCGAGAGCTTCGCCGGCGTCGCCAGCCACTGGACCCTCGGGCGCGTTCAGCCGGGCGAGGTGGTGCTTGACCGCGGCTGCGGCGCCGGCACGGACCTTTTGATCGCCGCGCAGATGACCGGGCCGGACGGCCGCGCCATCGGCGTCGACATGACCGCGACGATGCTCACGCGTGCCCGTGAGAGCGCCGCCGAGATGGGCCTCACGAACGTCGAGCTGCACGAGGCGTTGATCGAGCGGCTCCCGCTCGAAGACGCATCGGTCGACGTGGTCATCTCCAACGGCGTGCTCGACCTCGTCCCCGACAAGGACGCGGTCATGGATGAGATCGATCGCGTCCTTCGCCCGGGCGGCCAGCTCCAGCTTGCCGACGTCGTCATCCACCGAGAGGTCTCGGAAGACGCCCGCGGACGCATCGACCTCTGGACCGGGTGAATCGCCGGGGCGTTGCTCGAGGGAGAGCACGCGCGCCTGCTCGTCGAGCGGGCCTACATCGACATCAGGCAGGGCGAGCTGATCGACACGTACGCCCGCTCGGCCTTTGAAGACACCCGCCGCAAGGCCGCGAAATACGGCGCCATGGGTTCCACGATCCGAGTGACGAAGCCCGCGGTGTAACTCGTCGCCGTCAGACGCGCCACGTTTGACGGTCAAACAGTCAAGTGATAGCTTGAATGTGTGAGTGACCGACAGGCCAAGGCCGCGCTTTTCGACGCGTTCGCGTCGGTCGCCCAGGCGCTCGGCAACGGGCGGCGCGCCGAGATCGTGGACGTGTTGGCCCAGGGTGAGCGGTCGGTGGACGAGGTGGCCGGCGAGATCGGTCAGTCGCTTGCGAACACCTCGCACCACTTGCGCGTGCTGGCGCGGTCGGGCCTGGTGCGGTCGCGTCGTGACGGCGCGAGGGTGGTGTACCGCCTGGCCGGCGAGCGGGTGGCGGAGCTGTGGGCCGCCGTGCGCGACGTGGCGGCGCATCATGTGGCCGAGGTGTCCGTGCTTGCGGGCGAGTACCTCGGTGATCGCGGCGATGTCGAGCGGGTCTCGGCCGCCGAGCTGGCAGACCGGCTGTCACGCGGCCAGGTGGTGGTGTTGGACGTTCGGCCTGAGGTCGAGTACCGGGCCGGCCACATCGCCGGGGCGCGCTCGACGCCCGTGGAGGAGCTCGACGCGCAGGGAGGGGAGCTCGCCGGTGACGGCGAGGTGATTGCCTATTGCCGCGGCCCGTATTGCGTCTATGCCGACGATGCGGTGCGGCTCCTGCGTGCCCGTGGCGTGGAGGCGCGCCGGCTGGACGTTGGTTTCCCCGAGTGGCGTCGCGCCGGCTTGCCCGTCGCGGCCGGTGGAGGTGTGTGATGCTGCTTCGTCCGTTCCTGAACGACGCGACCTCGTGCGCGAGCTACCTCTTCGGTTGCACATCGCATGGGACGCTGGCCGTCGTCGACCCGCACGTCGATCTTGTTGACCGCTATCTGGCGGCCGCCGACGAGGTCGGGCATCCGATCGTCGCCGTCTTCGAGACGCATGTCCAGGCCGACCACGTCTCGGGGCTGCCTGAGCTGGTGGAGCGCGCCGGAGCGACTGCCTATCTGCCTGCCGATGCCGGCGTCGAGTTCGAGCACACGCCGCTCGCCGACGGCGACCTTGTCGAGCTGGGGAACACATACGTGCGGGCGCTGGCGACGCCGGGACACGCCCCGGCCCATCACGCCTACCTCGTCTCCGATCTACGCCGCGGCACCGATGAGCCGTGGCTCGCATTCACGGGCGACTCGCTCTTGATCGGGGATGTGGGACGACCCGACCTGCATGTCGCCGGCGACGCCGCCGGCCGGGCCCGCGTCCTTCACGCATCGCTTGGGCGCCTCCTTGAACTGTCCGATGGCGTGGTCGTCCTGCCCAGCCACTATGGCGGATCCGTCTGCGGCCGCGGGCTTTCCTCGAACCCGATCTCCACGATCGGTTTCGAGCGGGCGCACAATCCGATGGTGGCCTTTCCTGAGGCCGACGCGTTTGCCGACGCGCTGGTGAAGGACATGCCGAAGCCCCCGCCTGAGCAGGCGCGGATCGTCGCCGCCAACCGGCGCGGCGCAGCGGGCGCACCGGCATGAACCAAACGGTGCGGCTCGGGCTGCGCGCAAACGCAGCCCAGTTCTCGCTGCTCGTCGGCCTGAACGCGCTCGTCGGTGCGATGGTCGGCCTGGAGCGAAGCGTGCTGCCGCTGGTCGGCGAGCGTAACTTCGGGCTGCACTCCAAAACCGCCATCCTGGCCTTCGTGCTCGCGTTCGGCGTCGCCAAGGCCGTTACCAACCTGAGCGCCGGGAGCCTCGCCGAGCGGTGGGGTCGAAAGCGCGTCCTCGTCGTCGGCTGGCTGGTCGCAGCGCCCGTGCCGGTGCTGATCGGGCTCGCGCCCAGCTGGTGGTTCATCGTCGCCGCCAACATCCTGCTCGGTATCAACCAGGGGCTCGCGTGGTCTATGACCGTGAACATGAAGATCGACCTGGCCGGCCCGGCCCGCCGCGGTCTTGCATTGGGTCTGAACGAGGCTGCTGGGTACCTGGGAGTCGCCGCGGCCGCCTTCGTCACCGGCGTCCTCGCCGCCAGCTACGCCCCCCGCACCGTCGTCTGGGTAGGAGCCGCCGTCATCGCCCTCACCGGCACGATCATCGCCATCGTGTTTGTCCGCGATACCGGCGCCTACGTCGCGCTCGAGCAGCGCGACCACGACTCAACCGCCACAGAGGCCCACACGCTGCGGACCGCCTTCGCCGAGGCCAGCCTGCGCGACCCGGTGCTGCGCTCGTGCAGCCAGGCCGGCCTGGTCAACAACCTGAACGACGCCCTCGCCTGGGGCCTGGCACCACTGTTTTTGGCGGCGCATGGCGCCAGCGACCAGGACATCGCGATCGTCGCGGCGGTCTACCCGGTCGTATGGGGTGCCGGCCAGCTCGTCACCGGCTGGCTCAGCGACCACACCGGCCGCAAGCCGCTCATCGCAAGCGGGATGCTCGTCCAGGCGGCCGCGCTTGCCATCCTTGTAGCGGGGAACGGCGCCTTCCCACCATCGGTCATTGCAGCGGCCATCCTGGGCGCTGGCACTGCCATGGTCTACCCGACGCTGATCGCCGCCGTCTCCGACGCCACCCAGCCCCGCGACCGCGCCCGCGTCGTCGGCGTCTACCGCTTCTGGCGCGACTTCGGGTTCGCGCTCGGCGCGCTCATCGCCGGCATCGGCACCGATCTGACCAGTCCCGACACGGCCATCATCCTGGTCGCCGCGCTCACCGCTGGGAGTGGCCTCGTCGTCGTGGCGACGACCTGGCAGCCCAATCCCGCCGCGCCGCCGATGGGAACCCCGTCCCGCGCCTAGAAGCTGACCGATGAGCTGCTGCACACCGACCGGGTACCGCACCATCTTCGGCGCCAAGGCCGCAGAACGGGACGCCCGCCGCTACCGCCGTAAGGGCCTCACCGCTTCCGCTCAATGGCTCTTTGACGCGCTCAAGGCCGACGGGGTCAGCGGCGCGTCGGTGCTCGAGGTCGGCGGTGGCATCGGCGACGTCCAGATCCAGCTGCTCGAGGCTGGGGCGAGCCACGCCGCCAACGTCGAGATCATCGAGACCTACGAGGCCACTGCCAGCACCCTCATCACCGAGCACAACCTGGGCGCACGCGTCGAGCGCCAAATCGGCGACTTCGCCCAGCACTCAGACCAGACCGTGCCCGCAGACATCGTGATCATGCACCGCGTCATCTGCTGCTACCCCGACTCCGACGCGCTCATCATCGCGGCGTGCAGTCACGCCCACGGCCGCGTCGCCATCACCGTCCCCCGCGAGTCGTGGTGGGTCAAACTCGGCTTCTGGGGCATGAACGCGTGGCTTCGACTGCGCCGCGTCGCGTTCCGCGCCTATGTCCACCCGCTCGCACGGATGGTCGAGCTCGCCGAGTCGCAGGGCTACCGGACGACCCACCAACAGCGCGGCGGGTTGTGGGAGAGCCGCATCCTCAAGCGGGGCAACGACGCCGAACCAGACGACGCGCTCGCAGGTGCTACACCATTGTCCGCGTCGAGCCAGTGACCGCGCCATGTTCGGTCGCTCGACGGTGGGCCGTCTATCCGATGCCGAGTCCTTCCGACAGGTATCGCACGGCGACTGCCAGGACGAGGATGCCGAGGCTGCGACGGATGAGCGTCTCTGGTAAGTGTGGCTGAAGACGGGCGCCGACGTAGCTGCCGGCGAGGCCGCCGGCGCCCATGGCCAGGCCGAGCGTCCAATCGGGCGCGATGCTGCCGCCATGGCGCAGCTGCAGCAGTTGGTAGGTGACGACGCCGGCGACTGAGGTGAGAAAGGTCGCCGCCAGCGCCGCACCCGCGACGTCGTAGATGGTGAAGCCGAGCGCGAGCAGGATCGGGGCGAGGATCGACCCTCCACCGATGCCATAGATACCGCCGATTACCCCCACCGCCACGGCAAGCGCGAACACGCCAGACGAAGACCGACGGACCGGGGCGGCGTTGGGGTCTGTCGCTTCCGGCCTTCGCGCACCACGGGTGGCCAGCCACGCGCCCAACGGCAGAAGCACGATCGCGACGATCACCAAGAACGCCTTTGGGCCGGCCAGATACTCAACCCGGATGACCGCGCCGATGATCACGCCGGGAAGCGTGCCCAGCGCCAGCGTGCGTGCCAGGCCGCCGCTCAGTGCGCCCGTTCTCCAGTACCGAACCAAGCCACCTGGTGTCGCGATCACGTTGTAGAGCAGGTTCGTCGGCGTAATCGCCGGGCTCGGCGTCCCCAGGATGCTGACCTGCACCGGCAGCAGCAAGACAGCCCCCGAGACGCCGGCTGGCGTCGTCAGCACCGCGATCCCAAACGCGATCAACGCGCCCGGCAAGATCATTCCCACTCATCCAGTGGACAATACCGGGAGGGCGGTGATCCTTGTCCGCATGGAGGAGCTCGGTCGGAATCACCAGGATGGCCTTCTTGGGGGCGCCGGCGACGACCTGGGCACGGGTCGCACCAGCCTGCTCGACGCGTCGCCGCGGTCTCATATCAATGACGGTTATGATGATGGCATGGCTGACGACCGCTGCGACCTGCTGTGCCTGGACCTGCCTCGTGCTGAGCAGCTGCGGCTCGCCCGGCCGCCGCGGGAGGTGATGAAGTGCGCCGCGGGCGTAGCGGCCGCGTTGGGCGACGCGACCAGGCTCGAGATCGCGAGCGCGCTCGGCGGCGGCGGGGAGCTGTGTGTGTGCGACCTGGCCTGGATCAGCGAACGCAGCCAAAACCTCGTCTCCCATCACCTGCGCGCGCTGCGCCGGGCCGGTCTCGTGACGTCGCGCCGGGACGGGAAGATGGTCATGTATGAGCTCACCGAGCCCGGCCGTCGGCTGCTGGACGCTGTGGTCTCTGACCTGTCTGAGGTGCAGGCGTGAGCGGCCTTCCGCTGGTCGAGCTACGCCCCCGCCCGGCGGCACCGAGCGGCGACAGGGCGGCCCTGATGCGCCGCGCCCGGCTGTTGGCGTGGGGCGGCAACGCGTGGCACCTGGTCGAGTTTGCGATCGCCGTCGGTGCGGGCGTGGCGGCTGGTTCGATCGCGTTGATCGGCTTCGGCTTGGACAGTCTGGTCGAGGTGGTTGCGGGTACCGTGATCGTGTGGCTGTTTACGGGGCGGCGGGTCGGTGACGGCGAGCGGGCCGAGCGTCGTGCTCAGCAGCTGATCGCGATCTCCTTCTTCGTGCTCGCGGTCTACATCGCGTTCGAGGCGGGCCGAGACCTGATCGGGGGTGACCATCCCCAGGCGAGCTGGATTGGGATCGGCTTAGCGGCGTTCACGGCGCCGACGATGCCGCTTCTGGCACGCGCGAAGCGCCGGGTCGGCGAGCAGCTGGGTTCGAGCGCGACCGTGTCCGAGAGCGCGCAGAACCTGCTCTGCGCATACCTGTCCGTCGCGCTGCTGATCGGCCTGGGAACGAACGCCGTCTTCGGCTGGTGGTGGGCCGACCCGCTCGCTGCTCTCGCCATCGCCGGCGTCGCCCTGCGGGAAGGGCGGGCGAGCTGGCGCGGCGACGCCTGCGGCTGCTGCGCGCCCTCAACAGTCGTCCCCGTCGCGGACGCCTGCCACGACGAGTGCTGCAGCGGCGTGGACGCTTCAACGGGCTGACGACGGGCCACGACTACGACCAGTCGCTGGTGCAGTGGGGGTGTGTCGCTCCTGCCGTGATCGGTCGGGTGGTCGCGGCAGCTGAGGGTCGCGCGGTCGCTGGATGCGGGTACAGTCCACCCGTGATAGCTTGGCCGAGCCGGTCGGCGAATCCCACCAACATCCCGGCGACCGTCTTACGGGCCACGGCGGCTCGTTGAGCAGTCACCCGCACAAGCTGGCCCGGATCGCTGACCGGCCCCGTGCGGCGGCGGGCCGTCACGATGTTCCGGCAGCCCACGAGAGTCCGCCTCGACTGCGCCGGCGGTCACGGACCGCGCTCCCCGGCAGGAAGCACAACGCCGCTCCTCACCTGTGAGTCGGCGGGCGAGCACCTGCTCGACGACCGACTTCTCGGACCCGTAGTGGAGGCTCCCCACATGTAGGACAATCCTCTCGCGATGCCCAGGGTGCGTCATGAGGTGGGTGGTGCTCACGGCTTTGGAGGGCGTATGCGAGCACGAACGCTACTCGTCGTAGGGTCGCGTCCGCACTAGCCCCTGCTTCTCGAGGTGCTGCCAGGAACCTGTCGAGGGCGGCAAGCGCGCATACGTCACGTGCGGTGCGCAGCCCGGCAGCGATCGACCGGATCACTTCGTCGCTGTGTGACAAGGCGGCGGCGACACCGGGCGTGTATAGGATCGGCGCCCTGGCATCCTTCTTGGCGATCCGCGCGTACACCTGGAGCATCCGCGCCATTTGCTCGCGCCGCTGGATCGATGTGAGCGCGGCGGCGCGGCGGCGAAGCGCTGACTGGATCGGTGCTGCGAGAGGCGGGAGTTCGGCGTCGCTTGCGAGCACATCGTCGAGCGCCAAGCGCAGGCGGAAACACGTCCGAGAGATCAACGGTGTGTAGGCCACTGCCGTTGCCGTGGCCACGATCGCGACGGCGTGGACGAACGTCGCGTGCACGCCAGCGAGCATCGCGACCAGTACTGCGGCCACCAACGTCGCCGTGGCTCTGAGTTGACTGCGCAAGACCTGGGTTCGCGTGAGGGTCGTCGCGGCGTGCTCGAGTGGCGCCGGGGTCATGGCTCGGCGATCCACCATCGAACGGGAGCGACGCCCGGCGGCGTTGCGGTGCACCGCCGTCGGGAGTTCGGCGGCATTGTGCGCCCGGCGGGGAACGTCAGCTGGCTCATGTTCGTGCTCCCAGCGATCGGCGCAAAACCAGGTAGACGGCCAGTGCAAGTCCTACCGCCCAGGCGAGGGCGATGAGGAGCTCGCCGGTGGCGTGGAAGTGGCTCGAGTAGGCGCCGTCGAACATGACCCGGGTGGGCCCGTATCCGGGCAGCAGCGGCGCCCAGGTGGCGGGGCGGGCGTGGAACATGGGCGTCTGCACGACGCCCAGGTCGGTCATGGCCAGGAAGAGGATCAGGTAGGTGGCGTCGAGCTTGTCCAAGAGCACTCCCACCAGGGCGCCGATGCCGGCGTAGATGAGGCCGGTGAGGATGAGTGCGGCGATCACTGGCGGCCAGGAGACGATCGTGACCTTGAGGCCGGTCACGACCGCGGCCACGGTGACGGCGATGCCGGTCACGGCAAGGACGACGGCCATGCGTGCCAGCACGGCTTCGCTGGCGCGGAAGCCGGCGACGACGAGGCGACGGTCGCCCTGAAGTGCCGATTGCATGACGAATACGCCCACGAGGGCGGCGACGAAGGCGACGCTGATCTTGGCCATCTCCGGCCCGTGGACGGCCTTCATGGTCGTTATCACCCACTCGCCGCCGGGGAGCTCGATCCGTCGCGGGGTGGGCTGGGTCTGGGCGACGCTGCGGATGACCACGTAGGCCGGCACGACAATCATCAGGATCAGCACCAGCGGACGGCGCAGCTGGTCGCGGAACGCCATCGCCGTCGCCATCCGAGTGCGCGCGGTCAGCATGGCTACACACTCCTCGTGCGGGCTACGAGCCAGAAGGCTGCCAAGGCGACGGCAAGCGCGCCCAGCGAGACGGCGGCCACGTCGGCCCAGACGCTTGCGGGGGAGCCATGGGCGCCGCCGGCGGCGATCAGCAGGTTGGCGGCGTCCCGGGTCGGGGTGACGAAGGCGCCGGCTCCGCCGCTGCTGGTCATCTGCGGGCCGGAGAAGGCATCCAGCACGAACGCGAGCACGACCAGCAGCGAGCCCTCGAGCTGGCCGGAGACGAAGGCGCCGATCAGCGCGCCGATGCCGATGTAGATGGCAGCAAAGGCGAAGATGGCGACCAGGGCGTGCAGGGGGTGGCCGATGCCGCTTCGAAGCCACAGGGTGACGAACGCCGCGGCGCTGACGATGGCGCCGAGCGCCAGCGCGGCGGTGATCCGCGAGAGCGCCACCCGGGCCGGGCCAAGGCCGGCGGCGGCCAGCCTACGGTCGGCGCCGCGTGAGGAGCTGACCTGGAAGAAGGCCAGCGCGCCTGAGAGGAAGGCGGCTGCCCAGCCGGCGCTGATCGACGTCGCCGACTGGGTGGCGAGTGTTCCGCCCAGCGCCTTCGCGAACTCGCCCAGCACGTCGGCGAAGATCAGGACGAAGAACGCCGGGATCATGATCAGCAGGACGAGGGTCAGTGGCGCGCGCAGCTGCTCGCGCACGAAGCTGCCGCTGGTTGAGGCGATGGCGGTCACTCTTCCACCGCCTTGCCGTCGTGGAGGGCATAGACACGTTTGAGGCGATCACGCTCGGTGAGGAAGTGGGAGACGATCAGGATGCCCATGCCGGCATCGCGGAGGCGCTCCGACATCTCCCAGAAGCGCAGGTAGGTCTTCCAATCAAAGCCGCTGTAGGGCTCGTCCAGGAGCAGGATGGCCGGGTCGTGCATCAGCGCCAGCGCGAGGTTCAGTTTCTGGCGGGTGCCGCCGGAGAGCTCCTCCACCCGGTATGGGCGGTAGCGTTCGAAGCGCAGCTCCGAGGCCAGGTCGGCGACCGCCTGGTCGCGGGCCTTGTCGTCGAGGCCGTAGGCGCGGGCGAAGAGCGCGAAGTGCTCGTCGACGGTCAGCTTGTCCCACAGCATCGGCACCTGGGGGCAGTAGCCGAGCCGACCCGACCCAGCCGCCCGACCTGGCCGGCGTCGCGGCCGAGCATGCCGACCACGATCTGCATCAGCGTGCTCTTGCCCGATCCGTTCTCACCCACCAGGCCGACCAACTCGCCCGAGCACACCATCAGGCTGGCGCCCTTGAGCACCTCGACCGTGCGCCGTCGGGGCGGGATGCCGCGATGGAAGCTCTTCACCAGGTCGTCCACTCGAAGCACGCAATGACCGACAACCGGGCAGGACTCGGCGTCACGCTCGGAGGTAACCCGGGGCGGAGCGGTGACTTGTGTCGGCTGCTGAGTCATGGTGCTTCTCTCGATTCGGTTTAGGGGCTGTGGTGGCTGGTGTGGCCGGAGGGCTGCTGGATGCCCGGCTTGGCGGGGGTGTCGTTTCCGCTGATGGCGGGGCCGATCACGAACGTCGAGATCCCGAAGGCGACCACGAAGACCCCGAGTGCGATCGCCGGTGCGATCCAGGTGTGGAAGCGTCGGTACAGCCGGCGCAGGAACGGGATGGCGACGACCAGCCCGATCAGGCCGAACACGACCTTGCCGGTGGCACCCGCCACCACGGCGGCGCCGGCCAGCGGGCCGACGTGATGAAGCACGTGCGGCAGGACGCCGGTGAAGGCGCCCCATACCGCCATCGCGGCCGCGCCGAGCCGCGCGGTCAGCGTTCGACGGGCGGGTTGATGCGAAGCGGCGGCCAGGTCACTTCTTGTCGCCATGGCCCATGCCGCCCATCATCATCCACATCATCCAACCCATCATCATCCACATCATCAGCATGCAGCCCAGCAGCGGCAGCAAGACCCACGCTCCGGTGACGCCGGCGACCAGCAAAACAGCGCCGAGACCGATGAGGGCGATGCACGCGATCATGTGGGTGCTCATATTTTTCACGGTGACCTCCTTTCACCGCGGACGATACGCCCGTGGGGTATGTCGCACGTCGGGGAACGCCCCACAACCGATCGCGGATAACTACGGACTTGCCTGGGCCGATGGAGCCCGCAAAACCAAGCTCGTCTGCTCGCCCTCGACGGTGACCACGGCAAGCAGCGGCCCGTCGCCGACCATGGCGATGTTGGCGCCGAAGTGCGCCGGCTCGTCCTCATCGACCCGTCGCAAGCGCATGACCGGCACGTCGATCGACGCCACCCCGCCATCCGTGAGCCGAACCACTGGGACTGAGGGAAGCTCGGCAGGGACGCCGCTAGGCGTGCAAACCTCGACGTCCAGGTGGACACGACTCGAGGCCGTCGTGGCCGCAGCCGTCGAGGAGCTGGCCTCGGTAGAGACTGGCGACACCGGTGCTCCGCCGCTCGGAGTAATCAACTGAGCCGGACCCAACCCGACCAAGAGCTGGTAGTGCGCCGTCCGGGCCGACACGATGGTGCTGGAGTGAAGGTGGCATCGGTGCGTACCCTGCGTGTGCGGCGACCCGGACCCGAGACAGCCGGACGCAAGCGACGCCACCGCGACCATCACCGAGGCGCGGGTCCGGCGGGCAGGCAGGTGCATGCGCCCACGGTACCGCGCCGGGTTTCGAGAGGCGAGTCGCGGTCGTCCGAGCGTCGCCACCGGAAACGGCGCCGCCGCCCCTGGCAGATTCTTGAGGGGCGGCGGCGCTATCTCCGGGGAGGAGCTTCAGCCGACGACGACCGTCAGCCGCAGAGTGTTGTCCGGGCCGGTGGTGGCGACCTCGGGCATGCCCATCATCGCGGAGGACTTGGTGTGGAACCGGTACGTGCCGGGCTTGGTGAAGGTGAGCGACTCGCTCTGGCCGGTCTTCATTGGCGCGCCGAGCGTCATCATCGGCCCCGACAACTCGACCATCCGATGCATGTCCACGTCTTGGTTCATGATCCGCAGCATCTGGCCGGGCTTCATCGACAGCTGAAGCATCGGCGTCTGCGACGTGCCGTCAGACCAGACGTGGCAGCCCTTCTGTACATGCAGGATGGTCAGCTGATAAGCGACGGCCGTGGTCGTGGCCGCGGTCGTCGAGGGTGCCATGGCGCCCATTCCGGTGGATGACATGTGCGGCATCGTCGTAGTTTGCGTGGTCGCCTGGTCGTCATGTCCCACCGCCAGTAGCAGCGCGACCGCCGACACCGGTACCGCGAACAGAACCACGACGACGGCGGCTCCAACTCCGAGTGCCTTCAGGCCCTTCATCTCAGTCACCTCCCCGGATGACTCTCCACATGATTTCCGTTGTCTGACCGTACGGCGGGCCCCTGGGCGGGCGCATCCGCGCTGCTCCCTAACTGGCATGCGGCTTTGCCACCAACACGATCCGTGCAGACCCCGATGCGACCGAGCCAGTGCAGCGGCAGCCTGCGGACATGTACTGGGATCACATGAACGGTTGGGGCTGGGCGATGATGATCGTCTGGTCGGTGGTGTGGGTCGGCTTCCTCGGCGTCATCGCCTGGAGCGCCGTCCAGTGGGGCCGCGGCGCCTTACGGCACGAGGTGCACTCCGAACTGCCAGGCACGACGGCCCGCGACATGCTGGATGAGCGCTTCGCGCGCGGCGAGATCGACCTGGACGAATACCAGCAGCGGCGACGGGCACTTGAGCAACGTCCTCCCATCGACGTCACGTAGACCGAGCGGCTCCATATCACCGCAAGCTGGACCGCGGCGGCTGAGATACCGCGCGGCCTAGACCATATGGAGCGTGACCCGGCGCCTCGCTCGTAAGTTGGCGCGGGTTGCCGTCGCGGTTGGCGCGGCGGTAGAGCCGCAGTTACGGGAGGCGCCGGTATGAGTCAGGGTACGTGGATCGGGTTGGATGTGCACGCGCGTAA